>CAYRTD010000022.1:0-38462 GCA_964426915.1 uncultured Bacteroidaceae bacterium | reverse complement strand
TTACTGATTACTGATTACTGATTACTGATTACTGCCTCCTGCCTCCTGCCTACTGATTACTGATTACTGATTACTGATTACTGATCACTGATTACTGATCACTGCCTCCTGCCTCCTGCCTCCTCCCCCTACCTCAACCTCGGATCCAAAACCACATAAACCACATCCACTAAAATATTCACAACCACAAAAACCACAGCAATAGTCAATACGCTGCCAAGCACTACCGGCAGGTCATAAAAGTTGAGGGCATTGACAATGAGATAACCCAGCCCTTTCCATCCAAAGATGTATTCTACAAATACCACTCCGGCAAGCATACCCGCAAACCAGCCGCTTATGGCAGTAACAACCGGTGTAAGAGAATTTCTGAAGGCATGCCTGAATATTATTCTTTTTTTTGGTAATCCTTTTGAATATGCAGTGCGGATGTAATCTTTGGAAAGTACATCAAGCATAGAGTTACGTGATAATTGCACCACCACCGATAAGGGACGAATGCCCAGGGTAATGGCCGGAAGAATGAGATTTTTGAGCTCCAGGTGTATGCCCCTGCCAAGATCATCGACCTCATAAAGGTTTCCGGTAAGGTTTAGGTTGGTAACGTGTCCCAGTTTATAGGCAAACAGCCAGCCAATTAGAATGGCGGCAAAAAAAGAAGGAAGAGACATTCCTATGGTGGAGATCAGCAGACTTAGACGATCATAAATGGTATCCTTTTTAAGGGCAGCAGAAACCCCGATAAGATTACCTGTCAGAAAAGCGATGAGTATTGCTGTAAAGGCAAGTATAAGGGAATTAGGCAATGCCTCGGAGATCATCTCCCCGACTTTGCGGTCATTCTGAAAGGATCTTCCCAGATAGGGTTTTTTAAGCAAAAGCGCAACTTCCTTACCTGGTTTAAAAAGAACGGTAGATTTACCATACTTTTCCCCGGAATAATAAAAAAAAGAGCTTTCATCTTGCATGTTATAAACAGAAATAAAAGACAGATCATTGAGGTATCTCACATATTGCTTTCCAAGACTTTCATTCAACCCAAGTTCCTTGCGTATAAGTTCTACGGTCTGCATATCGGCCCGCTGTCCGAGCATCATCCGTGCAGGATCACCAGGAAGCACATTGAATAAAAAGAAAATAACACTGACCACTCCCCAGATAACCAGTATGCTGTAAGCAATTTTAGATAGGATACTATTTAACATCCGGGTTTTTGTGATTTAGATAAATCCTCAGTATCATACTTAATAAAAGGAATCCGAAAATGAATACATATACCAGCCTTTTCTCTGATATCATCTTCATTTTGCTCAGAATGGCAGGCTTAATAATGGTTTCCGCTTCCTGAAGATTTGATTCAGGCAGATTTTCAAGTTCAGAGGGATCGGGGAATGTATTTCCGGCATGATTGTAAAGAACCTTAGCATCTTTTATTAATACGACCCGGATGGAATCGCCCGCCAGCTGACTTATTTGACTCTCCTTTCCCTGGTAATAATCAAAAGGAGATATGTTTTCGGCGGTAAAGTCGATAATTTCATCCGCATTTAAAGCAGTAACCGGAAAAACATCAACGCGCCCGGGAAGATATTCTGCTGCCATTCCCCCTAGTTTGTTCATTTCACGCAACTCCTCTTCTGAAAGTTCAGAAGGATCTTTCACGAAAATAAGAAGACTGTATGCATCATTAAAAAAAGCAACATCCCCCATATCCATTCCATATACCGAATTGATCTCTATTTTTGAAAGTGGATTCTCATATCCCTCACTGATTTTAGCAGATACGGAATTTTCAAACATCCATTCATCATTACCTGCCGGAAAATTATCCATGGTAAATTCATGAACACTATCGGTTTCAAGATTCCTGTAGTAAAGAAGGGTCTCATATTCATCCGTCCTTGTGCCTGCAGGGTTCTCATCAATAATGCGGAGATCACAGCCCGTGCAAAAAGGATAGTTTTCGACCATTGGAGCAAATTCCGGGAAATAATCATCTTCCGGGAAATTCCTGTAATGCCATTTCCCGATAATGGTTCCGTTCTTAATCAGGATGAGACCTGGGTTTGAACGTATAATGGTTTTTAATGTAATTTCATCAGCCTGGGAAAAATCGTAATCCAGACCAAGTTCTTTTCTCAGACTATCTGTATCAGTCCTTAAAGACGAAGTAACTGCATGAAACTGAACATCGGGCATTGCCTGTGCAAGTTTGAAATATGAACCGGCCTGTTTGAGTCCCTCAACATCAGCCTTAAGCACATTATAACTCACCATAATGAAAGAATATCCCTTAGAGGAAATTATATTGTCGGTGATCTCGCTTCCATCCGGAGCCACTATATTGAAGTCGTGTATCGGTGGTTCATATCCTTGCGACAATTGCTCGGTTACCGCATCAGAAAATTCCCATTTTGTGGTATCGCGGGGAAAGTTCTCCATGGTAAATTCCTTTTCCTCACCAGTTTGTAAATTTTTGTAGTATAATTTTGTAACATATTTACTTTCAGGTGCACCTTCAGGAATCGTCATTGCCTCAGGAATATTTGTACCTGTGCTGTACGGACGAAAATCCAACAGGGGAAGGTTATTGTAGCAATACAATGAAAGCGTCAATGATCCTAAAAAGAAAATGAGGATTACAGACCACTCCACAATACCTGAACGGACAACCGGGTATTTCTTCCTGTAAATGAAAACAACAAGCGTAAATATCATAATTACAACATTTTTCCAGAATGTCTCCCAGTTCGTCAGAATAAGTGCATCGCCAAAGCAACCACAATCGCTAACCGGATTGGTAAGAGCCAGAATAAATGTTAGAATTGTAAAAAAAGACATAAATATCAATAAAAGCCAGGAAATGACTTTCATTCTGTATGAGAGCAAAAGGCTTATCCCAATTACGAGTTCAATAGCACTTAATAACACGGCAAGAGTAAAAGCCAGGGGTTCCAGGAATCCAAGATTGAAAGCATTGAAATAATCGGTGAATTTGTAGGTTGAGCCCAGTGGGTCGATTGCTTTTACAAAACCGGAAAAAACAAATACAGTACCAACAAGTATTCTGCTAATAAGTCTGATTATCGTCATCACTAAAAAAGATTTTTATAATTTTTTCAAAAATAATCTGTGGCGAATAAATTTCATTTTTATCATTATAACAGGGTAGTATTTTATACCCTTTATCATTATCCAGGGAAAGATAGACTTCTCTGACATCCCTTTGAAAATTCAGATTAGCCTCATGAATATCCTTTACACCTTCAAGATAGCTTCTATCCTGACCTTTCCTGCTACCGCTAAGTTTCTCCCTGGTAAACTGGAACGGGACATCCAGAAACAAGTTAATATCCGGACGGGGCAATTCATTATGCTTGTATTCGAGTTCAGTAATCCACTTTTTCAACTCGTCCCTATCCTTTTGCTTTTCCAATTTTGCACACTGAAAAGCGATATTAGAGATCACATACCTGTCGACCAGTACAAAATATCCCTCATCCAGCCATTTATTTAATAAAACTTTGGCATCGTTCCGGTCTCCTGCATAGATAAGAGCAATGAGATATGGATTAACATCGGAGATCTTCCCTAATTCGCCTCTGAGAAAACGGGCTATGAGTTCACCGTAAACAGGAGCGTCTGTCCTGGGGAAATGCAAATATTTATACGGGATATTATGATCTTCCAGGTATTTTCGAAGCAACTTTATCTGTGTTGATTTCCCTGAACCATCCAAACCTTCAATAACTGCAAAATTCATAATACCTGCTCAAATTTTATAATTTATACCTTAAGGCTGATATATTCTTCAAATTCCTTAAATTTGCCGGAAACATGGCTTTATTTATGGGATTTAAAGATACATTTTTTCCGAGAAACCTTAGTATCAATTGCCGTGGGAATCTTCTGGATCTGAGAACACCAAAGATCATGGGTATTTTAAATGTCACTCCTGATTCTTTTTACGATGGGGGGAAATATACAGAAAAGTTTTCGATCAGGCAACGTGTCAGGCAGATCATTGAACAGGGAGCGGATATAATTGACGTGGGGGCCTTCTCTTCCAGGCCCGGTTCTTCGTATATATCTGAAAAAAAAGAATTGGAGAGGCTCATCCCGGCACTTGAAATTATCAGAGAACTCGATCCCGGAATACCGGTATCGGCTGATACTTTCCGCTCAAAAATTGCAGCAAAGATCACTTCTGAATACCAGGTAGATATAATTAATGATATAACTGCCGGAGAGGAGGATCCGATGATGTTCGATTTTATTGCGGCTAGCAATACACCCTACATCATTATGCATATGAAAGGAAAACCGGAGACCATGCAAAAAGAACCTTTATACATGGATGTCGTTAATGAAGTTTTGGCCTGGCTCGAAAAGAAAGTTAACCAGCTAACCGAACGCGGAGTAAATGATGTGCTAATTGATCCCGGTTTTGGTTTTGGAAAAAGTATTGAACACAATTACACACTTATGTCAGGACTGGAAGTATTCAAAGCTTTGGAGATCCCACTGCTGATAGGTGTTTCGAGAAAGTCCATGACCTATAAAGTATTGAACAGCGGACCGGAATCGGCCCTCAACGGAACTACGGCCTTGCATATGTATGCTTTAATGAAAGGGGCAAACATTCTGAGGGTGCATGATGTGAAGGAAGCTGTAGAGGTTAAAAAGCTATGGGAAAAGCTGCATCAGGAAGAAAAAAAAGTTTAACTTCAAGCGATATATTTCAGGTCTACATATGATTGAACTCTTTTTACACATAAGATTACTTGATATTATCGACATAGTGCTTGTAGCGCTTCTGATGTACCAGGTATATTTGCTCGTTAGAGGCACAGTAGCAATCAACATAATCGTTGCCATCCTTGTCATCTATGTATTCTGGTGGTTTGTCAGAATGTTGAAAATGGAGCTTTTAAGCAATATCCTGGGACAAATTATTGGTGTGGGATTAATAGCCCTGATCATTGTTTTCCAGCAGGAAATAAGACGTTTTCTGATTCTTATCGGTTCCAGATATATCAGCAAGAACAGGATGAGGTTTGAAAAACTGATGCGAATGGATTTCGATCCAAGACCGAACATAAAGATAAAATCAATTATAAAAGCAGTGATCAGGCTTGCCGCAACTAAAACAGGAGCCCTTATCGTTTTGCAAAAAAAATCAACTCTGGATATATACTCCCAGTCGGGCGATATAATGAACGCAAATACCAACAGCCGGTTGATAATCAGTATATTTAACAAATACAGTCCTTTACATGACGGCGCTATCATAATTGACAAAGATAAGATAGCTGCTGCACGTGTTGTCCTTCCTGTTACGGATAATCCCGACCTCCCCCCGGAATACGGATTAAGACATCGGGCAGCAATTGGCATTACTGAAATGACAGATGCTATTGTTATTGTTGTCTCCGAAGAAACCGGTCAAATATCCCTTGCACGCAACGGTAAACTGACCAAAGGCATAAGTCATCAGGAACTCATGTCACAACTTCAAAGGGATTTTCAAATTGAATAAAACCTTCTTCAGATGGAAATTAAGGATATTTTTAATTACGAGTTGATTTCAACCAAAACACTAAATATTACGGTTTTCAATCTTATTGAAATCCTGCTTATTCTGGTTATCACAATTACAATACTTTGGCTGATTAAAAAGTTCCTGAAAAGACAAGCCAGGAATTCAAGACTGGAAATCGGTACCACTCACGCTATATTTCAGATCGTCCGGTATACCTTCTGGATAATCGCCATTATGCTGATATTCCAGTCCATTGGCTTCAAAGTAACATTTCTCCTGGCAGGTTCTGCAGCTCTACTGGTAGGTATCGGACTTGGAATACAGGAAATATTTAAAGATCTGATCTCCGGCTTTTTCATGCTATTCGAGGGTAATCTGCGTGTTTCCGATATTGTTGAACTGGAAGAGAATCTCGTTGGAAAAGTAATTCAGATAGGATTGAGAACTACCAAAATCGAAACCCGCGACCGGGTAGTTCTTATCATTCCAAACTCAAAGTTTATTTCAGACCGGCTGATAAACTGGAGTCATATGGAAAAGAAAACCCGTTTCCATGTTAATGTGGGTGTAGCATATGGATCTGACGTGGATAAGATTACGAAAATATTACGTGAAGTAGGAGAAAATCATCCCAAAATAGCCAAAGATCCGAAACCTGCAGTCATGTTTGTTGATTTTGGAAATTCCTCTCTGGACTTCAGGCTTCATTTCTGGACATATGATACTTTCTGGGTTGAAGTAGTAAAATCGGATCTGAGATATGCTATTAACAGGAAATTCATAGAAGGTGGCGTAACTATTCCCTTTCCTCAGAGAGATGTTCATATTAGGACGTTTAATCAGCCCAAAGACCCTAAGTAGTGTCTGTCCATAATGTCCAATATCTGCGTTGCTGCAAAAATTTTAAATCCTCGAATACATTAGTATACTGCGGTTTAAAATTTTTGCGCGCCTTGATCTTGAACATTATGATCCAGACACCCGACATTATGGATAGACTCTAAGTAGTGTCTGTCCATAATGGGATGATTAGTATCAATTCTTCCGGTTTTCAATCTTACCCTGGAAAAGGAAGTTTGCTTTATTTTCAGTTCCGTTAAGCAAACGGGAGATATTTTTTTTATGAGTGATAATCAGCAAAACAGCTACTATTGCGGAAAAAATTCTGAGTGAGGTATGTTCGGTACCGAAAACAAAGATGATCCATACCGGAAAAGATAAGCCTGCGATAATGGAACCTAAAGACACATAGCGTGTAATAAAAAGTATTAAAAGAAAAACACCGGCCGCACAAGCTGTGGCGTAGGGACTTAATGCCAGAAGCACCCCGAAAATGCTTGCTACTCCTTTTCCTCCCCTGAATCGGGCATAAACCGGAAAAATATGACCAAGTACAGCCAGTACACCAAGGGCTATTGATAAATTCATCAGGGGAAAGCTATCAGGTGGGTATACACGGAATATCACAGCATACTTTACAGCCAGCCAGCCCTTTAAAATATCCAGTAATAAGACCGGAAATCCAACCCTTAATCCCAATAGCCTCATAGCATTTGTTGCGCCGGCATTTCCACTGCCATGTTCGCGAATATCCATACGGAAAAATATTTTCCCTGCCCACAGGGAAAAAGGGATTGCTCCTGTCAGATAAGCGAGAAGAGACAAAAGAATGATCATCGTAGTTGAATTTTCCATAGAACAAAGCTAAATAAAATTTGAAGGGATACCATAGGGTTTTGTAAAGTACAATTTATCTGTTGAAGTTAGATGACATAACATTAACTGATAGATATTCCTCCTTGATTTCTTTCAGTTCATTTTCTTTTTCTTTAAGTGGGGTGATATCCCGCATGATAAAATAAAACGCAATAACCAGCCCTTGTTAGAGAAAACGGGTGAAATTTTGATATAAAAATGTTTTTCGAACTGTTTTTCGAAGATTTCTGTTTTTTCTGTTTTTTTTGAAAGAATACAGGCAGATAAAGGGCAGTAGTCGTTTGGATTATAGCTGCTATGAAGACCCTTATAACATTTTTGGCCGATAATTTCATCCCTATTCTTTTTCAATAAGTCCAAGCCCAATTTATTGATATCAATAATATTATAATCCGTGTCAATTAAACATACAATATCATCAACTGAATTTATTGCACTTAACCAGTCTTTCATACTATGGAATGTTTAGCGTATCTCTTTCAGCAATATGCTGATGCAATTTTTCAGAAAGCTTTTTTACCAAATCTTTGTTTTCGGGTTTTCCCGAAACATCGACAGTCTCTTCAGGATCAGCTTTCAAATCGTACAGCATTTTGGCATAAACACCTTCGTTGTTGTCACCAATCCACTCGGTGTAAGTATGCTTTTTTGTTATAATTGTTTCGCCTCTTATCCAACGGCTATAAACTGCATCTTTCCACTGCAAATCCGGATTTTCGACAAGAGGAACAAAACTTTCCCCCTGCAAATGAAACGGTTTGCTTAACCCTGCCAATTCGCAAAGCGAAGGATAAATATCAACAAACTCAACTAATGCATCGGTTTCTATGTTTTTCTTTTTCTCCGGAACCCTTAAAATCAGCGGAGTATGCAGTACTTTTTCAAAATTACAGTGCTTGCACCACAAACCATGTTCACCCAAATGCCAGCCATGGTCGCCCCAAAGAACAACAATAGTATTTTCAGCCAATCCCAATCGTTCCAGCTCATTCAAAACTTTCCCTATTTGAGCATCCGTGTAACTCACACAGGCATAGTAGCCGTGAATCAGCTTTCGCATGAATTCCTCTTCCATTGGCCCCTGGTCCGGTACATCTACGTAATTGCGCAATTCTCCGAAATTATGCATTGCTGCATCTGGCGCATTTTCCGGTTTTTTCATGTACTCCGGCAATTCTATTTCATCAAAATTGTACATGTCCCAATATTTCTGAGGTGCATTAAAAGGCAGGTGAGGTTTTAAAAAACCAACCGCCAGAAAAAACGGCTGGTTTTCTCCTTTAAACTGCCGCAACTGCCGCATTGCTTCTTCTGCAATCATCCCATCCGGATAAATATGATCCGGTCCCCTGGGAGATTCAAAAGAAGGCCCAGTAATTCCGTGTCGTCCCGGTTCAATAATTTTGTCCGATTCAGGCTCAACATAAGCCTGCCAGCCCTTCCATTGTCCTTGTGGCGCCCAGGGAGTTTCCGACCAACTTCCTTTCCCATCTTCCTTGTGATGGTAAATTTTACCAAGTGAAACAGTATAATACCCGTTGTTCTTAAAATGCATGGGCAGGCTCACCACTCCTGGCACGTCTTCATCCTGCCATGTATGGTAGTTTAAGAATCTGTGACGGTTTGGTCGTATTCCGGATAAAACACTCGCCCGTGATGCCCCGCAAACCGGAATATTGCAATAGGCACGGTTAAAAGTTAATCCCGATTCGGCCAACTTATCGATGCTCGGGGATTTGATATGCGATTTTCCGTAACAGCCCAGTTCGGGCCGTAAATCATCAACAGCAATAAACAAAACGTTTGGTTTTTGTTGCTGCGCACTAAGGGTAAAAACAAGGAAGAAAAAGAAAATCAAGTTTGAAAATAGTTTCATAGCTTACTGGTTTATCGGTGAAATTTTTCTGCGAAAATACTTGAACACTTCCATTACCAATATCATAGGTATCGCCAACGCCAAAATATACAACCATTCGTTAAAAGAAATGGGTTCAATTCGCAATATGTTTTGCATAAATGGAATCTGCATGCTGAGGATATGGATACCTTGGGCTGCCATGACCCCAAACACAAGGATGATATTTCTTTTTAGCGGCACTTTAAATGCTGAAACCCTTTCGGAACGGCAGTTAAAAGCATGGAAGTTTTGCATAAATACCATAAGCAACAGGATAAGGTCGCGTGCGTGTATTTCTTCCATTTGGGTGTATGTGTTTAAATAATACCACAGTCCAAAAGCCATCACCCCCATGGTTGCGCCCGACACAATGGTTTGGTTAATCATAAGAGGGTTGAATATTTTTTCGGAGGGCTTGCGTGGAGACCGTTTCATAGCACCTGGCTCTCCTCCTTCAAAAGCAAGGGCTACATCCTGTATGCCATTGGTAACTAAATTTAACCACAACAATTGTACGGCAAGTAGCGGCAGTGGCAATCCGGCAAAGATAGAGGCCAGAAACAGAATAATTTCAGCTGTTCCTGTTGAAATTAACAGGTAAATTACTTTACGCACATTATCGAAAGCAAAGCGACCTTCCTCAACACCCGCCACAATTGACGAAAAGTTATCGTCCACCACGATCATTGAGCCAACCTCTTTAGCCACATCGGTACCGGAACCCATTGCCACACCAATATTAGCCCGCTTAAGTGCCGGAGCATCATTTACGCCATCGCCCGTAACAGCAACAAATTCTCCTTTACGAATCAATACATCTACAATTTCTAATTTTTGGGCTGGCGAAACTCTTGCAAATACAGTAGTTGATGCTACTAATTGTTCATAAGCAGGACTGTCGGGAGGATCAGCTTCGGCAAGCATTTGTCCGGTTACCACATGGGTACTTTCATCGGCTATGCCCAATTCACGTGCTATGGTACCGGCTGTTTCGGGGTGATCGCCGGTTATCATAATTACTTTAATATCAGCTTCCCTGCACTCTTCCACCGATATTTTAGCTTCCGGTCTTAAGGGGTCAATAAAGCCTACAAGTCCGTAAAATGTGAGCGCAGGAATATCTTCTACTTCATACACTTCTTTCTTTTGATATTCCTTGTATTCGCCACTGGCAAAAGCCAACACCCGATAACCATTTTTAGCTAAATATTCTGCATCGGCAAGGATTTTGTCTTTATCTATTCTTTTAGTCTCGCCATTAACAGACATAATTGTGCAAAAATCAAGAATAGTCTCAACAGCACCTTTTACTCCAATGAAAACCGAATTTTTTACATTGTAAAATGAAGCTGAGAATTTCCGTTCCGACTCGTACGGAATTTTTCCAATAGGTTTTTCTTCTTTCAGCCATTTTTTGGGTTTTACTCCAAGCTTGTAACTCATGCCCAGCAGGGCAACATCCATTGCGTCACCGTAATACAACCATTTATCATTTTCTTTGGATAATGAACCCTCATTGGCAAAAACAGCTATACGGGCTATTTTTTTAATCTCATCATTTTCTGAAATTTCAATTAATTTTCCTTGCGAATCAACAACCTTACCTTCGCCATTATAGCCTTGTCCTTCAATAGTGTAGAGGCTACCATTGGGTAATTGTACAATTTTTGCCGTTTGCTCATTAACGGTAAGTGTACCTGTTTTGTCGCTGGCAATTACGGTGCAACTGCCCAAACTCTCAACCGATGTTAGTTTACGGACAATTACATTTCGCTTTGCCATTCGTTTGGCGGCAATTGACAATGCCACAGTTAAAGCTACTGGTAAACCTTCGGGAATAGCAGAAACAACAAGAGCTACAACAAAAAAGAAAATTGCGGTTAAATCCATGCCCTGTATTCGGAGTATTACTGCCAGTATAATACTAAGGACAATAATAAAAATACTGATTTGCTTGATGAATTTCTCCATGCGTTGCACCAATGGTGGTTTTGCGGAAGCCGACTCGGTTACATCTTGTGAGATTTTACCTACTTGTGTATCGATACCAGTGCAAACTACCACACCCAATCCCCGTCCTTTCATTACGGTAGCACCGGCAAAAGCCATGTTGGTTCTTTCAGCAACGCCAAGGTTTTGCTGCAATGTAGCAATTTGTTTTTTTGCTGAGATAGATTCGCCGGTAAGAAAACTTTCATCAATTTCTAGTCCGGATACTTCAAGCAACCGCATATCTGCCGGGACTTTCATACCCGATTCAAGCAGCACGATATCCCCCGGCACAATTTCTTCGGAAGGCACTTCCGTTTCTTTGCCTTCTCTTCTCACCCTTGCTTTAATCTTCATTAATTTCTGTAAGCTGCTGGCACTCCTCTCGGCATTGAATTCCTGATAAGTTCCCAATGCACTGTTAATGAAAATAACCAGGAAAATAAATATGGCATCTTTCCCTTCGCCAATGGCTACCGATGCAACAGCAGCAGCAACAAGAATAAAGATTAATGGATTCAATAGCTGGTGCAGGATTATCTGTATGAGGGTGACTTTTTTACCCTCTGGCAATTTATTCTCGCCGTAAAATCCTAATCTTTTCTTTACTTCTTCCTGGTTTAATCCTTTTCCAGATGTTTTTAACCTGCTGAAAATTTCTTCTTCTCTAAATGCCTGCCAATGCTTTTGGCCTATCGTGTCTTGATGTTTCATTTTATTACCTTTTCTTACCCATTTTCAATTTTCGGGCCTGCAATTTCAGCAAGTCTCACTGCAGCTTCGTTATCCATAAAGTTTGTAAAATTATCCATGAACTTGCGGGCAAGATCAATAGCAGCTTTGTCCCAGGCCCCGGGAGTCTTCCAGTTGTTCCGGGGATTCAATAAGGCAGGGTTCACTGCATTCACCGATTTAGGAATACTCAGGTTAAAGAAAGGAATTTGTTCATATTCCTGATCAAGCAGACTTCCATTGTGAATTGCATTTATAATGGCCCGGGTTGAAGGAATATCGATTCTATGCCCTACTCCTACCGGTCCACCGACCCAACCGGTGTTCACCAGCCAGGCTGCCGAATTATGTTCTTTCATTTTCCTTATCAGCAAAGAGGAATATACCGTTGGATCGAGAAGCAAAAATGCGGCCCCAAAGCACGCTGAGAAAGAAGGTTGGGGTTCTGTAACGCCTAATTCCGTACCGGCGACTTTTGCTGTATAGCCACTAATAAAATGATATTCTGTCTGCTCAGGTGTAAGTCTTGATACCGGAGGCAGAACACCGAATGCATCGGCCGTCAGAAAGATGACATTTTTAGCATGCCCAGCCTTCGAAACCGGTTTAACAATATTCCTGATATGATAAATGGGATAGGACACCCTTGTATTCTTTGTTTTAGAGCTATCTCCAAAGTCGATAACTCCATCCTCTTTTACCACTACATTTTCGAGTAGTGCATCACGCCGAATGGCATTATAAATATCGGGCTCCTTTTTGGGATCCAGGTCAATGGTCTTTGCATAACAACCTCCTTCTAAGTTAAAGATGCCGTCATCGTCCCAGCCATGTTCATCATCTCCGATAAGTGCACGCTCCGGATCAGCAGAAAGTGTTGTTTTCCCGGTACCGGACAAACCAAAGAAAATAGCGGTATCCCCCTTCATACCCACATTTGCCGAACAGTGCATGGTAGCAACTCCTTTTAAAGGAAGATAATAATTCATAATAGAAAAAATCCCCTTCTTCATCTCACCTCCATACCATGTGCCACCAATACATGCCATCCTTTCCTTAAGATTAAAAGCAACATAAACTTCAGAATTCATCTGATGTACTTTCCATCTGGGATTTACTGTCTTCGACCCGTTAAAAACAACAAAATCCGGTTCAAACTCTTCAAGCTCCTGTTCATCCGGCCTGATAAACATATTCTTAACAAAATGTGCCTGCCAGGCAACCTCAACGATAAATCTTACCTTCAGCCTTGAATCCGGATTAGCTCCGGCATATCCATCCTGAATATATAATTTTTTGCCGCTCAGCTGATTAATGGTATTTTCTTTAAGGTCCTTCCATGTCTCTTCACTTAAGGGTTTATTATCTGAAGCTTTCCGCTGATCATTCTTCCACCAGATATTATCTTCAGAAGTCTCCTCTTTAACGATAAATTTATCTTTCGGTGACCGGCCTGTAAAAATTCCCGTATCGACCGAAACTGCTCCCTTTTCTGTAAGATATCCCTTTTCAAAACCCTCAAGTGAGGGATCGGTTTCATGTTTATATAACTCCTCATAAGAGAGATTATGATAAATTTCAACCGTATCATGAATACCATACATTATGAGATCAAGTTTTTTCATGGGATTTTTTTTATGAAAATGATAATCATCCAAATTTAATAAAATTAATTCAGTCAGGTTTAGTAGTATTCTATTATAATAATTCCACTTTAACAGGTTGTGTATTAAATGAATAAACAAACATAGAAATGGGCATGCAATACTAATATCTTCCACCCACCTGGGCTTACGGTCAGACCAAGCCCCTCAGGATCAGTTATTTTACAAAAGCTTACTAATTGAGGGAGAGAAGAGAAGTGATTAAAGAGTTATGTTCATAAACATTCCTTAGAGTTTTAAAGATTTTTTTGTTTTCACTTATGTCCTAAAATTGAAAATTCATTGACAAGAGACAAAAAAAAGCGACAATCCAAAAGGAATGTCGCTTTTTACTAAAAAAAATAAATACTATTGTTCATCTTTTATAGCTGCATGAGCAGCTGCAAGTCTCGCAATAGGTACTCTGAATGGAGAACAACTCACGTAGTTCATTCCAACCCTGTGGCAGAATTCAACTGAACTGGGTTCACCACCATGTTCACCGCAAATTCCTACTTTAAGATTCGAACGGGTTGAGCGGCCTAGTTTTGTACCCATTTCAACCAGCTGGCCCACACCTTCCTGATCAAGTACCTGGAAAGGATCGTCCTTGAGAAGTCCTTTCGTGAGATAAACAGGCAGGAATCTTCCGGCATCGTCTCTGGAGTATCCATAAGTCATCTGGGTGAGGTCATTGGTTCCGAATGAGAAGAACTCAGCCGTTTCAGCAACTTTATCTGCGGTAAGTGCAGCACGGGGTATTTCAATCATTGTACCCACGAGGTACTCTATTCTCTGTCCTCTCTCTTCAAATACCTTTTCTGCAGTTGTGCGTACGATATCTTCCTGCATTTTAAATTCAGCTTGCGTGCCGATAAGGGGAATCATAATCTCAGGCAGGGTTTTGATGCCTTTATCCTTAAGATTAAGGGCAGCTTCAATTATTGCTCTGGCCTGCATTTCAGTAATTTCAGGATAGGTGTTACCAAGGCGGCAACCTCTGTGTCCGAGCATAGGGTTGAATTCAGCAAGATCATCCACCAATTCTTTTACTTTCTCTACACTTATTCCCATTTCATCGGCCATTTCCTTCTGATTTTCCGGCTCATGAGGTACAAATTCATGCAAGGGAGGATCCAGGAGACGGATAGTTACAGGGAGTCCGCTCATTGCTTCAAAAACTCCTTCGAAATCTTCACGCTGAATAGGGAGTAATTTTTCTAGTGCTTTTCTTCTTCCTTCTTCATCGGACGAAAGGATCATTTCGCGCATAGCTTTAATTCTGTCTCCTTCAAAGAACATATGCTCTGTACGGCAAAGACCGATTCCCTGAGCACCAAATTCACGAGCTACGGTAGAATCTTTTGGAGTATCAGCATTTGTTCTTACCAGCATTTTTGCGTATTTATCAGCCAGGCTCATAAGTTCACCAAAGTCACCACTAAGTTCAGGTGTCATGGTTTTTACAGCCGTATCATACACTTCGCCGGTTGTTCCATTAAGTGAGATCCAGTCACCTTCATTATAGACCTTATCATCAATGGTCATCGTCCTTTGTCTGTAATTGATCTTTACCTTACCGGCACCTGAAACGCAACATTTACCCATTCCGCGAGCTACAACTGCAGCATGAGAGGTCATACCTCCACGTGCGGTAAGGATACCTTTTGCAAGGTTCATTCCTTTTAGATCTTCAGGTGAAGTTTCGGTTCGCACGAGAATAACTTTTTCCCCCTTGTCTGCCCACTCTTCAACCTCATCGGCAAAAAATACGATCCGGCCACTGGCAGCTCCGGGTGAAGCAGGAAGACCTTTGGCGATAGTATTAGCTTTTTTCAGTTCTTCAAGATCGAATACCGGGTGAAGCAATTCATCCAGTTTTTCGGGTTCATTCCTTAGAAGCGCTGTTTTTTCATCGATCATACCCTCTCTGAGAAGATCCATGGCTATTTTTACCATTGATGCACCGGTGCGTTTACCGCCACGGGTCTGGAGAAGCCATAATTTACCTTCCTGTATGGTAAATTCAAGATCCTGCATATCACGATAGTGTTCTTCAAGTTTTTTCTGGGTTTCAAAAAGCTCCTGGTAAACTTCTGGCATTTTCTCTTCAAGTGAAGGAAATTTGGAAGCCCTTTCTTCTTCAGAAACCTGAGCTAAAGCGGCCCATCTTATGGAACCTTCTTTGGTGATCTGTTGAGGAGTTCTTACACCTGCAACAACATCTTCACCCTGGGCATCAATAAGATATTCACCATTAAATATATTTTCACCTGTAGCTGCATCTCTTGTAAATGCCACACCTGTTCCGGAGGTATTACCCATATTACCAAATACCATAGCCTGAACGTTAACAGCGGTTCCCCATTCTTCGGGAATCTTGTTCAGTAATCTGTAGTATTTTGCTCTCTCGTTATTCCAACTGTCAAATACTGCATAAACGGATCCCCATAATTGCTCCCATGGATCGGTCGGAAAATCTTTTCCAAGATTATCCTTTACCGCTTTTTTAAATTTTAAAACAAGTTCCTTGAGATCGTCAACAGTAAGTTCGTTATCGTTTTCGACTCCCCTTGCTTCTTTCATGTTCTCAATGATCTCCTCAAAAGGATCAGAATCTTCCTTTGATGCAGGTTTCAATCCGAGTACAACATCTCCATACATCTGGATAAATCTCCTGTATGAATCCCAGGCAAATCTTTCATTACCGGTTTTGTTTATGAGCCCTTTAACCGCTTCATCATTCATACCAAGATTCAAAACAGTATCCATCATACCGGGCATGGATACCCTGGCGCCGGAGCGCACGGAAAGCAGACATGGGTTTTCACTGCTACCGAACTTTGTTCCCATAATACCTTCAACATTGGCGACAGCAGCTTCCACCTCATCCTTGAGTAATTCAACTACTTTATCTCTGCCAACCTTGTTGTATTCGATACTAACTTCAGTTGTGATTGTAAATCCCGGGGGTACAGGAACACCAATACGGTTCATTTCCGCAAGGTTGGCACCTTTACCACCAAGTAAGTTTTTCATGTCGGCTTTACCTTCTGCCTTTTTATCACCAAAAGTATAAACGCGTTTTACTTGTGACATATTTGTCTCCTTTCTTTTGTTATTATATTAATTATGAACAATTTAAGTCCATTTTGATTTTTTTTTGAAAATACAAATGTATTCAAAAATTCTATAAATCAATTCTAAATAAGCTTAATTTAATGTTATCCTTTTGGGAAATTTCAGGTTTTGCCTGAGCGGGGATGAAACATCAGGATTGTTTCTCTCAGAAATTCCCTGTCAAGATGAGTATAAATTTCAGTGGTAAGAATGGACTCATGGCCCAACATTTCCTGAACAGCACGAAGATCTGCACCTCCTTCTATTAGGTGGGTAGCAAATGAGTGCCTGAAAGTATGCGGACTAACATTTTTATTTATTCCTGCCTTTTCTGCAAGATTTTTAGTAATGGTATAAATCATCACCCTTGTGAGGCTTTTGCCTCTTCTGTTCAAAAACAGTATATCTTTACTTTCTTCAGAAATATGTGAAAGTGCCTTCCGTTGAGGTAAATAATTTTCTATCTCCCGTATTGCTGAGGATCCGATAGGGATCAGCCTTTCTTTATTGCCTTTTCCCCTTACTCTGAGGTATCCTTTCTCAAGGTTTAAATCACTTATTTTAAGGCTAATAAGCTCGGTAACCCTTAATCCGCAACCATAAAGAACTTCAATAATGGCCTTATTACGATGTCCATCGGGCTTACTCAGATCAACTGATTGTTCTATGCTGTCAATTTCTTCAACGGAAAGGACATCCGGTAATTTGCGTCCGATTTTCGGCGATTCAATCAAGGCAGTAGGATCTTCCTCGATCAGCTCCTCAAGTAGTAAAAACTTATAAAATGCCTTAATACCTGAAATAATACGGGCCTGGGTTCTCGGGCTCATTTCAAGCTCGTTGATCCATTTAAGAAACGCTTTTATGTGGTCGGATTTTATTTTATCCGGATCTGGCTTTAAACCGGAAGTTTCCAGAAATAAAAGAAACTTTTTAAGATCATTATTATAGGCTTCAATGGAATTAACCGACAAAGACTTTTCCAACCTCAGAAAATGCGTAAAATCCTTCAGACTGTCTTCCCAATTCATAATGTAAATTTAATAATGTTTTTTTGATAGCTTCCGTGGCATCTGGCTGAACATTATTACTGTCTTATACGCTATTCCAATAAAACTGTTTTTGTCTTTTGACCAGTGTCCTCTTTCCGTTATGGATCGTACTTTTATTTGTGAGGAATAATGAATAATGTTCTGATCCCGATAAAATACTGGTTTTGTGGGAGTGTTTTTCAGGCTTTCACTACATTACATATTGACCTGTAGGTGTAAACTTAACAAAAGATTAATCCAGATTACAGCCTGTAATAATATAATTGCCTATCTTTGCGGGCTTTTCCGGAATAATCTGAGTTGATGAAGACAAATATCATGATTTTTTAAACCAGGCAATAAAAGAATATATTTTTGCATATATTGATAATTCAGCATTGAGTAATGAAAAAAAAGACCAAGATAGTAGCAACGATCTCAGATTTAAAGTGTGATCCCGAATTCATCAAAGAGTTGTTAAATGCCGGAGTGAATGCCATACGGTTGAACACTGCACACCAGACTCCCGGGCAGACTCTTAAAATAATAAACAACCTGCGGGGAGTATCGGACAAAATACCTCTTTTACTGGATACAAAAGGACCGGAAATACGTACCTCCCCAGGTACTTCGGCAGTAGAAGTTGAGCAAGGAGACATAATATTTATCGGAAGTGATCCTGAAGGAAAATCGGGTCCTGACAATTTTCATGTTAGTTATCCGGGGTTTTACAGGGAAAGTCCTATAGGAACTCATATTCTTATAGATGACGGGAGTGTTGAATTAAGGGTCATTGCAAAGGAAAATAATCAGCTTAAATGCCAGGTGCAAAATCAGGGTATCATTAAAGGAAGGAAATCCGTGAACGTTCCCGGCATTAGTTTTAATCTTCCCTCTGTTTCCGAAAAAGACAGATTGTACATAGAATTTGCAGCAGATAACGGACTTGACTTCATCGCCCATTCTTTTGTCCGTAATAAAGAAGATATTATCGATGTGCAAAAAATTCTGGACACTAAAAACAGTAAGGCAAAAATTATCGCCAAAATCGAAAACCAGGAAGGTGTAAATAAAATTGATGAAATTCTGGATCATGCCTATGGCATCATGGTAGCCAGGGGCGATCTGGCTATAGAGATCCCTTATGAAAAGATACCCGGAATCCAGAAAATGATCATCAATAAATGCATTGAGCGAAGAAAACCGGTAATTATAGCAACACAGATGCTTCATAGCATGATAACGGAACCCAGGGCTACCAGGGCAGAAGTAAGCGATGTGGCAAATGCCATATATTCAAAAACAGATGCTATTATGCTAAGTGGTGAAACTGCTTATGGAAAATATCCAGTTGAATCGGTCCGCACTATGTCTAAAATCGCAAAAGAAGTTGAAAAAAGCAGGAGTGATATACACGATACTCCAATTGTCAGGCTAAGTACAGAAATATCTTCCTATCTCACCCGTTCGGCTGTCGAAGCCTCAATAAAACTTAAAGCAAAAGCGATAATTGCAGACACCTTTTCCGGCAGGACCATAAGAAACATGTCCGGTTATCGCGGAAGAAAAATAATACATGCTATGTGCTATTCAAATGAAACGGTCCGTCTCCTTGCGCTTTCCTTTGGGGTTTATCCCGAGTACATTCCTAACAGCAATAACAGTATGGAATTCGTGAGTGCTTCACTGAAAAAACTCATGAAAAAGAAAAAAATTAACAAAGATGATACTATTGTTGTGGTCGGCGGAAACTTCGGTAGAAAACATGGCGCCTCCTATCTGGAGATCTCAACGGCAGAAAATCTTTGCAGAAAATTTCAAGAATCACCAGGGAATTCTTTCAAGGATAAGCACGAGAGAGATGCCGAGGGCTGCTCCTGAAAATATCAAATTCCACTCCCTCCTTTTTACACCAAAAATATCGACAAACAGAAGGGTGAGTCCCATAATTATGATCAGGATCATGATCTGACCAAGTTCAATGCCCAGATTGAAATAAAGCAAGGGCTTAAAAAGCTTTTCTTCTCCGGAAAGAAGTCCTCTTAAATAGTTAGAAAAACCCATTCCATGAATCAATCCGAAAAACAACGCAGCCCCATACTTAAAATGGTGTGAAGTGGTATGAAATTTGCCGGATTTCTGAAAAGTATTTCCAAGTGCAGTTATGAAGATCGTAAGGGGGATCAGAAATTCTATCAGATCGGTAGGGATTTTAATAATATTCAGTGTTGCAAGCAGGAGTGTAATTGAATGTCCTATCGTAAATGCTGTAATAAGAATTAAGAGTTTTTTCCAGTATTTTAATGGATAGACTATAGTGAGAGAAATAATAAAAAGTATATGATCATATCCCTGAAGATCCATTATATGATCAATACCCAGCTTTAGATATAATTCAAAAATACTCATAGTGTAAGAATAAGAGCAAAGGAAGTATTAAACTTTTAATTTTCAAAAACAGCCGGTGACGGATTTCTGCGAAATTGAACAGATGATGGATTTTTTTAATTAATTTTATAAGCTTTAAAAGATTTGAGAAGGATGAGGCGGATAATGATAATCATTTTTATATTTTGTTTCGGCATTGCCAAAGCTCATCCGGTTCATGTTTCCATGTGCAATATCGAAGCAGAAGATGATGAACTCACAATTGCAATTAAATTATTCAAAGATGATCTTCAGCTTGCCCTTCAACATAATTATGGTAAGATTATTAATTATGAGGATCTGATTTTACCAGCGAATAAAAAAGTGATCGACAGATACATTAATAATGTCTTAAAAATCGTTCTGAATAACAAGGATTCACTTATATTAACATACTCAGATACCGAAATGAATGAAGAGGCAATCTGGTTTTATTATACTTTCAGCATAAAAAGATTGAAAAGGATTTATATTAAAAATGAACTGTTTCTTGATATATATTCTGATCAGACAAATCTTACAATTATAAATTACGAAGGAAAGCAAAAGGGATACAGATTCAATCTGAGAAATACGGAAAAGAGGGTAAATCTAAAATGAGGACTGTTAAGACGCTGAAGATATTATTAACATTACTATTTACAGTACTAACTGTAAATAATTTAACTGCCACTCATAACCGGGCAGGTGAAATAACCATGAGGCAGATAAGCGATCTGACTTTTGAGATTAAGATCACTACTTTCACCTATACCCTGAGTGCCGCAGACAGAAGGGAACTGGAAGTTCAATGGGGTGATAATACAACTTCGATGGCTACACGTGATACACTACAGTTACTTCCGAATAACTACCGTCGAAACGTTTATCTCTCAAGACATACATATCCGGGTCCGGGAACCTACGTGATTGTAGTTGAAGATCCAAACCGGAATTATGGTGTAAAAAACATCCCCGGTTCAGTAAATGTAATTTTTTCAATAAAGACGATCATCACCGTTAATTCCGGTCTTGGATTGAACAGTACTCCGGTATTATTGAACCCTCCTATTGATAAAGCAGCATTAGGCCAGGTTTTTATTCATAACCCGGCTGCATTCGATTACGACGGTGACAGTATATCCTACGGACTCACCATATGCACCAAGGAGAATGGAGAACCTATTGAGAACTATACCTTTCCTGAAGCAAGTGATACATTACGAGTGGATGCAGTTACCGGTGACCTTATATGGGATGCCCCTGTAGATACGGGTATTTATAATATCGCAATGAATATAGAGGAATGGAGGAATGGGGTTAAGATCGGGAACATTGCCAGGGATATGCAGATAGAAGTTTTTAACACAGATAATACCCCTCCCGTAAATGATAGTATTCCCGATCTCTGTGTGGTTGCCGGCACAAATGTTGAATTCCTTATAAGGTCAACAGACGAAGACGGAGACAACCTGTCTCATTTTCTCACAGGCGGCCCCTTTGCTTTCAACGACAATTCAGCACGATTTGAAGAGGTTAGCAGGGCTCCCGGTGAGCTTGTTTCTTTATTTTCCTGGGAGACTTCTTGTCTGCATCCCCGAAGACAACCCTATAATCTCGTAATAAAAACCGAAGACCATAACCCTGAACTTAGCCTGATCGATATAGACAACGTCTCAATTAAAGTGCTTGGCCCTCCCCCCTCCGCTCCTACAGTCAGACCCTCAGCAGTTTCTACAAATATCAGCTGGGATAAGTATATTTGTGAAAACATTTTAGGATATAATATTTACCGTAAGACCGGTTCTTCCGGATACGAATATGATTCATGTTCACCGGGCCTGCCGTCAACCTCAGGTTTTGAACGGATAGGCCAGACGGGATCTCATCCCGATACAAGCTTTTTTGATAACAATGACGGAGAGGGATTGCTCCAGGGAATAGAGTATTGTTACAGGATAACAGCAATTTTACCCGATGGTTCTGAAAGTTTTCCCTCGGAAGAGAGTTGCACATCTCTGATCCCGGGAAATCCCGTATTACTGAATGTTTCTGTCACCGGTTTCGGAGAAAATGGCAGCATCTTCATTTCCTGGGCTAAACCGGAAGGCCTTGATACCATCCCTGCCAATGGTCCCTTTACCTATTTGATTTATCGATCGGATGATTTGTGGGGTGATAACCTTCATCTGATAGATTCAATAAACACATCTGACCTTAACGATACAACATATACCGATATTGAACTTAATACCTCTGTATTCCCATATTCCTATTCTGTTGAACTTTATAACGATGAACCTTCTAACCGGTTTTTGATCGGAACTCCCGAAGTAGCTTCCAGTCTGTTTCCTGACATTATCCCCGGAGATAATAAACTAAGACTGAATATAAAACGTAATGTACCCTGGCTTAATAATAACTATGTAGTATATCGTTTCAATGAGAACACGGAAGCATTTGATTCCATAGGCTTTACATCTGAAGAATACTTTATTGATGAGAATCTCATGAATGAAAAAGAATATTGTTATTATATCAGATCCGAAGGAGAAAGGGAGATAAACGGAGAGTTGTATTCGAATGAAAACGTATCTCATATTAATTGCGGAATACCTGTTGATACAGTTGCTCCATGTCCACCAGTCCTGGATGTTTATTCGGCCTGTGATTCTCTTTACAATCAACTGGATTGGTTTTACTCCTCGACTGAGGAGGAATGTTCTGAAGATGTGGTTATGTACAACATTTATTATACCGCAGATCTGAATAATCCTCATACTTTACTTGACAGTGTCAAAGGACGGGAAAATTCCATATATAAACATTATCCGGAAAATGGACTTGCCGCCAGTTACTATATTACTGCAGTAGATTCCTTCGGCAATGAAAGCATTCCCTCAGCCCCGGTAATAGTCGATAACTGTATTAAGTATTCTATCCCCAATGTATTTAGCCCCAATGGCGATGGAATTAACGATATATTAAGGCCATATGAATACCAGGATGTAGAACGGATTGACATGCAAGTATTTAATCGTTGGGGACAGGTAGTTTTTGAGACAGCAGATCCGGACATTAACTGGAACGGAAAACACAGGAATACAGATGAACTCGTCTCACCCGGTGTCTATTATTTTATCTGCGATGTATATGAGAAAAGAATTACCGGAGTTGAAGTAAGGAACATCGTTGGTTTTATTCATATTTATCACGAAAAAGGAGCTTCAAATGTGGAAGGAGAATTCTAATATTAAAAGAATCATATTTATAATATTGATTTTCCCGCAGGTAATCAATGGACAGAAGTCACCCGGAGATAATTATCTGAGGGGGTTGGCCAGTTATCAGCAAGAAATGTATGATTCGGCTCTGATATCTTTCACCATTAGTAAGGGATTGGATGAAAAAAATGCATGGGTATGGTATTACTCCGGACTTGTATATTTTCAAAAAGGAAACTACAGGGAAGCCATTTCAGACTTCCTGGAGGCAGAAAAATTGCAAACCGGAATTGCATCCTATATGCTGGCTAAAACTTTTGCAAGGCAAAACCACATAGAAAAAACACTTGAATATCTCGATATTCATCTTCGGTCCAACTATAAGAAATCTGAAAGTACGGTATTGCTTGACGAGGATCTCAGCCGTTTCGAGAACCATAAAGAATGGCTTAAATTCTGGAAGGAGAGTAAATATTATTCGGGATTTGACGAGTTAATTTCTGAAGCTGACTACCTCATCAATTCGGAAGATTTTATAGAAGCGATTAATCTTCTTAGTGAAGGGATGAAAAAAAATTACAGAGAATCACCCCTTCGCGCTAAAAGAGCTGAAGTTTATATTCAGATGGGCAATGATGGACCTGCACTTCGTGATCTTAATAAGGCCATAAATGGCGACAGAAGAAATTCTTCTTTATACGCATTGCGTGGCGCAGTTAATTACAGACTTAAAAACTTCAGCCAGGCAGCAGAAGACTTTGAGCAAGCACTGAAATATGATCCCTCATCGTTCGGCCTCTATACCAAAAAGGCCATGACTTTTAGTAGAAATGGAAATTATGATGAGGCCATGGAAAACATGCAATTCTACCTTGAATATTTTCCATCGGACGATCATGCCTGGTATCTTTATGGAAAGATCCATATGGAATCAGGTGATTATCTTCGCGCCCTCAGAAGCCTTAACCGCGCACTGGACTTAAACAAAACAAAAGCCGAATATTACATTGCGCGCGGCGAAAGTTATTACAATTCCAGAACCTATAAATATGCAGACAATGACCTATCCATGGCCCTGGATCTGGATCCCCGTAATCCCGATGCTTATTACATAAAAGGACTCATAGCTGTAAAACAGGGAGATCAGGATCATGCCTGTTACTGTTTTCGTAAAGCCTTCCGGTTCGGAAAGAAAGAAGCCTTTAATCAGATTGATAAGTATTGTAAATAAATTCCGTTTCCTGAACATCAGAATATTTTTAAAATAACAGAAACCTTAGCCATAGTTTTGTATGAGACAAAGTCAAAGTGATAAAGAGTGGATCAAAAAACTCAGAACAGGAAGAGAGGATATCATATTGCAAAGTCTTAACGATTTGAGAAAAACCGGCAGTAATGCAATCATCCCGGAAGTCATATCTTTGCTAAAAGGCAATTATGGTGAAGAGGTCGCATCTGCTATTATCAGTTTTCTTAATGACCTTAATGAACAATCATCAGTTGAGGTGTTTATGAAAGTCCTTCCAAAGTATGAAGAGGAAGTTTTTTTTGATAAGCTCATTAGTGCCTGCTGGCAGAATGGACTCAATTATTCAAAATATTTGGAGTACTTCATTGATATTGTCCTGAAAAAAGACTATAGCTCGTCTTTTGAGGCATTTACCGTTGTGGAAAGTAATATTAATGAACTGGAAAACGGTGAACGCGAAAGCCTCATGAACAAAATCGACCTTGAGAGATCTGATATACATGAGGACAAGAAAGCTCTTATCAAAGAATTAAAGACACTAATTAGAGTCTGTCCATAATGTCCGATATCTGCGTTGCTGCAAAAATTTTAAATCCTCATATACGCTAGTATACTGCGGTTTAAAATTTTTGCGCGCCTAAAGCTTTTCGCGAACGCGGTCACGAATAAACTCTCATTTTTCCGGCTCCTTCCAAAAAGACTCAAGATCTGAAATCTGTGCCGGAAGTTCTCATTTATCAGGTAAGATTTGAAAAATACTTCATAAATTGTGCTCTTTCGTACACAGAAGGGTCTTTTATATTCGAGTAATTCATTTTTCCTCTGAAATCATCAATGGTTTTATAATTTTTCTTCAGCATCCATGATTCAAGTTTATCGATTATCTCGGTAAGATATTCAATTCCATTTTTATACAACACAGAGCATACCTGCACAGTCTGTGCCCCTGCCAGCAATAGTTTCACTGCAGCCTCACCGGAATGAACACCTGTGGAAGCAGAAAGATGCAATTTATCCACTTCGGAAGAAATTATGCCAACCCAGCGAAAGGTATTTCTTAAATCTGAAGGAGAACTTAAAACATCTGCACTGGTAAAGCTCATTTCATTGAGATCGATATCTGGGGCATAAAAACGATTAAAAAGAACAACGGCATCCGCCTTTCTGTAGTATAGCTGATTAACAAAATGGGTGGGATTTGTAAAGTGAGCGCCAATTTTAAAAATCAGGGGAATACTGATCAGCTCTTTAACTTTTGAAAGAATGTTGAAATAAACTTCTTCATATCGTTTAGATTCCCGGTTTTTGTCATTTGGCATATAAAAGATATTCACCTCAAGGGCATCGGCACCCGCATCTTCAATTTTTTTGGCAAAATCAAGCCATTCACCGGCAGATACACAATTGATACTGGCGATTACCGGAATATGCACGGCTTTCTTGGCTTCTCTGATCAGGCTTAGATATTCAGACAAAGAATTATCCCGCGTGTAATTTTTCACATAATCGTAAGCTTCCGGATAGTCTGTACCTTCTGTAAGTTTTCCGCTTTCAAACTTAATTTGTTCTTCAAAAAGTGATTTTAATACTATTGCCCCGGCACCAAGATTATCAAGCTTTTTAATTCTATCGATAGAACTGGTAAGGCCGGAGCTACTGATAATAATAGGATTTCTTAGCTTTAAACCGGCATATTCAACATGTAGTTTTGCCATATTACTTATTTTAGTGATAATTACGTTCTCCAAATATATTGCTACCTATCCGGATCATGGTTGAGCCCTCTTCAACTGCAATTTTATAATCATTTGACATTCCCATGCTCAACTCTATAAATTCCGGGAATTCATTTGCATGGGAAGAACGGATCCTATCATAAAAAGTTTTCAGCTTTCTGAATTCTCCACGGATTTTATTCATATCTTCGGTAAAGGTAGCCATTCCCATTAAGCCCCTGATACCGACATGGGGATAAGCTCCGGGATCTATATCTTTCATTAGTTCGGCTAATTCCTCTTCAGAAAAACCAAATTTTGTCTCCTCACTGGCAATATGCACCTGAAGCAGGCAATCAATTTTCTTTTCATTCTTTCTTCCCTCTTTTTCTATTGTATTCAATAATTTCATACTGTCAACTGAATGGATCATGGAAACAAAGGGTGCAACATATTTTACTTTATTTCGCTGAAGATGTCCCACCATGTGCCATTGTATGTCTTTCGGAAGAGATTCGTATTTCCCTGTAAGTTCCTGGACTTTATTTTCCCCAAACACTCTGTGTCCAATATCATAAAGCTGAAGGATATCATTTACCGGTTTTGTTTTTGATACTGCAACAAGTTTTACATGATCAGGGATCTCTTCTATAAATTCCTTATATCTATTAGCTGTTTCAGACATGATTCAAATTTAGTAAAAAACTTGGAAAGAAGGGGAAAGGGGGAGCGATAATATGACAACACTATATAGACAGACTTTATTGAGTCGGGGT
This sequence comes from uncultured Bacteroidaceae bacterium, assembly GCA_964426915.1. Classification (GTDB taxonomy): domain Bacteria; phylum Bacteroidota; class Bacteroidia; order Bacteroidales; genus CAYRTD01. Next base: position 11,422 of record CAYRTD010000022.1, on the reverse strand, counting down.
AGAGCGAAATGTTACCATTCGATCTACCCGGAACCTGTCATAAATGACCATTAGGACTTTCGGTGAAATCATCGCCAAATATTAAAATATTTGACTAATATTGCATTTCTAAAAATGCTAAGAAACACATGAAAATAACTGTTGTTGGAGCAGGGAATGTCGGCGCCACCGCCGCAAACATCCTTGCAGAGAAAGAGGTTGGAAATTCGGTTGTACTTCTCGATGTAATTAAAGGGTTGGCTGAAGGCAAATCACTAGACATAAGGCAAATGGGGCCCCTGGCACTTTTCGACACCCAAACAATTGGTGTTACAGATGACTATTCCGCTACTGCGGGATCGTCGGTCGTTATAATTACCTCAGGCCTGGCAAGAAAACCCGGCATGAGTCGTGACGATCTTATTACAGCCAATGCCAATATTGTTAAATCGGTTACGGAAAATATCATTGAATATTCTCCGGATGCCATCCTTATTGTTGTTTCAAATCCACTTGATGCCATGTCTTATGTAGCATATAAGGCCGCAGGCATTCCTGCAGAGAAGGTGATGGGGATGGCCGGATTATTGGATACTGCAAGGTACAAGGCATTTCTTGCAAATGCTCTTGAGTGTTCCGTTAAAGATATACAGGCCATAACCCTGGGCGGCCATGGAGACGACATGGTTCCCCTGGCAAGATACACTACCTTAACCGGTGTGCCTGTTGACCAGATACTCAGTGCAGAGAAAATCGAAGAAATCATAACCCGCACACGGCAAGGCGGTGGTGAACTTGTAAACCTTATGGGAAAGTCGGCCTGGTATGCTCCCGGTTATGCCACTGCCAGAATGGTTGAAGCTATAGCCCGTAATCAGAAACGTTATTTCCCCTGCTCAGCATATCTTGAAGGGGAATATGGACTTACCGACATGTTTTTCGGAGTACCCGTAAAACTTGGAAAAGGCGGGATTGAAGACATACTGGAAATTGAGCTTAATGATACCGAGAGAGAACTCGTTGAAATTTCAGCCAACAGTGTAAGACAAAATATAGAATTTCTCAACACATTGAATCTCTGGTAAGGATCGTTTCACGCGATTCTGTGTTAAGCCTAATATCAGAGTCTACTCCTAAATAGTGTCTGTCCATAATGTCCAAAATACTCATTCAGTGTTAAATTTCAGCGGTATTCGTGAGCTCGTTATCACTCGGTTCTGCGTTGCTGCAACCGCGTGTCGCTGAAGCTTTAGGCGCCTACGCTAAAGCTTCAGCGGCAGCGTGCGGTTGCGAAGCTCGTTATCACGTGGTTGCGCGCCTTGATCTTGAACATTATGTTCCGATAACCGGGATTGCGATACGTCTATGTTTGCAGGGCATAATTTTTTTAGAAAAGGTGCTGTTACGGCTAATCCAGAGAATGTATTACCAGACCGCTTCTGAGTTTCGGCTCAAACCATGTTGTTTTCGGGGGCATAATATTACCGGTATCGGCAATATCCATCAACTGTTTCATGGATACCGGATACAGTGCAAAGGCAACTTTCATTTCCCCGCTGTCTACCCTTCTCTCCAGTTCATCAAGACCACGTATTCCGCCAACAAAGTCAATCCGGGTTGATTTCCTCAGATCTTTTATATCCAGAACGGGGGCCAGAATAGTTTCTGACAGGACTGTTACATCCAGACTGCGTATCGGGTCATCATCATCGTAAGTATGTTCTTTTGCTGAAAGAGAATACCATTTTCCTTCCATATACATGGAGAAATTATGAATACAACAGGGTTTATAAATGTCTTCTCCTTTTTCTTCAACGATAAAATTCTTCTCCAGACGGCTGAGGAATTCTTCAGATGAGAGTCCGTTTAAATCCTTTACAACCCGATTATAATCAATGATGGTTAGTTGGCTTGCAGGAAAATGTACTGCAAGGAAAAAATTGTATTCCTCCTCTCCATTGTGATCAGGGTTTTGTTTTTTACGTTCGCTCCCCACAAGTGCGGCGGCAGCTGTCCGGTGATGACCATCGGCAACATAAGTATACCTGATATCCTTATCAAATATTTCCTCAATCGATTGGATAATATCTTTATCATTTATCACCCAGAAATGATGACCAACACCATCTTCAGTGGTGAAATCATATTCAGGTTTTTCCTTCACGACTTTTTGAACAATTGCATCAAGTCCAGCATGATCGGGATATGAAAAAAATACTGGCTCCGCATTAAAATTCGTAAGCCTGATATGATTCATTCTGTCTTCTTCCTTATCAGGACGGGTAAGCTCATGCTTTTTTATTACACCATTCATATAATCTTCCACTGCCGCACAACCGACAATACCGTACTGGGTTTTGCCAAACATTGTCTGGGCATAAATGTAAAGAGCAGGTTCCTCGTCCTGACGGAACATCCCTTCCTCTATCAAATTGTCAAGGTTTTCCTTAGCTTTCTTATATACCCCTTCTGAGTGCAGATCAACACCTTGGGGCAAGTCTACTTCCGGTTTTACCACATGAAGAAATGAATGCGGGTTTCCTTTTACTTCTTCTCTTGCTTCCTCCGAATTAAGCACATCATAGGGCCGGGATGCGATTTCACGTACGTATTCTTTTTGGGGTCTGTACCCCTTGAATGATTTTATAACAGCCATATTTACCTTTCTGATTAAATCAGTTCACTTTATACTTTGTATCTCCTTCAGTAAAAAACTTAACTATCTGGTTCGCAGCAGCAAGTCCGGCATTCAGATTTGCCTCTGCGGTCTGAGCTCCCATTTTTTTCGGGGTAAAGAAATATCTTCCAGAATAATCTTTTTCAATTTCCCCTCTGCAATCAGGTGCTATATCCGACAGATAGCGAAAATCTTCCCGTACCTGGAACATCTTCAGTAAAGAATCCTCATCTATTACTTCCTTGCGTGCCGTATTAATTAAGGTAGCGCCCACAGGCATTAATTTTAATAAGTCATAATTTATCGATAGCCTGGTTTTTTCGTTAGCAGGAATATGAACGGACACATATTCACATTTTTTATAAAGATCCTGTGCACTGGATTCAGATTTCACACCGTCATTTTCGATATAGATCTTATCAATAAAGGGATCGAAAGCATAGACCTTCATGCCAAATCCTTTAGCGATCAAAGCTACGATCCTCCCAACATACCCATAGGCATGAATACCCAGTTTTTTACCTCTTAATTCCGTACCTGTTCCCGGAGTGAATCCGTTTCTATTCATATAAAGCATCATTCCAAAAGCAAGTTCAGCAACAGCATTCGAATTCTGGCCGGGAGTATTCATAACAACGATATCCTTATCAGATGCAGCATCCAGGTCAATATTATCATAACCCGCTCCTGCCCTGACCACTATTTTCAGTTTAGTGGCTGCATTTAATACTTCAGCATCCACATTATCACTTCTGACGATCAGGGCATCAGCATCTTTGACACTATTTACGAGTTCCTGGTGTCCGGAATACTTTTCAAGCAATGAAAACTCATTACCCGAATCCCTCACTACTTCCCGGATTTTATCTACTGCAATTTTGGAAAAAGGTTTTTCTGTTGCGACTAAGATCTTCATAATTTTATTTTTTATAATTATAAATAATTTCTTATTCTATATTTCAAATAATACTACCGGAAAATTTTGTCTTTCATTTTAAACACCCGACTCGAATTCTTGCATTGCTTTTGTCAATGCCCTTACACTATCCACCGGCATTGCATTGTAGATTGAAGCGCGGAATCCGCCAACCGATCGGTGACCTTTGATCCCAACCATTCCTTTTGAAGTAGCAAATTCAAGAAAATCAGCTTCTTTATCCTTATATTCATCATTCATAATAAAGGTAACATTCATAATTGAACGGTCCTTTTCCTTAGCAACAGTTGGTTTAAACAACCTGTTTCTTTCAATTTCATTATATAATATATCAGCCTTTTCGAGGTTTATCTTATACATTCCTTCAATACCACCTTGCTGTTTGTACCATCTGAGTGTATGCAATGCTGCATAAATCGCAATTACCGGAGGAGTATTGAACATGGATTCCTTATCAATGTGTGTTCGGTAATCCAGCATTGTGGGAATCTCACGGTCCACCTTACCAAGAATATCATCTTTTATGATCACAAAGGTAAGCCCCGATGGAGCAAGATTTTTTTGTGCCCCACCATAGATCAGTGCATATTTGGAAACATCCATCGGTCGGCTGAATATATCGGAAGACATATCAGCAACAAGAGGAACATTTACACCAATATCCTCTTTTATTTCTGTACCATAGATAGTGTTATTGGTTGTAATATGGAAATAATCGGAATCATCAGGAACTTTATAATCCTCAGGAATATAATTGTAAACCATTTCTTTTGAAGAACCAACCACATTCACCTCACCAAAGAGCTTTGCTTCTTTGATGGCTTTAGAAGCCCAGGATCCGGTATCAAGATATGCAGCTTTTTTTGAAAGAAGGTTATAAGGAACCATGCAAAACTGCATGCTAGCTCCCCCTTGAAGGAAGAGTACAGAATAACCATTGGGAATATTCAGTAATTCTTTAAAAAGATTCCTGGCTTCTTCAATAATAGCCATAAAGTCTTTACTGCGATGAGATATCTCCATTACAGACAGTCCGGTGCCCTCCAGTTCCCGGATGCCTTTTGCGGTATTATCAATGGTGTAATCAGAAAGTATGGAAGGTCCGGCGTAAAAGTTGTGTTTTTTCATTTTTCGATAAAATTTATAGATTCTTCAATTCGGATATAAATTTAGAAATTTAATTACGATTCTTAAGCAAAAATAGAGCTTTGGTTAATAAATTCCTGTTAATTGTTAATTAAATCACATTAAAAATTCTTATTCAGAGAGCTTCACAAGATAATTTTCTTTCAGAGCTGGGATTATTTCCGTTTTATCAGGTAGAAGGCAATATTCGATCACATCGTCCAGATTGTTTTGTTTCAAACGGTGTCGTTGTGCAGCCTTGTCTATATAATTAACAAGATCGTCTTTGGCAATTAACCATAAATCCTGCGAAGCAAGTGTGGAATCACAAATAGTACTAAAACCATCTTTTTTAAGAAGTTTATCAGCAACAGCTCCGGCGAAGAGGGTATCTTCCAGACTGAATTTATTTTTCCAGCCTGCACATAGAATAAGAACATCGCGGTTTTTCTTCACCAGGTATTCAATAACTGCACTGATATTCAGGAAGGCCCCCACGATAACGGCATGACTGCCGGAGGCAAGTTGTATTGCCTGTGTTCCGTTCGTAGTTGAATATACAATGTGATTATCTTTAACTCTTTCCGGTGTAAAATTATAGGGGGAATTACCGAAATCAGCGAAATCCCTGACCAGTCCGTCTCTTTCTGCCGCTACCATATACCCCTTATCCTTCAATATTTTTGCTTCTTCGAGAGTTCCGACCGGAATTATCCTCTCTGCTCCGTTCATAAAAGCAGTTACAATTGCCGATGATGCTCTTAGTATATCAACAACAACCGTAACAGCCCCGGGATTTTTAAAAAAGTCATAAAGGGCAGGCGATAGACATACCTCAACCTTTTTGTTTGTATTCACACTCATAAAGTTTTCTGGTAAAATGGTGGCTTTACAACTTTAGCTTTAAGTTGTTTGCTTCTTATGCCTATGGTTAACATAGTGCCTTCTGTAGCAAAGTTTTTCTTTACATAAGCCATACCAATACCTTTTTTAAGCATGGGAGACATAGTTCCGGAAGTAACTTCGCCAATTTCTTCACCATAAAGGCTGAGAACGGGATAATGTTGTCTCGGGATTCCTCGGTCGATCATCTCAAAACCTATAAGTTTACGGCTTACGCCTTCTTCTTTCTGAGCCTCAAAAATATCTTTACTCAAAAAATTGTTTTTTTCATTGAATTTTGTGATCCAGCCGAGGCCTGCTTCGATAGGAGAAGTTTTTTCGTTAATATCATTCCCGTAAAGGCAAAAACCCATTTCAAGTCTAAGTGTATCACGTGCAGCCAGACCGGCCGGCATAAGTCCGTATTCTTTTCCTGCCTCCATAATCTTTTCCCATATTCCGGGTCCTTCATCATTGCGAAAGTACAATTCAAAACCACCTGCTCCGGTATAACCGGTATTGGAGATAATTACATCCTCAGCTCCTGCCAGTTTACCAACCTTAAAGTGATAATATTTAATTTCCGAAAGGTCAATGTCCGTTAGTTTTTGTAAAATTTTCAAGGTTTTCGGACCCTGTATGGCAAGCAATGATATTTCATCCGACGCATTTTCGAGTTTCACCCCTTCCGGATTATTATTATTCAACCACTCCCAGTCCTTATCGATATTAGAAGCATTGACAACAAGCATAAATTTCTCATCATCGTATTGATACACCAGAAGATCATCCACTATTCCACCTTCATTATTCGGAAAACATGAATATTGAATTTTCCCGGGTTTCAGGTTATAAACATCATTCGAAGTAACTTTCTGTACAAAATCACGAGCAGCCGGACCCTTCACCCAAAATTCCCCCATATGGGAAACATCGAAAATTCCTGCATTTTTCCGCACATTGATGTGTTCAGTGTTAACACCCGTATACTCAACCGGCATTTCATAACCGGCAAATTCGGTCATTTTAGCTCCGGCTCTACGGTGTAATTCATAAAAAACAGTTTTTTTTATCATTCTATAAAATAAATAATGAATAAAAGCTTAGCCGGATCCGGAAAAAAGCAGGATTCATTTTTATGTAGACCCCTACATTTTCCTGATCGTCAGAATCATTCATTTATCAATGAATAATTCAGCTTAGAATGGATTAAGAGAAAAGTTGAAATCCATTACAAATGTATTTCTTTTTCGACAGAAATAAAGTTGTTTTGGAACATTTTGAGACAGGAAAATAGCCTGGCCTGATAAGGCCAGTTCCGGAATCCTATTTATTTTGAAAGCACCTCAAATTCAACACGCCGGTTTTTGGCACGGCCCTCGGGGGTGTCATTTGGAGCGACAGGTTGAGTATAGGCATAACCTTTCCATTCCAGTCTGTCCTTATCAATACCATTTGCAACAAGATAATCCACCACAGCTTTTGCCCGTTCTTCCGAAAGTTTGGTATTTACTCTGAGTGAGCCTGTATTATCGGTATGCCCGGAAATCTCCATTCTCAGAGTTTCATTATTTTCAAGCAATTCAATAACCTGATCGAGCTGTGTATAGGATTCGGGTTTAAGTACAGCCTTTCCTGTTTCAAAATAAATATTCTCAAGAACTACTTTGGTACCCACCTGTATTTTTTCCAGTTCAAAATTACGGATCATAGGATCATCAGTGGAGGCAAGGGTCATATCAACCACATCGAGATAAAAAAGGTAGTCCTTGGCTATAATCTCAACCCCGTAAGATTTTGGCTCAGGAAACTTAACGGTGTATCGTCCGCTATCTGCAGATACAGCGGTTGCTACTATCTGAGAATTATCAATATCAATAAACTCCATTTTACCCAATATGGGATCTCCCGTTTCCTTATCAACCACTTTACCCGTTAAATAGTAAAATGAATCGATGTGTATTTCTTCAGGAAGTGTGAAAAAACCCTTTTTGATTGTATCGGGAAGCGATGCGATCATTATATCCTCTCTTACCATTATCAGCTCTTTCTCAGAACCCAGAAAAGTAATTTTATAAATATCTTTAGCACCAATTCCACCATCTCTTATAGTAGTAAAATAAGCGTGCTTCCCATTATATGAAAGTGAAAAAAACAAGTCATCATCAGGGGTGTTAACAGGATATCCCATATTTTCAGGATCCGACCATGTACCATCGTCCTGGACCCGGGTATAAAAAATATCATATCCACCCATGGAGTTATGCCCTTTGGAACCAAAATACATTTCATCTCCTGCGGGTGTCAGATAAATCCCTTCTTCATCATATGGGGAGTTGATAAGACTTCCCAGATTCTGAGGCTCCGTCCATTTTCCCCTTTCGTCTTTAACAGTAAACAATATATCTTTTCCGCCAAGACTTAGTTCTTCACTGGCAGAGATAAAATACATAGTATCTCCGGAATGGGTGAGAAAAACCGATCCTTCTGCCTGATCACTTCTTAGCTTACGTGAAATCTTTTTTGGTTTTTTCCATGTGGATTTTTTCAGATTATAATCACTTCGTCTTATGTCCCCTCCATTCTCGTCGCCGAAATAGATATATAAGGAATTACCCTCTGAAGAAATTCCTGCTATTGCATTATTTCCTTTGTCATTTATTTTTTTTGACATAGGTTCAGCACCCAACCATACCCCCTTTTCAGATAAACTTGAGACATATACATCTTCATAATATTTATTATCGTATGGATTTCTCTTATCCCTCTTTTCATGATAGCGCCGGGAGGTGAAATAAAGCAATGAATCCATATTTGAGAGAACCGGGTTGTAGTCATCATATTCAGAATTGATGCTATCCCCCAGATTGGTTATAATAACCCTTCTCGGTTCCTCAATTATTTCTTTACCGTAATTGCATTCCAGGATTTTTTTATCAACTTTTATAGCCGCTTCCACATTACCAATTTCGACGGCTTTCTGGCGGTAATTCCTGTAATGTTCAATAGCTTTGTCAAATTCCAGTACCAGATGATAGGCCCTGCCCAGGTAATAGTCGATTTCGGAGTGCAAATCCGGGGCTTTATTATAGGCTTTCCTCATATAACTGAGGGCTTCGTATTTATCATCTGTATATAAATAACATAGACCTATCCGGTAATTCAAAACAGGGTGCTCACTATTGTACTGATGAGCCATAAGATAATGCTCACGTGCCAGAGAAAATGTACCAATACCAGCCTTAAAATACTTATTGCCTGTTTTTAAATTCTTCCACGCTTCACCAAATCCTTCTTCAACCGTGGTTTTGAATTCACTTCGTTTTATTTTCAAATCCATATCCGGGCCAATCTGGGAGAAAACAGAGAGACTGTTAATTACCAGGAAAAGCAACAGGAAAAATTTTCTGGAATTCATAGATGTAGAGTTAATTATCAACATTTTTTATGGAATGTATACTTTCAATATAAAAAAAGAATCAGTCATTTTTAAAACTCAGTCCTCAAAAAAATATCCTGAAATTCAATTGCATTCTTCAATGTATTTTCCGGCTTGCTCAATACCGAGTTCATAAGCCATGTTCCAGTCTTCGCATGCACCTTCAAGGTTCCCCATCAGTTCTTTCACAAGTCCCCTGTTGAGATAAGCGGCGGCAAAATCGTATTCGTCTTCAAGAATTTCATTATAAACAGAAACTGCCGTGGCATGCTCATTATACCTGGCGAGTACATTGGCCTTGTTGTTCATGGATTTTAGGTAATCGGGATTCAGGGATAGAGCCCGGTCAAAATCTGCCTCTGCCTCTTCAAGATTACCCATGTAATAATGTATACACCCTCTGTTATTCAGTGCGATATGAAAATCCGGATCCAGATTTATGGCAACAGAATAATCTTCAAGAGCACCTTCATAATCTCCCAGTACAACCTTCACACTAGCCATATTATTGAATGCTACAGGGAAAGCATGTTTATGATTAGTGGCCAGTCGATAATCATATAAAGCCCCCTGCATATCTCCCAGTTGTCTCTTTGCGGTAGCTCTGTCATGATATGCCTCAGCAAGGCTTTCATTCTGCCTGATAGCCTCTGTGAGATCGGTTATGGCACCGGTATAGTTTTCTATCAATAACTTATAGAGCCCGCGAAAATAATAAACCTGATAATCGGTAAATCCCAGCGAAACCGCCTTGTTGAAATTTTCAATTACTCCCGTCAGTGTGTCACCGGTGAACTGAAGGTAGCCTAAATAGAACCATGGTTCACCAAGAGAGGGTTCCATAAATGTTATTCCCCTAAAGTCCTCTAGCGCTCCCTGTATGTCTCCCAGCTCTACTTTTGCTTTGGCCTTCAAAATGATTGCCTCAGTAAATTCTTTATTAAGCTCGAAACTTTTATCAAGATAGCTAATCGCCCGGGCATAATCCCCGGATCTGATCAATTGCACCGCCGAATTATAGGCTTTTTTTGATTCTTTCTTATTTTTGTCAGGGATCTGGGCCTGCAGAGACGATCCTAGCAGAAAAAAAATCAAAACAGAATAAATAGTTTTTTTCATTTCCGGGAAGAATTAATATTCATGTAAAGTTATACGCAGGTAACGATCTAAGGTTATTGTATGTAAATAAAACATTTTTTAACCTCATATAAAAGAAAAGAAATTACTTTTAATTAACAATCTGTAAATGTTCGTAATTAACAAAAAATTACGTTAAATTTGAATCTTGGAAGAATAAGGCTACGATGATGAAAACGGATTTGAACTATTTAAAGGAAATGAGCGGAGAGGACCCCGACCTCATGAAAGAACTAATCGACATATTCAGCGAACAGGTAAATGAACTGAGAGTAGAAATGCAGGAATTATTAAATAATGAGGAATATGTTTCACTCGGGAAAGTAGCTCATAAAGCAAAAACATCAGTTGCTATTATGGGTATGGATGAGCTGGCAGGGCAGCTTAAACAATTAGAACTGTTATCAAAAAAAGGGACGCATGTCAACAATTTTCAACATTATATTGACGCTTTTAAAAATGAGACCGAAGAGGCGATAAAAGAACTTATTGAGTTTAGGAACTCCCTTACCTGAAAAAATACATTGTATGTTAATTACTAAAAATCAAGACGGTGTTTTGGTTGTCAGATTCACCAATACCAATAGATTTAATGCCCTGATCTCAGAACCGGTAAAAGAGGAATTAAATTCTTATTTCAGTACACCAGACACAAAACTGGTACTTGATCTCGAAGGAATTAATTTTGTCGATAGTACCGGATTTGGTGTCTTTCTTTCAGTAATGAAAACCGCGAACAATAACTATGGCTATTTTAAAATAGCCAACATTTCAAAGGAGCTAATGGAGCTCTTTAAATTACTCCAATTGCATCATGTTTTTGAAATACATAATTCTGTGGAGGATGCAGTAAATAGCTTTCAAAACTAAGTAGTGTCTGTCCATAATGTCCGATATCTGCGTTATGCTCGCCGGAAAAATGCTCATTTACACGAGTAAACTCCACTTTTTCCGGCTTCGCAAGCCTTGATCTCGAACATTATGATCCAGACACCCGACTCTATTGACGGACACTAAGTAGTGTCTGTCCATAATGTCCGAAATACTCATTCAGTGTTAAATCAGTGAGACTATGATTTTGATTTTCAAAATCATTTAGCCGAACTGATCCCGTCCCGAAAGCTTTCGGGAAATAGCGAGGGATCCCATGGATTTCAGCGGTATTCGTGACCGCGTTCGCATAAAGCTTTAGCGGTTGCGAAGCTCGTTATCACTCGGTTCTGCGTTGCTGCAACCGCGTGTCGCT
>CAYRTD010000021.1:0-39161 GCA_964426915.1 uncultured Bacteroidaceae bacterium | reverse complement strand
TAATCTCCAAAAATAAAGTTAATTACAAACATAGGATGACATTCATCCCGGTCAATAGGAGTTGACGCTTATGCCTGTCAAGGTTCTGATGTGCATTGGTGACCGGAGATTTTTATTTAAAAAGAGAAAAAAGTTATTTTGGAATGACAGAAGGCGATCCAGAGGTAAGAATTGTTTTTAAACTCAAAACGGCCCAATCTCCAACCCCATAACCCCTTAAACAGTGATCGGTGAACATTCCCAAATTTCTTTTCAAATTTCGAGGATCCCCGCCTTCCATGGCAGGCATCAACCCATAAACCCATAAACCCATAAACCCATCAACCCATCAACCTATAAACCCATAAACCCATAAACCAATAAACCCATAAACCCATAAAAAAATTAGCCTGTTTCATTAGCAATTTGAACATTTTTTTAACATTTACCGTCTGTATGTTTAAATAGTTTAAATTAACTTTGTGCAAATTTTATAAGATGATAGAAATTAAAGAGATGGTAAAACCCTGGGTAGTCCGAGAAGTCAGAAACCTCACAGTAGCAAGTTATGTTCTGCGGATTAGCAGAAACGAAATGAAATTCAGGCCCGGACAACATATCGTTGCGGGTTTTAATAATGGCAAAGACGCAAGAGAATATTCAATTTATAGCGGCGCTAATGAGGATTACCTGGAAATACTGGTTCGGGAAGTCGATAATGGTGTGGTAAGCAAAAAATTAAGACAACTTGAAGAGGGCGATACCCTCGAAATAAATGGTCCTTACGGATTCTTCATGTATAATACACAGCCGCCCGAATTTAAAAAATTCCTGTTTATCGCCAGTGGAACGGGCATTGCACCCTTTCATAGTTTTATAAATACCTATCCCGATGCCGATTATCAAATAATCCATGGCATCAGGAACATTGAGGAAGCTTACGATATACAGGATTACAAAAAAGACCGGTATTTTTCGTGTACATCGACGGACGAACGGGGAGATTTTAAAGGCAGGCTGACAGAATATCTGAAAACGGCAGATGTTGAAGAAGACCGAAACATCTATCTGTGCGGTAATAGCGATATGATTTTGGAATCGATCGATATACTTGAGAAAAAAGGCTTTTCGAGTAACCAGATCTTCACCGAAGTCTATTTTTAAAGATAATTAGGCCGGAATTGCAAAAAACAGGAGGAAAGAAATGTATTATCATATAATAACCCTGGGATGCCAGATGAATATCGCTGATAGTGAAAGAGTACATTCGGTGATAAAGGATATGGGGTACATATACACGGAGAATGAGGAAGAAGCAAATCTTCTGGGGATTCTGGCATGTTCCGTCAGGCAAAAGGCCATAGACAAAGTTTATAGCAGAATATATAAATGGAACAAATGGAAAAATTCCCGGAACCTTCTTACATTTATAACAGGTTGTGTTCTCCCGGCAGATAAAGAAAAATTCCTTAGATTGTTCGATTTGCAGTTCCCTGCAAGTGAAGCAGAAAAACTTCCGCTGCTAATACATAATTACGGGATTACTTCTCCTGATTCGGTAAGGAAAACCATTGGAATACCGGCAAATGAAAATATCTTCTCTCTATGGAATCTTCAACCTTCCTACTACTCCGATTTCGAGGCCTTTGTTCCCGTTCAGAATGGTTGCGATAAGTTCTGTACTTTCTGTGCAGTTCCCTATACCCGGGGAAGAGAAATCTCCAGGCCCTCCAAAGATATTCTGGCTGAAGTGAAAGGACTGATACGGTCTAATTACAAATCGATTACCCTCCTCGGGCAAAACGTTAATTCCTATGGAAATGACAGAGAAAACGAATTAAATTTTGCTGAATTGCTAAGAGAAATTGGAGAATACGGGAACAGTTCCGGTAAAAAATTCTGGGTCTATTTTACCTCTCCTCATCCCCGGGATATGACCAATGAAGTAATTGATACAATTGCAGAATATACTTGCCTGGCAAAACAAATTCACCTTCCCCTTCAATCAGGAGACGACCGGATCCTGATCAGAATGAACAGAAAACACAGTACAGACAGATACCGCGATCTTGTAGGTTATATTCGGGAAAAACTTCCCCAGGCAACTCTTTTTACAGATATAATTGTAGGTTTCACGGGTGAAGAGATGGAACACTTTCTGAATACAGCGAAAGCCATGGATGAATTTAAATTCAATATGGCTTATATTGCTCAATACAGCCCAAGACCCGGGGCTGCAGCCTATCGATGGGAGGATACGGTAAGCAATTCGGAGAAAAAATACCGACTCCATTATCTTTCTGAGATCCTTGCCACACATTCTAAAGAGTATAATGAAAGTCTACTGGGTAAAGAATTACAGGTACTTGTCACCGGAAAGGACCGTAAAGCCGGTTACCTCAGCGGTCTTACCGAAGGAAAAATTAATGTACGTTTTGCTTCTGCAAGAGACAATCTTACAGGGAAATTTGTAAAGATAAAAATCCGGTCTGCAACTGATTTTTCACTTGAAGGTTCACTTATCATGAATGAAGTATTGAGTGTTGACCGTTGAAGATAAATAGTATATTTTTTTGGCAGAAGATTATAGCAGGAGATAAATTGAAATGAACAGAAAAATTGCTTTTAAAACTCTGGGGTGCAGACTTAATCAGTATGAAACAGATGCCCTGGTGTCAAAATTTCACAATGCAGGATATGAGATTGTGGATTTTGGAGACAAGAACGCTGATGTTACAGTGATCAATACCTGTACCGTTACCAATCAGAGTGATCAGAAATCCAGAAACTACATAAACCAGTCGGCCCGGCTAAGCCCATCCGGAATAAATATTGTTGCCGGTTGCATGGCCAATCATCACAAAGAAGAGCTTGAGAAACAGGAAAACATTACCTACGTTATTGAGAATGAAAAGAAAAACTCAATTTTTTCTCTCGTTGAGGCACATTTCCAGGCGGAGATTATTCATCCAGATCATTTAAAATCGGATGTCTTTGGCTTTGAAACGGTTGAAAAAAGTCTTCATACCCGAACCTCAGTAAAAATACAGGATGGTTGTGATAATTTTTGTACTTTCTGTATTATTCCCAAAGTAAGAGGAAGGGCGACAAGCCGGCCCGTACATGACATTCTTGAGAATATAAGGGAAGTAATAAATAACGGCTTTAAGGAAATTGTCCTGACCGGAATAAATATCAGCAGATATGAATCTGAAGGGACGGGTTTTCGCTCTCTTCTGGAAAAAATTCTTAAAATTCCCGGTGACTTCAGAATTAGAATTTCATCCATAGAACCGGATGGTTTTAGTGATGATTTTCCGGAAATTTTTGATCATCCAAAACTCGCCCCACATCTCCATTTGTGCCTCCAGAGTGGGTCAGACAAAATCCTTATGCAAATGAGAAGAATGTATAATGTACGTTCCTTTATGCATATTATTGAAAATTTCCGGAAAAGAATTCCCGATTTCAACTTTACCACAGACATTATTGTCGGATTTCCCGGAGAAACTGAAGATGATTTTAATGAAACAATTGGAGTGGCAAACAATGCAGGGTTCAGTCATATTCACACCTTCCGGTATTCCGTGAGAAATGGCACCCGTGCCGCCCGTATGGATGATCAGATTGCAGAAAAAATAAAGGCCGAAAGAAGCGAAGTGATCAGAAAAATTTCACTAAAAAATGAGGAAAAATATTACCGGAAAATGCTTGGTAAAACACAACGGATGTTAATAGAAAACCCAAACCAAAAAGGATTTGCCAGGGGATATGGGGAAAACTATTTGCCTTTGTCATTACCTGCAAAGAAATACAACAAAAACCAGTTCATAGATGTTAGACTGGAAAGAGTGGATACCGGAAAATCTCCTCTGATTTCATGCGTACCCCTGTGATAGCAGGATAATTTTAAAATAAAAAACTGTATTATTTCTAATTTTTATATATTTGAGGGCCTACAAAAAGCAGATTGTTCCTAAAATAAATGGCTACGACTGAAAAAATAACAACGATCAGCGGAAAACTATACTACAAAGTTTTTCTTGCCGGTGCCAATAAAATACTGGAAAACCAGGACCTGCTAAACAGGATAAATGTGTTTCCGGTACCTGATGCGGATACAGGAACAAACCTGGCTTCTACGGTACGATATATTATAGACACAGCTCAGCCCCACGACTCATTCAGACAAACCTCCAACGCTATCGCGCTGGCTGCCCTTACCGGGGCCAGAGGAAACTCCGGGATCATTTTTGCACAGTTTCTTTATGGTGTGAGCATCGAGGCCGGTGAGAAAGATAAGCTAAGCGTAGAGTCTTTCGCAGAAGCACTGAAAAAATCCGTGAATTATGTTTATGAAGCCATTGCAGAACCTGTGGAAGGTACCATGCTAACAGTAATTAGGGAGTGGGCCGACTTTATTTATAAACAAAAAAACACAATTGACGATTTTATTAAACTATTTACCAAAGCACATGAAATAGCTTCTCGGTCCCTTTCCGAAACAACTGAAAAGTTACAGGCACTAAAGCTGGCCGATGTTGTGGATGCAGGGGCTAAAGGATTTGTGCTTTTTCTTGAAGGCGTGATGGAAGGTTTACGGAAAAAAAGCTCTGTCCGCGACATTATTGTAAATACCGCCAACATAGACGGAAAAGCGATCCACGCCCTCAAACCCGAAGAATTTAATCACCGCTATTGCTGCGAAAGCCTTGTTAAATCAAATGATATCGATCATAATTCTCTGAAAAACAGGCTCAGGGATATGGGAGATTCCCTTGTGGTGGCAGGTTCTGATTCAATGGCTCGTATTCATATCCACACCGATGAACCTCATACCTTATTCAGCAGGATTAGAGAGTTTGGGATTACCAGTTATCAGAAAGTGGACGATATGCTCAAACAAAATGAAGCTGCTACAGACCGGAAATTCCCGATCGCCCTGGTTACCGATTCCACATGCGATCTTCCACAGGAAATTATTGATAAATATCAGATCCATGTAGTGCCACTGAACCTGCACTTCGGTGAAAATCAATACCTCGATAAAGTAACGCTCAAACCCGATCAGTTTTTCGACCTGATCGATAAAGAAGATAATTTCCCCACTACTTCGCAACCTTCCGAACAACAATTTCAAAATTTATATTCACTCCTTAGCACCCACTATGAATCTGTAATAGCGGTGCATATTTCGGGTAAATTCAGTGGGACCTGGCAAAACAGCAGCCAGGCGGCTAAAAAGATAAGCGAAGAATCGGGAAAAAAGATCAGTGTACTGGATTCATTGCACGTGTCCGGATCCCTCGGACTCTTAACTCTGAAAGTAGCCAGGGCTATAGAAGAGGGAATAAGCCATGAAGAGATTACCGGGCATTTTCCAGCCTGGAGACAAAATGCCCGGGTCTACGTTAGTGTTAAAAACCTCAAATATATGGTACGTGGAGGAAGAGTAAGTGCTAAACGGGGCCTGATTGCCAGGATGCTTAATGTAAAACCTATCGTCTCGGTAGATCAGGAAGGAAATTCAGCCCTGTTCGATAAAGCATTCAGTCAGCGGGGAAATATGAAAAAAGTGCTCGGGCATGTTTCCGGATTTCTTCAAAACCGTAAATTGCAGGATTATCTGATTTTACATGCCGAAGGAGATGAAATGGCTGAATTATATTCAAAAAAACTAACCGAATTAACAGGCAAAAAACCGCTTGCTATTATGAATATTTCTACCGCTATCGGGGTTAGTGCAGGAAAAGGCACTGCTGCGGTTGCTTTAATTGCAGAATAATATGATACTAGAATTAACGGGGATCGCGGCTCTGTCGGTCTTCATATATATGCTCATCTTCTACCTGATCGCACAGATAATAAAAAACAATTCCATTGTTGATATCGGATGGGGTCCGGGTTTTGTCGTTATATCGCTTGTAATGCTTATTTATACAGGACATACCGGGCTTTACAACCTGGTAGTATTCTCGGCAACTACTGTATGGGCAGTAAGGCTTTCCATCCATATAATGAAACGTAATCTGGGAAAGCCTGAAGATTTCAGGTATGCCAACTGGCGGGAAGAATGGGGGAAGAAAGAACCCTGGATCGCCTTTTACAAGGTTTTTATGTTGCAGGGCCTGGTCATGCTGATAATTTCTTTTCCGGTTATCGTAAGCTTCACCAGCTTCCGTGAAAATTTCAGTACCATTAACTATCTGGGATTAGCTGTATTCCTGTTTGGTCTGGTATTCGAAACCACAGGAGATCTTCAGTTATCAGAATTCAAAAAGAAAAAAGAAAACAAAGGAAAGATCATTGAGTCCGGACTCTGGAAATATACCCGCCATCCCAATTATTTCGGAGAGGCCGTTGTCTGGTGGGGGATATATTTACTTTGCTTTGGTCAGGGTCTTGAATATATTACCATTATCAGCCCAATAACCATAACTTTACTTCTAAGATATGTATCGGGTGTCCCCATGCTGGAAGAAAAATACAAAGACCGTGAGGATTTTCGCCACTATGCCCGGAAAACGCCTGTCTTTATACCATTTATTGGCAAACGGGGCATATAAGGGGCTACCAAAGATCCATATATTTATTTTAGGTGCAGTATCTGGCTAATTGCTTTTTTGTACTGATTAGATTTTGAGTGTTATTGATGCGATTTTTCGGATGAGCATTTTCGGACTCGACGGAGAGAGGGGTCTCTCCTTCCAATCAAAACAGATGAAGGGTCTTAAGTTGACGCGTATGCCCTGTCGGGCATAGCCATCAGGTTATGTCCTGACAGGGTTAGTAAAAACTATAATACCTAATCAAATGGCATTGACTCAGGCGGACTGTGGAGGACAGACAAGATTACCATAATAAACTTTTCAGAGTATGCTCATCTGTTTAGTGAATAATTTTTATTAATATTGGCATGAATTATTATTAATTGAAGTAACTCTCCTGAAAAACAACAATCCAAAAATGAAAAATATAAATTTAATTTTTGCAGTAACAGTATTAGCTTTTCTGTTAACTGCCGCATGTAAAAACGAGAAAAAAATGGAAGCACCCCTTGCAAAGAAGGAACCGAAAGAACTGACACTTCATGGAGATACACGCATTGATGATTATTACTGGCTGAGAAACAGAGAGGATTCCTCGGTAATTGCTTATCTTGAAGCGGAAAACGCTTACCGTGAATCAATAATGAAGGACACGGAAGAACTTCAGTCTGAGCTCTATGATGAAATAGTGGGAAGGATCAAACAAACTGATATGTCGGTCCCCTATCGTCTCAACGGATATTATTACTATACCCGCTACGAAGAAGGAAAAGAATACCCTGTCTATTGCAGGAAAAAGGGATCACTTGATTCCGACGAAGAAATCCTTCTGAATGTTAATGAAATGGCGGAAGGCTTTTCATACTACCAGGTAGCAGGCTTATCAATCAGTCCTGATAATAAGATGTTATCTTTTGGTGTTGATACTCTCAGCAGGAGGATCTACAATATTTACTTCAAAAATCTTGAAACAGGTCAGATTTTGGAGGATAAACTGGATGTTACAAGTGGCGGAGTGGCCTGGGCCAATGATAATGAGACTGTTTTTTACACCGTTAAAGACGAACAAACCCTTCGGCCTTATAAGGTTTATAAACACAGGCTGGGTACTGATAATACAGATGATGAACTTATCTATACCGAGGAGGATGAAACCTTTGTCTGTGGCGCATATAAAACAAAAAGCCGCGATTATATAATGATCGGAAGTTTTGCGACCTTATCCAATGAATACCGTTTTTTAGATGCCAATACACCCGATGGTGAATTCAGTATTATCCAGCCCAGAATTCACGAACTGGAATACAGCGTAAGTCATTACGGTGATGAATTCTATGTTTTGACCAATATGGATGCTCCAAATTTCAGGCTCATGAAAACACCGGTAACTTCTCCGGGTAAAGATAACTGGACAGAGTTGATTCCTCACCGTAAAGACGTTTACCTGAACGGCATAGAGATCTTTAGTAATTACCTCGTTGTATCGGAAAGAAAAGACGGGCTGGTGAACTTACGGATCATGCCCTGGGATGGCTCAGACGAACATTATATGGATTTTTCTGAAGAAGCATACCTTGCCTACATCTCAACAAATCCTGAGTTCGAAACCGATATCCTTCGTTACGGGTATACCTCAATGACTACCCCAAATTCCACCTATGATTACAATATGGAAACCCGTGAGAAAGAACTCCTTAAACAACAGGAAGTAATAGGCGAATTTGACAAAAATAACTATGAAACCAAACGGCTCTATGCCACTGCCGATGACGGTTCAAAAATTCCGGTTTCAATGGTTTATCGAAAAGGAATGGAAAAAAATGGAAAAAATCCCTTATTGCTTTATGGATACGGATCCTATGGCTACACACTGGACCCGACCTTCAGTTCTGTGAGGTTATCTTTACTCGACAGGGGGTTTATCTATGTTATTGCACATATTCGCGGAGGTCAGATCTATGGAAGACAATGGTATGAAGACGGTAAATTCCTGAAAAAGAAAAATACCTTTACCGATTTTATTAATGTTGGCCGCTTTCTGATCGAAGAAAATTATACCCGCCCCGAAAAGCTTTATGCTATGGGTGGAAGTGC
Organism: uncultured Bacteroidaceae bacterium; assembly: GCA_964426915.1. Lineage (GTDB taxonomy): Bacteria > Bacteroidota > Bacteroidia > Bacteroidales > CAYRTD01. The sequence continues at coordinate 30,540 of CAYRTD010000021.1, read as the reverse complement.
AGGCGGTTTGCTAATGGGTGCCGTAGTGAATATGGCTCCCGATCTTTTCAATGGCATTATCGCCGCAGTTCCTTTTGTTGATGTGGTAACCACAATGCTCGATGAAAGTATTCCCTTAACAACCGGTGAGTACGATGAATGGGGGAATCCGAACGACAAAAATTACTATGATTACATGCTTTCCTATTCTCCTTATGATAACGTAGAAGCCAAAGATTACCCCCACATGCTTGTTACCACAGGATTACATGATTCACAGGTCCAGTATTGGGAACCTGCCAAATGGGTCGCCAAATTAAGGGAACTAAAAACCGATGATAATCTTCTTCTCCTTTATGTAAACATGGATACCGGTCATGGCGGAGCTTCCGGAAGATTTGAACGCTACAGGGAAACGGCTATGGAATATGCCTTTTTGTTAATGCTTGAGGGCATAAAAGAATAAAACATGAAAAAGTGAGAGGGGGAATGGGAGCAGGATCTTCATCCTTCTCATTTTCCCGTCACATTTCCGGCACTGGAACTTTCAACATTCCTTTCCGCAGGATCTCCTTCATAACGGACACTTCCTGCACTGCTGGCCCTGGCTCGTATTTTTTTGGTAACATGGATCCTGGCATCTGCCGCACTGGAAGCATCAATATCAGCTTCTTCCACTATGAAACCGGAAGCATTCAGATCTCCGGCACTTGATACATCAGCAATTAGTTTTCTGGCAGATCCTCTGAGGTAGGCAGATCCGGATGAACTTACATCGACATGCACTGTTCCGGATTCAAGATCAAGATCAAGATCACCGGCGCTGGAAATACCAAGTTCAATATCTTCGGTTATAAGGGTATTTTCACCTATCAGTTCGGCTGCACTGGAAACATCTATTTTGTCAAGCGCACCTGCCTTAACAAACACATCTTTGGAAGCAGCCCTTCTGATACTTCTTTTGCTGGTGATCTTCAGTATACCATTATTCACCTCAATACTGATATATTCATGAAGGTTTTCATCAGCAATTACTTCTACAACATTATCCATCACACCAAATTCAACAAATACATTTAGTCCGGATGAAGCTTTGATCCCATGAAAATCATTTATTTCATGATATTCGGTGATTACATTCCCATCTCCTGAAATACTGTTGTCAAAACCTGTACAGGAAACCAGCAGTAAAACTGCCGATATTAAAAATGCAGATAATATTTGTCTTTTCATTTTAAGTTAAGTATTAATAATATGAAATGTAAATTTAAGAAAAAAAACCGGCTTAGTCCACTTTCAAAACAAGCCCTTTAAGATATTCCCCTTCAGGATGATAAATACTTACGGGATGATCTGCTGGCTGACTGAGCTGTTGCAATACCCTGACCTTTCTGCCTGTATTGGCAGCGGCAGTAAAAACACTTCTCCTGAAATTCTCGCCCGACACTACCTGCGAACAACTAAAGGTGAAAACAATTCCTCCTGGTTGTATAATTTCAAAAGCTCTCCTGTTAATTTTCTTATAACCCTGTAGAGCATTATTCAGAACATTATGATGTTTGGCAAAAGCAGGGGGATCCAGAATGATGAGATCATATTTTTCAGGAGGATCAGCAAAAAAATCAAAGGCGTCACGGGGAAAAGACTGATGGATGGTGGATCCGGGAAAATTCAGGTTTACATTCTGATCAGACAGCTCTGCTGCTTTTTTTGAGGCATCGACCGTGTGAACCAGATCAGCCCCTCCCCTCACGGCATATACTGAAAAACCTCCTGTATATCCAAACATATTCAGCACTTTCCTTCCCTCAGAGAATTTTTCCAGAAGTTTCCGGTTCTCTCTCTGGTCGATAAAAAAGCCGGTTTTCTGTCCTTCAGCAATATCAATGTGAAATTTACAGCCATTTTCACTCACAATGTTGTTTTCTGTTTTCCCGTAAATAAATCCGTTAGTTACTTCAATTCCTGATTTATGCGGGAGTGAAGACTGACTCTTATTATATATGGCATTTAACCTGAGTCCGGATAAATTTTTTAATTCCTCAAGAATAATATCCAGATCGTGGTACATTCCTGCGGAATGCATTTGAATTACCAGGGTTCCGTCATAATAATCGACTATCAGGCCGGGAAGACCATCTCCTTCAGCATTAATGAGCCGAAAAACATTGGTATCTTTTGAATCATGAAGCCCCAGTTCTTTCCTTAAGGCAAAAGCATCCTGAATTCTCCGGGCATAAAGTTCGTCAGTATTCTCCTTCTCATTGAAAGAGAGTACCCTTACGGCTATTGAACTATTCTGATAATGGCCGCGGGCAAGAAATTCATCTTTGTTATTATAAACATCCACCCAGCCACCCTCTTTGGCATTTCCATAGATCTTTTTTATAGCCCCTGAAAAAACCCATGGGTGATATCGCATCAGAGACTGGTCTTTTCCCGATTTAAGGACAATTTTTGGTAATTCACTCATGATTTCATTTCACCATTTACTAATTCATTGTAAATTTCAAGGCTGGCCCAGGCATCTGTGGCAGCATAGATCATCTGAGGCTCTGTAAGACTTTCTGCTTCCCAGTTTGTCAGTTGCTGGGATTTGGAAATCCGGATACCCAGAATAATGGCAGCAAGTTTTCGCAAACTGTTACTTTCAATACCATAATCATTGGTAAGTACCTGCAATTCAAGGAAATTTTGCGGGTTAAAATCTGCCAGGGCCCTCAAACGGGTAAGGTCGTCATGAATGGAGACCCCTACTTTTATGATCTTAGGGTCTTCAAAAAGATCAATAATTCTTTTGTGAAAACCTGTTTTATTGATTCGGAACAGGTAAACTTCATTTGGTATCGCCAACTGAATCAAAGAAACCTTAAAATTATCTTTTTTACTGAAACTAGGCCTTGATTCAGTATCAAACCCGATTATTCTGTGCTTTCTGAGCTCACTAATACATTTTTTTATGTAACGTTCATCTTCAATCAATGTTATCCTGCCACTATATGCTCCGACATCAAGCAGATTGATTTCCTCCCTGGTAATATCAGCCTTGTATGTCACCGTCTTTTCCTGTTTCATTTTGTCTTTTAGTGAGTTGCCATTCATCGGCTCTGATCTCACGTTTGGATGTTTTTTCCTCATATTCGCGATCCATTCTCTCAAGAACTTCTTCATCTCTGATCATTATTTTATGGAGATTGAGACATGCTCTCAACAATTTTTTTCCCCAGTAATTTTCAAAATTTATCCTGCATTCCCATAAAACATCATTCATTACTTCCTCTGTCCCAACTCTAAACACTTCTGTAAAATCTTTAATATCCTGGTAAATATCAGACAAATCCTCCGATAATTCCCGGCTTATTACATCAAGCCGGTCGAATTCCTCCTCCTCGGGAATGTCAATATATTCATTCTGCGATCCAAGAATAATAGCAACTTTTTGAAATATTTCCGACCATTGTTCTTCTGTTACAAATTTTTCGTTTTCTGCTTCAAGTACGGGTTCATGGGAAGGCATTATGATCATATCACTGTAAAGTCCGGGCAGGATCTGAAGAACAGATATGATAAACGCTTTTCTTTCTTCAGGTAAAGAAGTTTCAAGAAGATCTGTAAAACGTTTGCACTTCTTAACAAACTCCAGAATTTCAGATGAATAAACGAAATCATGAATTTCTTGTGTCATAGGTTCACAAAGTTAACAATTAATTTCTTTAGCTGGGAATTGTCTTAACCGGACCATTTAAAACGTTGCTGATCGGTCCTTATAATTTTACCATGATCAAGCAGCCAGCGAAATACCTTCATGAATTTTTCATCGCTGTAGCCGGTTTCGTTGGCCAGTTCGGGTATCAGAAGAGCTTTTTCAGAAAGGCGGGACCTTATCTCCTCAAGGATAAGATCAAACTCATAATTGCTCAGATCAAGTTCATTTCTTTTTTTGCAAACATCACATTTACCGCATCTAATGGGGTTTTTTTCGCCGAAATAGGATAGCAGGATAGTACTTCTGCAGCGGGTCTCACTTTCAGCATAATCCACCATTGCACTCAGCTTTTCGCTATACCGTTCCTTCAAAAATTTGTAACTTTCTACAGAAAAATACAATCCTTTTCTTTCCAGTCTTTCCTCCACATAAGTAATAACAGGATTTCTTTTTTTCGGGATATAATCGATCACCTTATATTTTTGAAGAAGTTTAAGATAGGTGAAAATATTTTCAATCTTCAAACCGGATCGCCTTGCCAGCAGGTTTTCATCGATGGCTACATAGGAAGAAAAGAAACCGGAATAGGACCTCAGGAGCAATTTGATGAAACCGTCAAACTTAGCATTGGATACCTGAAACTTATAGAGATCATCTCTTTGGATCTTAAAATGAACTCTGCTGGGATTATTAATTTCCTCACTCATTTCAATATATCCTTCTCTTTGAAGAATTTTCAATGCACTATGCGCAACCAGGGCGTTGAACTTATAATCTCTGAGGAAATCGGAAAAAATAAAATCATAGCTCTGTCCCTTTCCAGCGCCTACGGGAACCTGTAAAAAATTTCCCAGAGCATGGTAAACTTCCTTAATCTGGCCTGTTTCCGGAAAATTCGTTTCCACACGTTTCTGCGACTGAACCCGGTCGGCTTTACTGTAAAGCAGAACAGCCAGAGCCGGTTTCTCGTCTCTGCCAGCCCTTCCGGCTTCCTGGAAATACGCTTCCGGTGAATCGGGCAGATCAAAATGTGCAACAAGTCTAACATCGGGTTTATCTATACCCATACCGAAAGCATTGGTAGATACGATGATCCGTGTTTTTCCCTTTTGCCAGTCTTCCTGTTTTGCACTTCTGAGATCATAACTTAATCCGGCATGATAATAATCGGCTGAAATATCATGAGATTTAAGTATGTCGGAGATATCCCTGGTTTTTTTCCTGTTCCTGACATATACAATACCACTCCCTTTAATATCCTTACAATAAGCGAGTAATCTCCGGATCTTATCCTCAACATGATCGACCCTGTATGTTAAGTTTTTACGTTCGAAACTTTTTTGAAAAAGATTGCGTTCCCTGAATTCCAGTCTTTCCATAATATCTTCTACTACCTTAGGCGTAGCGGTAGCTGTGAGTGCCAGATAGGGAGCCTCCGGTACAAGTTCCCGCAATTCTGATATTTTAAGGTAAGAAGGCCGGAAATCATATCCCCACTGGGAAATACAGTGAGATTCATCAACTGCGATAAGATTTACATTCATGCTCTGAACACGGCTACGAAAGATATCCGTACCCAGCCTCTCGGGTGACAGGTACAAAAATTTAAAATCGCCATAGATACAATTATCAAGTGTTATATCAATCTCTTCTCTGCTAAGGCCGGAATGTACGGCAACTGCCTTTATACCTTTTTTATTCAGATTGTACACCTGGTCTTTCATCAGTGCGATGAGCGGTGTAATAACCAGGCAAATACCTTCCTTTGCCAGAGCCGGAACCTGGAAAGTTATGGATTTCCCTCCTCCCGTGGGAAGCAAACCCAGGGTATCCTTACCATTAAAAACGGATCGGATAATATCTTCCTGAAGTGGTCTGAATTTATTAAATCCCCAATAACGGGTTAATATTTGAGTGAAGTCTTCCAAGTGAATAATCCGGATTTAAGAAATATCATATTTATGTCTGCGCAATCTCTATTGGTTCTTAAATTTACAAGTGTTAATCAAAGTTAAAAAACAGATAGTAATTGGGCAATTTTTTGTAATTTCGGAGCATTTAAATTTAATCAAAAAAAAGACAATGTCATTTATTAGCGATAAGATTAATAGTGAGGGACTTACATTTGATGACGTATTGCTGGTTCCGGCTTTCTCACAAACCCTTCCCCGGGATGTCGATCTATCCGGTAAATTTTCACGGAATATTGTAATGAACACACCCATCGTATCGGCAGCTATGGATACTGTAACAGAAGCGGGTCTTGCAATAGCAATTGCACGTGAAGGAGGAATGGGAGTCATTCATAAGAATATGACCTTAGAAATGCAGGCTCTGCAGGTCAGGAAGGTAAAAAGAGCAGAAAGTGTAATGATCCATGATCCCATCACTATAAAAATAGATTCAACCGTAAGTGATGCGCTGGACATCATGAAAGAATTCAAGATTGGAGGAATACCGGTTGTGAATGACAAAAAAAAGCTGATTGGAATTGTCACCAACCGTGATCTGAGGTTTGAGAGAACCATGGAAAGGCCCATTGGTGAGGTAATGACGAAAGAAAACATCATCACTACCACGAAAAAGACTGATCTGGCCAGAGCGGCTGAAATCCTTCAAATGCACAAGATTGAAAAGTTACCGGTAGTCGACAATGACTTCAGGCTTATCGGGCTCATTACCTATAAAGACATAACAAAATCAAAAGACCGGCCCAATGCATGTAAGGACTCAAAAGGACGCCTGAGGGTTGCTGCAGCAATCGGGGTTACTACCGATGCTGTTGAAAGGGTAAGGACGCTGGTTGATGCCGGTGTTGATGCCGTTGTAATTGATACTGCCCACGGACATCATATAGGGGTTCTGGAGACGCTGAAAAAAATAAAGGCTGAATTCGGTAATGAATATGTCGACATTGTTGTGGGTAATATTGGAACTTCTGAAGCCGCAAGAGCGCTCATTGACGCGGGTGCCGACGGACTAAAAGTCGGGATAGGACCCGGTTCCATATGCACCACAAGAATTATTGCCGGAGTGGGTGTTCCGCAACTGACTGCAATTTATGAAGTGGCGAAAGAAGCTGAATCTTCAGGCATACCGGTAATAGCCGATGGCGGAATCCGTTACTCGGGTGATATCGTTAAAGCCATTGCTGCCGGTGCGGATTCTATCATGGCAGGATCTTTATTTGCCGGTGTTGAAGAGTCACCGGGTGAGACAATCATTTATAACGGAAGAAAATACAAATCCTATCGCGGAATGGGTTCAATTGAAGCTATGCAAAAAGGTTCCAAAGACAGGTATTTTCAGGATGTAGAAGAAGATATTAAGAAACTTGTTCCCGAAGGTATTGCCGCCAGAGTACCGTATAAAGGACTTCTCTCAGAAGTAATTTATCAGTTACTCGGAGGACTCCGGGCAGGTATGGGATATTGCGGCGCCCCGGATATCAATACTTTGAAAAAAGCACGTTTTGTGAGGATAACAAATGCAGGAGTTGCCGAAAGTCACCCGCATGACGTAACCATTACCCGTGAAGCTCCAAATTACAGCAGGTAATAATAATGTGACTTAATCGTTATTTAAAAATCAACCAATAATTTAAACAAATAGTTATGAGGAAGACAATTTCTTTATCGCTTTTACTTTTTATGTTCTTTTCATTTATCAGTGCACAAGATTATAAAGATGAAGTGTTAATTACTATCGACGACAGAGAAATAACTGCCGGAGAATTTGAGCGTGTATATAAGAAGAACAACAGTGAAAAAGTTGCTCAGCAACAAAGTGTTGAAGAATATCTGGAGATGTTCATTAATTACAAGCTAAAAGTTATTGAAGCTGAAAAAATGGGCATGGATACCGCAAGCCGGTTTCTGGATGAGTTTACTTCCTACAAGAAACAACTTGCCCAGCCTTATCTCAGCAGTGAAGAACTGACTGAAGAATATGCACGGGAGGCCTATGAACGAATGAAAGAAGAAATAAATGCCAGCCATATCATGGTCAGGTTAGGCGATGACGCTTCTCCGGAGGACACACTCCATGCATACAACAAGATCATGGAAATCAGGGAAAGAGTAATGAGTGGTGAAGACTTTGAAAAAGTTGCGCGTGCAGTATCCGATGATCCTTCGGCAAAAACAAATTCAGGAAAATTAGGGTGGTTCAGTGCCTTCCGGATGGTCTATCCTTTCGAAAGCGCTGCATATGGCACCCCGGTTGGAGCCATTTCCCTGCCGGTAAGATCCGGGTTTGGGTATCATATTATAAAAATTAATGAACGCCGGCCAGCAAAAGGTTCTGTCGAGGTAGCCCATATATTCCTGAGAGCTCCGGAATCGATGAGCACAGAAGAAGCAGAGGAAGTTAAGGAAAAAATCCATATGATTCATGACAGTCTGCAAATGGGCACTGAATTCGCAAAAATGGCAGAGCGATATTCCGACGACCAGTCAAGTGGCAGGCAGGGCGGAAAACTGCCTGCATTCAGCTCCGGGCAGATGATTCCGGTTTTCGATTCTACGGCTTTTGCTCTTGAAAAAACAGGGGAAATAAGCCAGCCGGTTAAATCCGGTTATGGATGGCATATCATAAAGCTGCTTGACAAAAAAAACATCGGAACTTATGAAGAAGTAAAACCTGAGATCCTGAGTAATATTAAAAAAGGCGACCGGGGAAAATCAAAGGATCTGGCTTTCATTTCCCAGCTTAAAGAAGATTATGGCTATAATTTCTACGAAGAGAATTATCGGAAAATGATATCCACACTCGATTCAAGTGTATTTAAGGGAGAATGGACGGCCGATAAAGCTGCGGCATATTTTGACCTTCCGGTATTTACTATTGGAGACCTGGACGTAAGAATAAAGGATTTTGCTGAATACTTCGAAGAAAAGGCGACAAAAAGAAAGCCGGTGGATTTTCGCATTCTCCTTGGTTCATATTATGAGCCTTTCGAAAAAGAGGAAATCCTGCAATATGAAGAGGATAACCTTGAGGAAAAACATCCCGAATACAAGTATATCGTTCAGGAATACCATGACGGTATTCTGCTTTTCGATCTCACGGATAAGCTCGTATGGACAAAAGCCGTAGAAGACACAACCGGACTTGAAGAATTCTATGAAAGGAATAAGGATAATTACATGTGGGAACCAAGAGCAGAAACTTATACGATAATCGTGAAAGACAGCAGCATTTATGATAAGGTAAGAAAAAGAACTTCCAGGTGGGTTAAAAGAAATAGATTTGATCCCGATAAACTCTATTCGAAGTTCTGCAAAGAAGATACGAGTGATACCTGCATGGAGATCATCTACGAAAAATACGAGAAAGGCGAAAACGATAAGCTTGCTGAGATGAAATGGAAAAAAGGACTTGGTAAAACCTTCACCAGAAATGGAGATCCAGCCTTTATTGTTGTTACCCGTATACTTAAACCCGAAATCAAGGAACTTGATGAAACAAGAGGACTTGTAATCGCCGATTATCAAAAGTATCTCGAGGAGCAGTGGTTAAAAGAATTACGGGAAAAATACGAGGTTGAAGTAAACAGAGAACTTCTGTCAAAAATAAAAGACTGATAATGACATCGAAAACCTGTTTCATTTTTCTTATCACTGGTATATTGATCAGTTCGTCATGTGTTCAGCAAAAAGATGAAGTGAAAGAAAAACCGGTGGCAAGGGTCTATGGTGAATATCTGCACCCATCAGATCTCATAGACAAGATTCCTGAAGGACTTGATTATGAGGACAGTATAAGAATATCGCGCAGGCTGATCGAAGAATGGATACAAAACCGCCTTCTCCTGAAGCAGGCAGAGATTCATCTTCCTGAAAATTTAAGGGAGATAGAAAAACAAGTAGAGGAATACCGTTCTTCACTTCTGATATTCAAGTACAAACAGAGCCTTCTTTCACAGAACCTGGATAGCCTTGTAAAAGAGGAAGAAATAGAACGATACTATGAGGAAAATGCCTCGAATTATGTACTTGAAAGCGATATTGTGCAGGTTACCTATATTAAGGTTCCTGTTTCTGCCCCAAGGATAAGCGATGTAAGAAGATGGTACCGGTCGGACCGTGAAGATTATGCAAAATTACTAAGGGAATACTGTGCCGAATACGCAGAAGCATATGCTATAAACGATTCCACATGGATACAGTTTGCCGACCTTATTGATACAACCCCGTTGAATATTGACAACCCTTCAAGATACCTAAATTATAATAAAAACATCGAATCCAGAGGGACTGATCACTATCACTTTATCCGCATAAACAACAGGAAAAAAGAAGGGGAAGTAAAACCTCTTTCAATGGTGGATGAAAATATCAGAACAGTTTTAATAAACAAAAGAAAACTGGAATACCTTCAGGACCTGGAAAATACAGTTTACAGAGAAGGTTTAAGCAGAAACCAGGTCGAAATTTACTAATTACTGCATGTTTTTTGCAGTATATTTAATTAAAATAATGATAATGAAATTGATTAGAAAACTCATACTTACATTTACTATAACTGCTTTTTCTGCCTCCGCGTGGACACAAGCCAGGCTAATTGATCAGGTTGTTGGCGTTGTCGGTGATTATACGATCCTTCAATCTGATATTGAAAACCAATATCTTCAATACCGTGCACAGGGAGTGAATTTACCTGACATGCGTTGTTTTCTGCTAAAGGATTTCCTTGAACAGAAGTTACTTTTAAACCAGGCTAAAATCGACAGTATTGAAGTCTCGGAATCAACTGTGGAGTTGCAACTCGATCAGCGTCTGAGATACTTCATATCCCAAATTGGTTCCGAAGAAGAAATGGAAGAATATTTTGGAAAATCCATGATTCAGATCAAGGAGGATTTACGTGAAGTTCTGCGTGAGCAATTGATTACCCAGCAAATGCAGGGGGAAATAACTCAGGATGTTAAGATTACCCCATCGGAAGTGAAAAAGTTTTACAGGAACCTGCCTCCTGACAGTATTCCTTCTATTGATGCCCAGGTCGAGGTTCAGCAAATTATGCTTTACCCTCCTCTTGGAGATGAAGCAACTTTTGAGGTCAAAGAAAGACTTCTGGAACTCAGAAAAAGGATAATGGAAGGAGAAAGTTTCGAGACCCTTGCCATTCTTTATTCAGAAGGACCTTCGGCAGCAAATGGTGGAGATATAGGATTTATGGGAAAAGGCGAACTTGACCCTGAATATGCCAAAGCAGCTTTTCTTTTAAAAGAAGGTGGGGTTTCCAAAATAGTGGAAAGTGAATTCGGTTTTCATATCATTCAGTTGGTCGAAAGAAAAGATGATCGAATTCGTACACGCCATATTTTAATGAAACCAAAAGTAAATCTGGATGCCCGGAAAAAAGCAATGTCGAAACTGGATAGCATTGTTGATGTGATCAGAAAGGACAGTATGAGCTTCGAACTTGCTGCAAGGTATTTCTCTCAGGATAAAAATACAGCCCTTAATAAGGGATTAATGGTCAATCCCAGTGATAATTCCTCAAGATTCGAACTTAAACAACTGGAAACCAAAGATTATCTGGTTGCACGGGATCTCAAGGTAGGCGAGATCTCAGATCCTTTTGAATCGGTTGACAAGAACGGTAAAATAGCTTATAAAGTCTTAAAACTTAAATCAAGAACAGATCCCCACAGGGCAAATCTGGATCAGGATTATTTACTGATTCAGACAATGGCACTGAATGATAAGAAGAACAAAGTAATTGAGGAATGGATCCGGGAAAAACAGCAGGAAACTTATTACCGGGTGGATCCCTCATATCAGAATTGCCAGTTCTTAAAGGAAAACTGGGCCAGATAAAGATAATAAGCTTTCATATTCCTTATCCACAATGATAAAAAAAAGAGAAAACAGGGTGATTCCTTTTTCTCCGCTCCCCGGAGGATTACTCATTATCCTCGTCATGCTCATAAGTGCAGCAGTTGAAGGCCAGGAAATAAAGCAAATAGAGATTAATGCCGATTATATCGAGTTCGACAGTAATCTGGGAAGCGGAGCCAAGAGACTATTGGGAGATGTTCGTTTTAAGCATGAGGATATATACATGACCTGCGACAGTGCCTGGTATTTTTCTGAAGAAAACAGGGTCGAGTCTTTCTCAAATGTACATCTATGGCAGGGAGATACACTTGATTTGTATGGCGACTATCTTAAGTACAATGGAAATACACGGATGGCCAATGTCAGGGAAAATGTGATCCTGATCGATAGCGAAAACAGACTGACAACAGATTATATTGATCATAATTTTGGGGAAGATCTTGCCTATTACCTGGGAGGAGGTCGTATAATAAATGGAGACAACACGCTGATCAGTCATCAGGGATATTATTATACGAAGGAGAAATTATTCTTTTTCAAGGATTCAGTAGTCGTTATCAACCCGGAATATAATATGTATTCCGATACCCTAAGGTACAATACCGTTACTGAAGTGGCCTATTTTCTGGGGCCTACAGATATAATCTCAGATGAAAATTTCATCTATTGCGAAAACGGCTGGTATGACACCCAAAATAATATTTCACAGTTTAATAAAAATGCATACCTTCAAAATGAAGGAAAGACCCTTAAGGGCGATTCCATATATTATGACAGGGATGAAGGTCTGGGTAAAGCATACATAAATGTTGAATTTATCGACACCACTCAGAATATGATCCTTCTGGGAAATGTTGCTATCTATAACGAAAAGACAGAATTTGCAATGCTAACCGATTCTGCATTGATGGTGCAGATCGATAAGGGTGATTCTCTTTTTGTACATGCCGACACGCTATTGTCTGTTCCCGACACTATACCCGAAAAACGCCTTATAAAAGCCTTTTACAAAGTTAAATTTTATCGTGACGATATTCAGGGAAAATGTGATTCTCTTATTTACACTGGCATAGATTCTGTTTTTCGGTTTTTTGGAGAACCAGTCTTATGGTCCGACGAAAATCAGCTATCTGCGGAAAAAATTGAAATTTACACGAAAAATCAACAACTCGACAGGCTGGAGATGATCAATTCGGCATTCATTATTTCGTTGGAAGACAGCATAAAATTCAATCAGATAAAAGGCCGTAATATGACGGGCTATATCAGGGATTCTGAACTTCAAAAAATATCAGTGGATGGAAATTCACAGTCAATCTATTATGCCAGTGAAGAAAAGGAAATGAAGAAAAAAGAATATATAGGTGTGAATAAAGCTGAAAGCTCCGACCTGGAAATTTATTTTTCAGACAATGAAATCCGGAAAATTGTTTTTAAGCCCGATACAGACGGCACTTTTTACCCCCTCGATAAATTTCCCCCTGCCAAAGCTAAATTTGAAAACTTCGTATGGTATGAAAATTTCCGTCCAAAAAACCGGCATGATGTTTTCCGCTGGGAATAAAACATAGTAATCTTCACTTCAGATCATTGTTTCATTTATAAGGTAATGTAACTTCCGACCGGTTAGTATTCCGTACATGAACAGTCCGGAATTAACACTGATACTATTTGACATAAAAAACGGCAGAAGATCTTTCATAAAACCTTCTGCCATTTGCACTTTTTTGTTTGTGAATATTTTTTTTACCAATAATTCCGATAAAAACTACTTGTTAAAACGGCTAATATTCATCTTCATTAAAAAAGAAATCATCCTTACTTGGATAATCGGGCCAGATATCCTCAATGCTTTCATAAATTTCGCCCTCATCTTCAATTTCCTGCAGGTTTTCTATTACCTCGAGAGGGGCGCCTGAACGTATCGCGTAATCGATAAGTTCCTCCTTACTTGCCGGCCATGGCGCATCTTCCAGTTTTGATGCTAATTCAAGTGTCCAATACATATTAAAATCGCTTTTTGACTATTATAAGCAAATAGCATTAAAATTCCGCAAATTTAAAAACTTTTTTAATATTTACAATTTAGGTTGCCAGGGAATTTCTTTAACATCTAAATCTCTGGAAATCAATCGCGAAAACACAAAAAAGAAATCTGATAGTCTATTTAAGTATTTAATAACCAAATAATCAACCTCAAATTCCTCTGCCATACGTACTGTAATTCTTTCGGATCTTCTGCAAATGGTTCTTGTAATATGACAAAAAGAAACAACCGGATTACCGCCAGGGAGTATGAAAGATTTTAGCGGCGATAGTTCCGCTTCCATCTTATCAATCTCATTTTCAAGATCTTTCACATCATCCTCATGGATCTGGGGCAATTCATTTTCACAGCCGTCACAATCAGCCGCAAGTAATGACGAACATGTCATTAGTTTGTCCTGTATTTTAATCAGCACATTTTTATAATACTCATTTTCATAAGAATCCCTTAAAAGACCAATATATGCTATTAGTTCATCCACGGTACCGTATGCTTCAATTCTCAAATGATACTTAGGCACCCTTTTACCGCCAATAAGTGCGGTAGTCCCTTTATCTCCTCCTTTGGTGTATATCTTCACAATGAATTTTTAGCTACTAACAATGCTTTTTATGGGATGTTCATTTATCTTGTCATAATCAATATAGCCGTCCATCAGCCTTACGATACGGTGAGCATGTTTGGCAATTGCCTCCTCGTGGGTTACAAGAATCATGGTATTGCCTCTTTCATGGATCTCTCCGAATAAACTCATAATATCCTCGGAAGTTCTGGAATCCAGGTTGCCTGTCGGTTCATCCGCAAGTATAATAGAGGGGTCGTTTACCATAGCACGGGCAACCGCAACCCTCTGCCTTTGCCCACCGGATAATTCATTGGGCTTATGAAGCATTCTGTCGCCAAGTCCAACATCATCCAATACTTTCTTTGCCCGTTCTTCACGGAGGGCTTTTGATTTTCCGGCATAGATCAGCGGAAGCATGACATTTTCCAGGGCCGTATACCTTGGAAGCAGATTAAAGGTCTGAAAAACAAAACCGATTTCCGCATTTCGTACGTCTGCCAGTTCATTATCGTCCATTTTGCTTACATCGGTTCCATTCAAAATATATTTTCCACGGGTAGCAGTATCAAGACACCCGAGAATGTTCATAAGGGTGGATTTTCCTGATCCTGAGGGACCCATTATTGCAACATATTCATTATTTTCAATGCTCATGGTAATAGACTGTATTGCCTTTACGACGATGGATCCGATATAATAATGTTTTACGATATGATCCAGATCAATTATTTTTCCCATAACCAAATGTGTAAATTTTTACGAATTTAATCATATAAACGTGAAAAAACATTTTCTGAGTATTAAAAGTTCACAATTAACTTCTGAGGTGTAACAGTAGTTTTGAAAAAAACGATCCCCATGAAAAAAAGGTCGATGGAAACAGTTACTCTGGAGTCGTCAGCAATTGTCTTCCAGGCCTTTTCCATTTCAGCCGACCAGCGAATATCATCAAATACGATTATTGAATCTTCATCAGCCATTTCAGCGAAACAGTTAAAATAGTGCATGACGGGTTCGAAGCTGTGATCCCCGTCAATAAATGCGAGAAATGGTTTTTTACCGGGGGTGAAGTCTTCAAGAAAGACATTAAATTCAGCAGATATGAATTTAATATTTCCGGTTCCCGTCTCTGAAAGCATCTCTCTGGCGAAAGCCACTCTTTCCGGACTTCCTTCTACCGTGATCACTTCCGTGTTTTCATTCCCTGAAGCAAGATATGCAGTACTCACTCCGCTCCCTGTACCCAGTTCGATAATAAGTTTGGGTGTATACTCGCGGACAAGTTTGTAGAGCATTTTTCCGTATTTGGGTGATACGCCTATTTTAGATGCAGGTATCCTTTTACCGGCCGATAATGTCCTTTTATACAAAGATCCTGCTCCGTATCCTTTTATGTTGCCGGGCAAACGGGTATTTTTGATTTTCCGGTGCCAATTAATCACCTTATCCAGTTTTTCATCCTTTACTTTATCTACAAGGACGTTTCTTATAAAAGAATAAGCAAAGGGTGAATGAATTCCGTGACCGTAGCGATGACCTGCGAAAATTTTGTAAATAAGATATCTGAAGACCAGTTTAAGCATAATTATTTCATTTCACTCTTCAGAGATTCAATGCAAGAGGATGTGTCGCATGTCAGGATCAGAAGTAAGATTCTTCCGTACATAGGATATGCTAAAACGATGTTAGCTGCTGATTTTGCAGGTCTAAAGATAGAAAAATATTAAAAATGCCTGGCAATGGCAGGGATATATGATCAAAAAAAATCACTTTTCCGCTTTTTTTAATACATACATTGAAAATACACCGGATCCCGATAATTCGCTATGTATACATTTTAAGGAATTTTTTTCAGCCACCGGAATAACACCGCCCTTATTCATGAAAGCCTTAAAATTCCTGTAATGTTCCTTACCGGCAATTCTTTCAATTATATAAACCATTTTTCTCTTAAAGCCTGTAGGTAAGGGATAACTGTAATCGGCAATAATCAGGGTTTCCGCAATACGAAAAATTTCCGCAAGAATAATGTCCCAGTCTTCCGGATCAAACTGATGAAGGGCAAGAGACATAGTAGCTACATCAAAACTCTCATCTTCAAAAGCATAAAGATTCCTGGCATCTGCCTGAACAAATGAAATGCCGGTAGCCTGTTCCTTGATTAAACGTTTATCGGAATACCTGATCATAGAAGCTTCCAATTCGACTCCAGTAACCATTTCGGATTTTTCGGACAGCTCACGAACAAGCTGTCCTGTTCCAGAGGCAATGTCTACTACCTTCTGTCCTTTGCCAACATAAGTAAGGATTCTTTTCCTCATGCTCTTCAGAAGAGGATCAATCAGCGTATTATAAATCAAGGGGTGCAATTCCATCCGGTGTTCGGGTTTAGTGTTTGCAGAAAAATTCCGAAAGCTTACCATAGCTTTCCGATGATCTCCTAAAAAAATATGGTTAAACTATTAATATTCTTATAATTTCTTTTTATCACTGTATAAAGTGAATTCAGTAATCTCCGGTGGTGTCCCCACCCTTCCGGGAAATGCAATAAATCCAAGACCAATATTAACATACAGATGTTGCTTCCCTTCCGTATACAAACCCGCCCATCGTGGATATTTTAATTTTACAGGGCTCCATCTCCATCCGGGTATATTAATGGCAAACTGCATCCCGTGGGTATGACCTGAAAGTGTCAGATCCACATTGGTTTTTCCGATAATCTCGGCATCCCAGTGTGAGGGATCATGAGACATTAATATAGTAAATCCCGTATCTTCAGCACTCTTTAGTGCTTTACCCAGATCTCCGTGCTGTGGAAAGGGGGGCAAGCCCCAGTTTTCAACACCAGCCAGCAGGATTTTCTGACCTTCTCTTTCCATAACAACAGATTCATTATTTAACAAGCGAAAACCGCTATCAGAAAGATGGCTCAAAAGGCTTTCCATATTCTCCTCCCTTTCTTCTTCTGATGACCATGGATAGTATTCTCCGTAATCGTGATTTCCCAAAATCGCATAATTTCCTGATTTTGATTTGAGTTTTCTCAGGGTGGAGATAAAAGGTTTCATTTCCAGAGCTCTGTTATTCACCATATCGCCGGTAAAAAGGATGTAATCAGGATTCAATTTGTTTACGATCTCAACTGCCCGTTCAATCTCACTTGTATCCTTGCCAAAACTCCCGATATGCAGATCGCTGATCTGAACCAGGGTTAATCCGTCGAATGCGGGTGGGAGGTTGGGAAAAGTAAGTCTAATTCTTTTCACTGTGAAATTATATTTGCCCAAAGCTATTCCATGCAGGATGCCCAGAAAGGGTATGGCTGAAAGTATCAGACCGGCCTTAAGAAAAAAATCGGTGCGGCTGATCTTATTTCCTCCGGAAGAGACAACGGATTTGTCGGACTGGATATGCGCCCATACATTTATTGCCAGATCAGTAAGATCCTTCAGCAAAAGAAAAACAATGAAAAGAAGTTTGGAAACATAAAAAAGAATGAAAAAACCATTAAATGCAGTCAAACGACGAAAAAACTCTTCGTATGTGTATTGCTGACGATTCAGAAAAAGCCATAATAATATAATAAGTGTAACGGTGGTTATTATCCAGAATGTGATTTTTATAAATGAAGCATATCTACCGCTCAGATTTTGTACAAGTTGATTTATTCCACGGTAGGTATAGAGATCAACCAGTATAATAAAAACCGATATAATTATGAAAAACAGCCAGATTTGTCCTCTCATTCAGTACCCGAATTTATAAATATTTTAATTCTTTAAGTTCTGAGATAAAAACAAGACTTTCAGATAATTGTTTCATTGTTTTAAAATTTTAATAATTATTTCTTTTAAGGCTGTACCTTAATATTTACGATTTTTACGATATTTAAAAGATAAAACTTTTCCCGGCACAAATAAACTTTCATGGAAGAATTCCTGAATACAGACATTAAATTTCTTAGCGGAGTAGGTCCCAAAAGAGCTGAACTCCTGAATAAGGAATTGGGGATATTCACCTTTCGTGATCTTTTATATTCATTTCCTTACCGGTATATCGACCGTACGAGGTTTTACAAGATCCGTGAGCTCGATTCCGATCAGCCTTATGTTCAGTTAAAGGGTAAAATCACGGGATACGAAAAAGCAGGTGCCAAAAGAGGGCCTGGCAGACTTGTGGCCGGATTCACAGACGGGACAGGGATAATAGAGCTTATCTGGTTTAAGGGCTTTAAATGGATTCCGGAAAATTACAAACCCGGAAATGAATACATTGTCTTCGGTAAACCTACGGTATTCAAAAACAGGATCAATCTGGTCCATCCCGATATTGACGAGATATCCAGAGAAAAGCTTCTTTCAACCCGGCTTCAACCTTTATATACCACGACAGAAAAGCTGAAAAATAATTATCTCACATCAAAAGCAATACAAAAACTCGTTTACAGCTTACTTGAGAAAACCGGCAAAAATATCGAAGAGACACTGCCTTCGTATTTATTGAAAAAAGCCGGCCTGATCCCTCTCTGGGAAGCCATAAGAAATATCCATTATCCTGATAACCTGGAAATTCTCAAAAAAGCCGAATATCGGCTTAAATTCGAAGAATTGTTTTACATACAACTGAAGATCCTCAGCCTGAAGGCAGGCAGGGACAAGAAGTTTAAGGGATATGTTTTTGAAAAAGTAGGGGAATATTTCAATGATTTTTACTGGAAGAACCTGGCCTTCGAATTAACCGGGGCACAAAAGAGAGTGCTTAAGGAGATCAGAAAGGACCTTGGATCGGGAAAACAGATGAACCGGCTGCTGCAGGGGGATGTGGGCAGTGGGAAAACACTGGTGGCCCTTATGACTGCACTGATTGCTCTGGATAATGGTTTTCAGGTATGCCTGATGGCCCCCACCGGGATCCTTGCCAACCAGCATTTCGCTACCATTACAAAATTTCTGGAAGGTATGGATATAGAATGCGGTTTGCTCACAGGTTCAACAAGAAAAAAGAAAAGAGAAAGTCTTCATCATGCTCTGAAAGAAGGCAGCCTTAAAATACTTGTGGGAACACATGCTCTGATTGAGGATATTGTTCAGTTCAACAGGCTTGGCCTGGTGATCATCGATGAACAACACCGTTTTGGGGTCGCGCAGAGAGCACGTCTTTGGCAGAAAAGTGAAAACTTACCTCATGTACTTGTTATGACCGCCACCCCAATACCCCGAACACTGGCCATGACACTTTACGGAGATCTGGAAGTATCGGTGATCGATGAACTTCCCCCGGGAAGGAAACCGGTAAAAACCCTTCACATATACGATAATAAAAGATTACAGCTCCATGGCTTTATGCGAAAACAGATTGCTGCAGGCAGACAGGTTTATATTGTTTATCCACTTATCAAAGAGTCTGAAAAAATGGATTACAAAGATCTGGAAGACGGATATCAGAGCCTGGTACGGGATTTCCCCCCACCACAATATTTTGTAGGTGTTGTTCACGGAAAAATGAAAACAGAGGAAAAAGACATTTCCATGAAATTTTTCAAAGAAGGAAAAATGCATATACTGGTAGCCACAACCGTGATCGAAGTAGGTGTGGATGTTCCGAATGCTTCCGTTATGGTAATCGAAAGTGCAGAACGTTTTGGACTTAGTCAATTGCACCAGTTGAGGGGAAGAGTAGGTCGCGGAGCCGACCAGTCCTACTGTGTGTTAATGTCGGGTTACAAATTATCGGAAGATGGCAGAAAAAGACTTGAGACTATGGTAAAGTCAAATGATGGTTTCGAGATCGCTGAAACGGATCTTAAATTACGGGGGCCCGGGGATATTGAAGGAACCCAGCAAAGCGGGATCCCCTTTGATCTGAAAATTGCACATCTGGGAAAAGACGGACAAATATTGCAATATGCACGGGATATAGCAGGGGAAATCATAGACTCGGACCCGGGATTGAACTCGGAAAAGAACCTTCTGTTAAAAAATGAAATGAAAAAAACCAGACAAAAAGGACTGGAATGGGGTATTATTAGTTAATCCTGTTCCCGGGCCTGACCAATGATTACTGGCCGCTTACCCGGTATTGTAGAAAAAACAAAAAAAGAAATGAAAAAAAAATCCCTGATCATTGGTTCCGGAATCGGCGGTATTGCAACTTCAATTCGGCTGGCAGCTAAAGGAATGGAAGTTACTGTTTTCGAAAAAAGTAAAACACCCGGGGGGAAACTCGGCCTGATAGAGATTGATGATTACCGCTTTGATCTTGGCCCCTCATTGTTTACCATGCCTTCCCTGGTTGATGAACTATTTGTGCTTGCGGGAAAAGACCCGAAAGATTATTTCCAATATAAAAAAATTGATCTGGCCTGTAAATATTTCTGGCAAGACAGGGCCGTAATTCATGCATGGTCTGACAAGAAAAAGCTTTCCGGAGAAATTGAAAAAAAACTTGGCGTTGACCAGAATACTATTGAAAACTACATCGACCATGCAATAAAATTACACAGGATAACATCCCCGGTTTTCCTTGAAAAATCCCTCCACAAGCTCAAAAACTATTTTTCAGCAGATCTTTTAAAAGCCGGTACCTATATTCATCAGATGGATATTTTCAAAACTATGGATCAGGCGAACAAGAAGCGTCTTAAACATCCAAAGCTGGTGCAAATGTTCAACAGGATGGCTACCTACAATGGTTCAAGTCCATACAGGGCACCCGGCATCCTTACCCTCATTTCGGCTCTTGAATACGGAACGGGTGTTTACTTCCCCGAAGGAGGAATGTACAACATTACCTTAAGCCTTTATAAGCTGGCAAAAGACCTGGGAGTAGAATTCCGGTTTTCGGAAGAAGTTACGACTATTCTTTATGAAAAAGGGAAAGTAACCGGCGTGGAAACCGGAAAAAATAGCTATGAAGCCGATACGGTTATTAGCAATATGGACATAGTTCCAACTTACCGGAAATTATTGAGTGAAATGCGGCAACCGGAAAAAATACTCAGCCAGGAACGCTCCAGCTCTGCCCTTGTTTTTTACTGGGGAATGAAAAACACTTTTCCCGAACTTGAGTTACACAATATATTCTTCAGCAATAATTATCCGGAAGAATTCGATTACCTCTTTAAGCGGTTGGATATAAATGAAGACCCTACCATTTATATAAATATCAGTTCGAAAGAGAAACCGGATGACGCTCCCAAAGGACATGAAAACTGGTTTGTAATGGTAAATGCCCCGCGCGATGAAGGACAGGACTGGGAAAAGATCATTCATAGAACAAGAAATAATATTATAAAAAAAATATCGGCCATAACAGGTCGCAGTATAGAAGAAGACATCATGGCCGAATATATTTTGGATCCTCACGGCATTGAAAGCAGAACATCTTCTTTTAAGGGTTCACTCTATGGCTCCAGTTCCAATTCCAAATTTGCCGCATTTCTCCGGCACCCGAATTTCAGTTCAAAGCTGGAAGGTTTATATTTTGTCGGGGGGAGTGTCCACCCGGGAGGAGGTATCCCCCTCTGCCTTTTAGGTGCGGGAATAGTATCGGGACTCATAGAAAATCAAGGCAACTGAGCATGACAGGTTATACTGTGGACGGACACTATTTAAAATCAGAATAAATTATTCTCTTTCACTCTGAATATGATAAAAAGCAGTCTATAATTACATTGTAATCTTATTTTTGTATCCAATTTCAAAGAAGAAATATCAAATGCCTGCTACTTCAACTATTCAACATAAAGGCTTTATTGAGAGTATTTCGGAAGAGGGAATGAGAGTGAAGTTTACAAGTCATTCAGCCTGTGGCGATTGTCATGCAAAAGGCCTTTGCTCTGCATCCGAGATGAAAGATAAAGAGGTGATCGTTAAAAACACCTCTGACAATTACATTGTTGGCGAGCCGGTAAATATCCTTATGACAATAAACCAGGGAACGCGCGCCGTTCTGATCGGCTATGTATACCCCTTTCTTCTTTTTCTATTTAGCCTACTCATCCTCAGCGCATTAGGCCTGGGCGAAGTTAATTCCGGCGTTTTTTCCCTTTCCTTGCTTATTCCCTATTACTTAAGCATTTATATATTTCGAGATAAGATCAATCAAAAATTTATTTTTTCAGTAAGAAAAGAAGGCTGATATATGAGTCCAATTGTTTTATATACAATCATTTCTCTGAGTGCAATAGGGATTGTTGCAGCAGTGATCCTTTATTTTGTTGCTCAGAAATTTAAAGTCTATGAAGATCCCCGTATTGATGAAGTTGAAGCGGAATTACCGGCCGCAAATTGTGGTGGGTGTGGTTTTGCTGGATGCCGGGCTTTCGCTGAAGCTCTTGTAAAGGTTGAAAACATGAGCGACCTGTATTGTCCGGTTGGCGGTAATGAAACCATGACAAAAATAGCCGGTTTACTTGGCCGTGAAGCACAGACACAGGCGGCTACCGTTGCAGTAGTTAGGTGTCACGGTACGCCGGAGCATCGCCCAAAAACCAGCAACTATGAAGGAGCTGCTACATGTGTAGTAAATCATAGTCTTTATGTGGGCGAATCCGATTGCCCTTACGGGTGCATGGGACATGGCGACTGCGTTGAATCCTGTGATTTTGATGCCATTCATATGAATCCTGAAACAGGACTCCCGGAGGTAGTCGACGACAAATGCACGGCCTGCGGAGCGTGTGTGGAAGCCTGTCCACGGGATATTATCGAATTGCGGAAAAAAAATCCGAAAGACCGTAAGATTTTCGTCAGCTGTATAAACGAAGAAAAAGGCGGGGTGGCAAGAAAAGCATGTAAAGTAGCATGCATTGGATGTGGAAAATGTGTTAAGGTATGTCCTTTCGATGCTATTACGCTGGAAAATAATCTGGCTTATATCGATCCGGAAAAATGCAGGCTTTGCAGAAAATGTCCACCGGTTTGTCCAACGAATGCCATCCATGAAATAAACTTCCCCCCAAGGAAAGTTAAAGAAGATAAAAAAGAAGAAACTGTTAAAGAATAAAAAAACATCAGGAGGTATAAGGTGCTAAAAACATTTGCTTTAGGAGGTGTACATCCACCTGAAAATAAGTTAAGCGCAGGAAAAAGCATTGAGCCTGCCCCGACACCGGAAACGGTAATCATTCCGGTAGCTCAGCATATCGGAGCTCCTGCAAAAGTCCTCGTGAAAAAAGGTGATGAGGTGAAAACCGGACAACTGATCGCTGAATCTGCCGGTTTCGTCTCTGCAAATATCCATTCGTCGGTAACCGGAAAGGTTCTGAAAATTGACAATTTTCTTGATAGCACTGGTTATAAGCGGATGGCTGTTCAGATCAAAACAGCCAATGACGAATGGATTGATGAGATCGACCGGTCGGCCGAAATCAGGAAAGAAATAGATCTCAGTGGAGAAGAGATCAGGAATAAAATTCTGGCTAGCGGTCTGGTTGGGCTTGGAGGTGCAACTTTTCCATCACATGTAAAACTCACCGTCCCTCAGGGAAAAAAAGCAGAATATCTTATCGTAAATGCAGTTGAATGTGAACCATACCTCACCGCCGACCATGCCTTAATGATGGAAAAAGGCGAAGAAATCATGGTGGGTACTCATCTGATGATGAAAGCACTGGGAGTTAATAAAGCCATTATCGGAATTGAGAATAACAAGGCCGATGCAATTGATTATCTCACCGGTCTGGCAGAAAATGAAAAAGGTATAGAGGTTCAGGCTTTAAAAGTAAAATATCCCCAGGGTGGGGAAAAACAGCTTGTGGCAGCATTACTGGGTCGGGAGGTGCCCTCAGGCGGGCTTCCCATAGATGTGGGGGTTGTTGCATTCAACGTGGGTAGTATTTATGCCGCATATGAGGCAGTACAGAAAAACAAACCCCTTATAAACCGGGTGGTAACAGTTACCGGAAAGTCGTTGAACAATCCTTCAAACTTTCTTGTCCGGATCGGTACTCCCGTTCAGACCCTGATTGATGCTGCTGGCGGCTTACCCGATGACACAGGGAAAGTAGTAAATGGGGGCCCAATGATGGGTAAAGCGATCAACAATCTTGATGTTCCCGTTGTCAAAGGAAGTTCCGGCATTCTGGTAATACCGGAGAATGAAGCTCACCGTAAAGAGGTAATTACCTGCATCCGTTGCACTAAATGCGTGGGTGTATGTCCCAGTGGACTGGAACCTTATTTATTACAGGCAATGTCGGCTAAAGAAATGTGGGAAGGCTGCGAAAAAGACAGGGTTATGGATTGTATCGAATGCGGATCCTGTAGTTATATATGCCCCTCAAACCGGCCTCTCCTTGATTATATCAGAATAGCTAAATCTAATGTTGGCGTTATGATACGTGCCAGAAAGAACTAAAACAAATTTGTCTAAAGCCAGGATATGAAAATTCTAACAGTTTCCCCCTCCCCCCATGTGGCCTCAAAAGAGTCGGTGCCGAAACTTATGTACGGAGTAGTACTCTCGCTTCTCCCTGCGCTCGCGGTTTCTGTGTTTTATTTTGGAGTGGGGATGATCATTATTACTCTTTCAGCAGTTATATCGGCGGTAGTTTTTGAATACCTGATTCAAAAATACCTGATGAAGATAAAAACAACCCACCTGGATGGTTCAGCGGCACTCACCGGACTACTGCTTGCCTTCTGCCTTCCCTCAAATCTTCCGGTATGGATGGTAATATTGGGGTCGTTTGTCGCTATTGGAGTGGGTAAAATGACCTTTGGAGGACTTGGGAACAATCCATTTAATCCAGCTCTTGTTGGCCGGGTATTTTTATTTATCTCCTTTCCGGCTGCATTGACTGCCTACCCCGAACCCGGGCAATGGTGGTCATATACAGACGCCACTACCGGTCCTACAGCCTTAAGCTTTTTAAATGAGAACCGGGGCGGAGATATGACAATGCCGGAAATCATGTCAGAACTACCCTCCTATTCCGATCTTTTTCTTGGGAAAATGATGGGATCGGCCGGAGAAATTGCTGCATTCGCACTTTTACTCGGACTCATCTATCTGCTATGGAAAAAAATCATTTCATGGCACATTCCTGTAAGTATCTTACTTACGGTGGCAGTTTTTACCGGAGCCCTGTGGTTTTTCAGCGATCAGAAATTTGCCGATCCCCTGTTCCATCTTCTTACCGGAGGTCTAATGCTTGGTGCTATTTATATGGCAACCGATTATGTGACCTCTCCGATGACCAAAAAAGGAATGATCATTTATGGCGTGGGGATCGGGGTAATAACTGTCCTGATCAGGGTTTTCGGTTCTTATCCCGAAGGAGTTCAGTTCGCGATCCTTTTTATGAACGGCTTCACCCCTCTTATTAATAAATATGTAAAACCCAAACGTTTTGGAGAAGTAAAAAATGGCTAAAAAAGAATCAAGTTTTAAAAATATGGTTCTGACCCTGTTCATGGTCACCTTCATAGCATCCGGGACACTGGGGTTCGTTTACGAACTTACAAAAGAGCCGATCCGGATGGTTGAAATCAATAATATCAACAATGCCATCCAGGACATTATCCCCGACTATGATAATAATCCCTATCAGGAATCGTTTAAGGTGCCTGCCGACGGAGACAGTCTTGTCTTTTATCCTGCCAAAAATGGAGAACAACTCAGGGGAGTGGCAATAGAGACATGGACCATGAAGGGATTCAGCGGCCTGATCAAATTAATGGTGGGCTTCGATATGGATGGAACCATTATCGACATTGTGGTGCTTGAACACAGCGAGACTCCCGGATTGGGCGATAAGATCCAGAAAGAAAAATCAGATTTCAGCCTTCAGTTTCAGGGAAAAGACCCTTCAGAGTTTGAACTGGCGGTAACCAAGGATAATGGCGAAGTAGATGCCATAACTGCATCAACAATCACTTCCAGAGCCTATTGTGAAGCCGTGCAGCGCGCTTACGATAAGTTTATGGAGTGGAAGGAAAATTAATAAAATAACAGCTAAACCAATTCAAATAAAACCTGCATATGAATCAATGGCAAAATTTCAGTAAAGGTTTCATAAAAGATAACGCGGTTTTCGTTCTTTTTCTGGGCTTGTGCCCTACCCTGGGTGTCACGACTTCAGCGGTAAACGGACTGGGTATGGGGCTGGCCACAACATTTGTTCTGGTAATGTCCAATCTGGTGGTTTCACTTATAAAAAATTTTATTCCCGACAAAGTAAGGATTCCTTCCTTTATCGTAATAATTGCGACTTTCGTAACTGTGGTTGAATTGGTGATGAAAGGGTACCTCCCTGATCTGTTCAATGCTCTGGGACTTTTCATACCACTTATTGTAGTTAACTGCCTCGTTTTGGGCCGTGCAGAAGCCTATGCCTCCAAAAATACCGTTTTAACCTCTCTTGTTGATGGTGCAGGCATGGGACTCGGATTTGCATTTGCCCTTACTCTGCTTGGCGCCGTAAGGGAATTACTTGGTGCAGGGGCACTCTTCGGCTTCAAATTTATTGAAGGCGACGGCATGCTGCTGTTCATCCTCGCTCCGGGTGCATTCATAGCACTGGGATACCTGATTATGCTGATGAATAAACTTAAAAAGAAACTTTATTAGCCATGGAATATATACTGATCATCATATCGGCTGTTTTTGTAAGTAATATTGTATTAAACCAGTTTCTTGGCATTTGCCCGTTCATCGGAGTTTCCAATAAAGTAGAAACGGCAATTGGGATGACCGGTGCCGTTACTTTTGTTATGGTTATTGCAACAACCGTAACCTATCTTCTCTGGGTGTATGTACTCACCCCCCTGGGCATTCAATTTGCCAGGACAATAACCTTTATACTCGTCATAGCCTCCCTTGTTCAGCTGGTGGAGATCATTCTGAAAAAGGTTAGTCCGTCACTTTACCAGGCATTGGGTATTTTCCTTCCCCTTATTACTACAAACTGCGCCGTTCTGGGTGTGGCAGTATTAACAGTGCAAAATGAATATAATCTTATTCAGAGCGTATTCTTTGCGGTAGGTCATGCCCTGGGATTCGGCCTTGCCCTCATATTATTCTCGTCAATACGGGAGCAGCTCGACCTGTTAAATGTTCCCAAAGCAATGAAAGGTGTACCCATAGCATTTATTGTAGGTGGATTACTGGCATTAGCTTTTATGGGGTTTGCTGGAATTGTTTAAAAAACAATGCAAAATACTCAAATTATAGACTCTACAGTTCAATTTGTAAAAAGCAATCTTCAAAATGCAGAAGGCGGACATGACTGGTGGCATATCTACCGGGTGTGGAATCTGACGCGTAAAATTCTGGAAACTGAAAAAGCTGACCGCCTGGCTTGTGAGTTGGGCGCACTGCTTCACGATATCGCTGATTATAAATTTCATGACGGTAATGAAGATAAAGGGATACTGATTGCGACAGGTTTTTTGAAAAAAGAAAAACTGGAGACTGAAAAGGTTGAAGAGGTAATTTATATAATTGAGAATATTTCTTTCAAGGGAGGTCTCAATGAGAATAAGAAAAAGTCGCCTGAGCTAAAAATTGTGCAGGATGCAGATCGCCTTGATGCAATAGGAGCTATTGGGATTGCCAGGACTTTTAATTACGGGGGATTTAAAAACAGGAAGATTTATGATCCTGAAATTGAACCAAAAAAATACAAATCTGCGCTTGAATATATTAAAAGTGATTCTCCAACGATCAATCACTTTTACGAAAAATTACTTCTGCTCAAAGATCTCATGAATACTGACACGGGAAAAAAAATGGCTGAAGAAAGACACAATTATATGCTTGCTTACCTTGAAAGATTCTTCAATGAATGGAAAGGCAATTGCTAGGGCCAAAGATTCTATATAATCCTGATTTTTATTACATTTAGGGGCTAAAAAATCATATTATGAAAAGACAGGAAAAAGCCGTGAAATATTTTGACGAAGGCTATAATTGCGCTCAATCAGTCTTATTAAGCTTTCAGGATGTTCTTTCAGCTGATAGTAGTACGATAGTTAATATTGCTTCCGGTTTTGGAGGTGGAATGGGAAGACTGCAAAAGACATGTGGCGCTCTTACCGGCTCTTTCATGGTTATAAGTCTTTATAATTCAGAAAATATTGAGAATTTAACTGAAAGAAAAGACCGCACAAATAAACTGATTCAGGAACTGGAAAAAGATTTTACCTCCAGGTTTGGATTCAGTGATTGCTCATTGCTCACCGGTGTTGATATGAATACAGAAGCAGGAAGAAAAGAATTGGCATTGGTACAGAGAGAAAGCAAGATCTGTGAAAGATCTATCTCAAACTGTGTGTCATGGCTGAATAAACACCTGATCAATAACTGAAACAAAATAAGAAAAACAATCAGCAACTAATTACTTTTTTAACTTTGCCTGGTTTTTCGCAGCAAGGGCAGCACCAATTATCCCTGCTTCATTAAGCAGTTCGGCAGGAACCACCTTCGCATTTGTTTTTAGATATTTGAAGAATTTTTTATCTTTTTTACTTACTCCACCCCCGATAATAATCAGGTCGGGCCAGGTAAGAGCTTCAAGGCGGGCTAAATACTCATTAAATCTGACAGCCCATTCCTCCCAGCTTAGGTCATCTTCTTTCCGTGCTGCATCCGATGCATATTTTTCCGCATCATCACCTTTTAATATGATGTGACCCAATTCAAGGTTAGGGACCAGATTACCTCCTGAAAACATCACGGTTCCCAGTCCGGTACCAACAGTTACAAGACTCACTACACCTTTTTGTTTCTTTCCGGCTCCAAATTTCATCTCACCTGTTCCGGCTGCATCAGCATCATTAACCACATGTACAGGACAACCTGTTTGCTTTGAAAAAAGTTTGTTCAGGTCTTTGTCGATCCATGATTTATCCACATTAGCAGCCGTACGGGCTACACCATTCTGCACCACACCCGGAAAACCAACCCCGATGGGCCCTTTCCATTTGAAGTGCTTTACGATTTTGGAAATCACTTCTCCCACTGCCTCGGGAGTTGCAGGTTGTGGAGTGGGAATCCTGAAACGTTTGGTTTTCATTTTCCCATTTTTCGTTTTGACAATGGCGCCTTTTACTCCGGAACCCCCAATATCAATTCCTAATACTTTCTTGTAATTCATTTATTCTTATGTTATTCATCCAAAATAGAGTCTGTCCATAATGTCCGATATCTGCGTTGCTGCAAAAATTTTAAATCCTCATATACGCTAGTATACTGCGGTTTAAAATTTTTGCGCGCCTTGATCTCGAACATTATGTTCCGATAGCTATCGGAACAGACTCTCGACTTTATTGACAGACACTAAATAGTGTCTGGATTATAACCGAACCTTCATTTGGCCATGAGATCAGTGAAGCTAATGTTCGAAATCAAGCCTGCCCGCCAAGGGATGGCCAGTGCCACGGGAGGCGAGCCTGCCCCGCTCTTTTACGGGGGCGTGCAGATATCGGACATTACGGACAGACACAAAATAAATGACTAAATTATTGAATAATTTACAAAATATCGCAATACATTGAAAAAATATTGTTTATACAGTCTCATTTAAAATAACCTAATTTTATAAAAAAGCTTTGCAGTGTAGAATAATATACCTAAATTTAATTAGTGTTTGTCCATAAAGTCCGCTTTCTGCGTTATGCTCGCTGGAAAAAAGCTCATTTACACCAGTAAACTCCGCTTTTTCCGGCTTGTGCCTTCGGCCGCTGAAAGCTTGCCTGAAGACGCAGCGCAGAGTAGCTTCAGCGCTCGCGGAAAGCTTCAGCGACACGCGATCGCAAGCCTTGAGCCCGAACATTCTGTTCCGATAGCTATCGGAACAGACACCCGACTTTATTGACAGGCACTAATTATCTATTACTTCCTATAAAAAAATAGAACTAACGGAGGATTATTTTCATAAATATAACTGGAAGGACAAAACCATTCTGATCGTTGAAGATGATCCGTCGAGTTCGTATTTCCTGAAAGAAGTACTTGAAGATACTCATGCAGATCTTATTCTTGTCAACAATGGCAAAGATGCCATTCAGGTTTGTAAAACAAATAGTAAAATTGATCTTGTCCTAATGGACATACAACTTCCAGGACTCAATGGTTTTAATACAACGATCGAGATCAAGAAACATTTACCCGAACTTCCGGTAATCGCTCAAACTGCTTATGCCATCAATGGAGATAAAGCAAGATGTCTTGAGGCGGGTTGCGATGACTACATTTCAAAACCCATCGACCCATCAGAGCTTCTCTTTAAAATAAGCCGGTTCCTGGATGAGGAAAGGTGATTGGGGGGCGGTAATCGGTGATCAGTGATCGGTAAGCGGTAATCGGTGATCGGTAATCAGTGATCAGTAATCGGTGATCAGTAATCGGTGATCGGTGTGACCGTCAGTTGGTAGCAACCCCGAATGGG
>CAYRTD010000020.1:14786-39628 GCA_964426915.1 uncultured Bacteroidaceae bacterium | reverse complement strand
GAGAAAACTTCTCTTTTGAATAACACTAAATCAAGGTTTCGAACACTCAAAGGTGCAAACCCATGGTAACTGAAACCCGTGATACCCCCAACAACTGACCCCGAATGGGATCAAACCAGAATAGTCATGGGTGACAAGCTTTGAGTGTTCGAAACCTGAATATAGTATAATCAGGTAATGCAATTCCGGTCTGCCTGCCCAGATTTAGCAAATGTGCAGATGAACGGCGACTGTAAGCTTATATTATTCTTTTGAGTATTTCCAGGATCTGTATCCGAAAATTGTTACCACACAAAAACTAATAAAGGGGAGAATAAAGGAGAAATTTTCGGCTGGCAAAGGCCCAACGGTACCCAGATCGATGATCGCTCCCTGCAGGGGAGGCATTAAAGCACCTCCTACAATTGCCATAACAAGGCCGGCAGCTCCAAGGCTGGCATCCTCACCAATATCATTCAGGGCGATTCCGTATATTGTGGGGAACATCAGAGACATAAAAGCAGATGTGGCAATAAGGCTATAGAGTCCAGCCATTCCATCAATAAGGATAGTTCCGGAGATGGTCACCATACCACCAATAGCAAAATACATCAATAGTTTCCGTGCGTTCACGTACTTCATTAAAAAAGTGCTGATGAACCTGCTGGCTAGAAATAACCCCATAGCAACGATATTATACATCTGTGCTGTAGACTTATCTATTCCGAGCCTCTCCGCGTATTGAATAATGAAGGTCCAGCACATGATCTGTGCAGCAACATAAAAGACCTGAGCCAAAACACCTTCTCTATAAATTTTATTCTTAAAAAGTCGTTTGAATGAATCCTTTGCTTTAAAACCTTCTACATGGCCGGCAGAAGGCATTTTCGTAACTGCAATTATTATAAACATTATAATGACCACCAGACCAAGAACCACATATGGGTTTCTAATGATCATCAGATCATGGGTTCTTATCAATGTTTTTGTAGCTTCGTCCAGTGATGGGAAGATCAGTTCGCCTGCAGCATTGCGTTTATCAGACTCCAGAGATGCCAGTATTATTTTGGAAGCAACGAACATTCCCAGCAGAGACCCTACAGGATTAAAGGCCTGGGAAAGATTGAGACGACGGGTAGCTGTTTCTTTGCTTCCCAGTGCCAGTATAAAGGGATTTGCAGTTGTTTCCAGAAAAGCTAATCCAAATGTGAGGATATATAAAGATATCAGAAAAAAACCAAATGCCTCATATTGAGCGGCGGGCCAGAATAATAAGGCACCGGTTGCATACAAACCCAGTCCCAGCAGAATTCCTTTTTTGTAATTGAATTTTTGCACAAAAAGAGCTGCGGGAATCGCCATGGTAGCATAACCCCCGTAAAAAGCCAGCTGAATAAGGGATGCCTTTGCATTGGAAATCTCCATC
Organism: uncultured Bacteroidaceae bacterium; assembly: GCA_964426915.1. Taxonomy (GTDB): domain Bacteria; phylum Bacteroidota; class Bacteroidia; order Bacteroidales; genus CAYRTD01. The sequence continues at coordinate 38,223 of CAYRTD010000020.1, read as the reverse complement.
ACAGTTTTGAAGGCCGCTACCATAGGATTCGTAATATCGTTTGCAAAGCCCCATAAAGCAAAAAGGCTGGTAACAAGAATAAAAGGAACCAAATTTTTTCTTTGGACAAGTTTTGCATTATCCTGTGTCATTCTAAAATAGTTTTGAAAAAATGAATAATTATGGGGTTCATACAAGTATGTAAGTCGGCATTATTATTGACGAATGCCAAAATGTTCAAATATATAGTTTTTGTGCTAATTACAAATAATTATAACAACGAATTATGATTTTTAAGCTACCTGATAAGGGAGATCCCTTTGATAGAATAAAACTTTTCCCCCAGTTCAGCCTGAAAAATTTTATGTTGCTGACATTCGTTGTCAAAAGAAATGGGGATTTACCAACCGTTGTCAACAAACAGCAGCGATGCAAAATGAATGATTTTCACAAATCAGTGAAGATCCCTTCCAAATTCAGGGTATCATTCATATACTCCTGCAATTCAACTAAATCTCTGAACATGGATTTTTTCTTTTCCTTGTATGCGGGAAGTTCAGATAGATTCGATATTTCCCAGGGATCATTGTTCAAATCATATAGCAAAAGCTTTTTTGCTTTGGGGTAAACGATCAATTTAAACCCGTCTCTCCTTATCATCCGTTGGGCATCAACATAACATCCATAAATTGCATCATAGGAGGATTCCTTCCTTTCTCCTGTTATCAGGTCAATAACGCTATTAAAATCCACATAATCCGGCTTTTCAACACCTGCCAGCTCAAGTGTAGTAGCCATCGCATCCTGATAGTAAATGTCAGTATCAATTTTTTTATTATGAGGAATATCGGGACCTGTAATGATGAAAGGAACCCTAAGACTGTGGTCATACATATTTTGTTTTCCCATCAATCCGTGTTCACCAACTGACAATCCGTGATCAGCAGTAAAAATGACATAGGTATTATCAGCCTTCCCTGATTTTTCCAGCGCATGCAGAATTCTGCCAATCTGTTGATCCATGTGAGTGATTATTGCGTAGTACTCCTGCCGGTTAACTTTTATGGCATGCTCCGTGCGCGGGAAAGGAGCAAGGCGTTCATCCCTGAGATCAGGTCCGGATCCGATCAATTCTGCATCCGGGTATTTTTCCTGAAAGTTTGGTGGGATAGAGATCTCAGTTAATGGATATTTTTCCACAAACTCTTTTGGGGATTGCCTGGGATCATGAGGTGCGTTAAATGCGAGGTACATAAAAAAAGGGGCTTCTTTTTCTTTTGCAGAATCTAAGAAAGCCAATGCATCATCACCCAGGACTTCGCTCCAGTGCTTGCCTCCTTTCCAGAATCCTCCAAATTCTTTCTTCCAGGGCTGCCACAAAGTATCGGTAGGACTCTTGGGTCTGTTATAACCTTCTTCTGTTTGATTAGGCATGCCGGGACGTTCATGAACTACGTGATTAAAAACATCCCCGGGATTTCTCTTAATGTGCCATTTACCTGTCATGTAGGTCTCATAACCGGCATCCTGCATCAAATTTCCCCACATGGGTTTTGATAAGGAATTTTCCTCTTGTTTATACTCCTGTTCATACTGATATGCATTCCAGATAAAGGATCCTGTAATCAGCTGAGCCCTCGATGCCACACATACAGCACCGTTCCATCCGCCCATATTATAAGCATGGGTAAACAAGGTACCTCTTTCCACCAGTTTATCCAGATTAGGAGTTTTGACTTCATCATTCCCATATGCCCTGAGGGTCCTGAAGCACTGATCGTCGGCAAAAATAAAAAGTACGTTGGGCTTCTCCACCACAGGTCTCTCCCGGTCTGAGGAAAAACCGCATGATTGAGCCAGGGTAAGAAAAGGGATTCCAAAAAACAATAATCCTGAGTATTTCATTGTGCAATTAATTAGTGTCTGTTACTACAATCTTCTCAATCTTATCCCCCTGCCTGATATCATCAATCACGTCAAGCCCTTCATAAACCTTTCCGAAACAGGTGTGCTGGCGATCCAGATGACTGGTATTTCTGCGGCTATGACAGATGAAAAACTGTGATCCTCCGGTATCTCTGCCTGCGTGAGCCATGGATAACACTCCCCTATCGTGGTATTGCTTATCACCCTCAAGTTCACATTTAATTGTATAACCCGGTCCACCCATTCCTGTTCCTTCCGGGCAACCACCCTGGATAACAAAATCCGGAATAACCCGGTGAAAAGTTAATCCGTCATAAAATCCTTCTTTGGACAGTTTTATAAAATTTTCTACTGTTTTTGGTGCATCATCGTCGTAAAATTCTATTTTCATGACACCTTTTTCTGTGTAAAGTTCTGCTTTTGACATTTTGTATTAATTTAATTTAAATTATGTGTTTCGACTCTGCTTTGAGCAATTTATATATTTTTAACAAAGTCTCCGTCTGGGTGGGGATTTACGGGTAAAAACACTTTTCGAAGCGGCCTCACTTTTTCGGGGTTAAAAAAGAAAAAAAACAATTTTCATTTATTCCGCATATTCTTAACTCCCCTCCCTACCTGGAAACCCTTCCTGATGCATCACCACCCATCAGTTTCTCAGCTTCCTCAACACTTACCAGATTATAATCTCCATATATGGTATGTTTCAAAGCCGAGGCGGCAACGGCAAAGTTAAGGGCTTTCTGGTCATCATTTTTGTAGGTCATCAATCCATAAATTAGTCCGCCCATGAAGGAATCACCTCCTCCTACCCTGTCGACAATATGGGTAATATCGTATTGCGGGGCTTCAAAAAGCTTTTTCCCATCCCAGAGTACTCCGGACCACGTATTATGGTTAGCACTTACCGAACCCCGGAGTGTGGTGATTACTTTTTTGCAACGGGGATATTTATTCATGATCTGTTCGGAAACAGACTGATAGGCTTTTGCTTCCACCTTTCCTGAAGTCACGTCGACTCCTTCGGGAACAATACCCAGAGACTTCTCTGCATCTTCCTCATTACCGAGAATTATATCGCAGCCCTTAACCATATCAGGCATCACTTCCTGAGCTTCTTTACCCCATTTCCACAATTTTTTACGATAATTCAGATCAGTAGAAACGGTAACGCCCATTTCATTGGCTTTTTTGATTGCCTCTGCACAGACCCTGGCAGTACCTTCTGATATGGCAGGGGTAATGCCTGTCCAGTGAAACCAGTTTGCATCCCTGAATACTTCATCCCAGTCGATCATTCCGGATTCAATTTCAGATATTGCAGAATGAGCACGATCATAGATAACCTTACTTGCCCTGCTAACAGCGCCGGTTTCCAGAAAATATATCCCCAGCCTTTCTCCTCCCCGGAGGATATAATTTGTGCCAACATTATATTTTCTGAGAGTCATCATGGCCGCTTCCCCGATATCATTTTCGGGAAGTCTGCTGACAAATTCTACCGGAATACCAAAATTTGCAAGAGAAATGGCAACATTAGCTTCTCCCCCACCATAGATGGCATTAAAATTAGAGGTTTGAGAAAAACGAAGATTGCCCGGGGCAGCCAGGCGGAGCATGATTTCGCCGAAAGTGATTACCATGATAAAAAAAATGTTAGTAATTAATTAATACTAAAAGACTTAGTTTGACAAACTATATTCCGGTCACAAATATAATATGTAAGACTGAATAAAATGCAATTCAGTACAGTCTGTTTGCATAAATTGCCCATTATAGAATACTTCCAACAGGATTCTACCCGATTTCCATTATCCTTACAAAATTCAGTAACATCTCCGGGGTAGAATTCTCTGCATGCCACTGGACCGAATAAAGAGGTCGTGAAGTATGCTTCATAGCCTGCACTTCGCATTTTTCTGAACTGGCAAGCAGTTCAAAATTCTCAGGAAGTGAAATAGAATCCTTGTGATGCTGCTCTGCTTCAAATTCAGATTTCATCCCCAGGAATATCGGATCATTTTTAAGAATGTGGACGGGTAACTTTCCTTCTTCTGCTTCAGCATCCTTTATTAACCGGGAGCCAAAAACCGCCCCTGTCAACTGATGTCCCGCGCATATCCCAAAAACCGGCCTTTTATATGGCTTTAACCATTGAAAAGCAGCCAGGCGCTCGTTAAAATTATCATTATCTCCCCTGGGGGAAGCGCTGATAATGATGCCTCTGTAATCGACCATCCGTGTTAACCCGTTAAACTCAGACCAGTGATGTAATTCCGGACTTATCTTACAAACCCTGAGGATCTGTAAAATGGGTTCTGTGAACCGAAGATCATCCTGTTTTGCTGAATTAATTATCAATAACTTATCAGACATATTAAAAAAAATATTATTTACCCGCATACCAGAATCCGCGGTTCCAGCGCTGTTCTCTCAGTTTCTTGATCTGTTCATCTTCAAGATCGGGCAGATCTGAAGCTTTTGTATTCGCCTCCGCCTGTTGTTTGTTTCTTATTCCCGGAATAACGGTGGAAACGGCATCATGAGACAAGGCAAATTTAAGTGCCACTTCCGGCATAGAGTATTTAGAATCCTTAAAATCCTTTTTAATCTCATTGGTTCTTTTTACTGCCCGTTTCAGACGATCGCCCTGAAAATATTTGCTTCGAAAATCGTCATCCTCAAATTTTTCATCTCCATCATATTTCCCTGTCAATACACCTTCATCAAAAGCGACCCTGACAATTACCCCTGTTCCTGTTTCCTTTGCGACAGGAAGCAACTGGGCCGCAGGCTCCTGTTCAAAGATATTATATATAACCTGAACCGCATCAATAAGTCCTTCACGCATAAGCTGTATCACACAATTCTGATCATGTTCGGGTGTAGAAATGCCAATATTTTTTACCAGGCCCTCAGATTTAATCTTCTGTAAAATTTCAAGCGCAATGGGATTATCATTCCAGGCTCTTGTCCAGGTATGCAGGAGCAATATATCAAGACTTTCAGTTTTGAGATTTTTCAGTCTTTCTTCGATATTCTCACGGAGATAGGCTTCAGGATAGCGATCTTCAATTTTATCGTACGGAGAGGGCGGCCAGTTACCGGGTCTGGGAGGAGTTTTTGTACTGACATACACAGTTTCAAATCGTGTTTTTAGAAAATCCCCAATAATTCTTTCTGATTTTCCATTGCCATATCCTGCTGCAGTGTCAATAAAGTTCACCCCCATATCTACTGCTGTTTCGAGGGCTTCCAATGAATCTATTTCCTTTTGGTCTCCCCAGCTTCCTCCAATTGCCCAGGCTCCAAAGCCAATTTCAGATACTTCCATTTCGGTTTTCCCGAATTTTCGGTATTTCATAATGTCATTTCTTTAGAATTTATATTCGATTATTTTTCAGCAAGATCTCATTTTCCAATTCAATTTCATGAAACCATATATTCATGAAACTCCTTTCGATTAATAAAAAATCTCAATATAATGCTTAAATTTGATAAGTACGAATTATAAATCCATATTCTGACAATTATGCCGGTACTTAAGTTTGATCATGTTTCTTATGAAGTAATCAGCACCAAAGTAAAAAGGAAGTTAATCCATACAGGAAATCTGATGACGGTACTCATAGATTTCACAGGAGGTCCATGGGAAGAGCCGGACCCCCCGCATTCCCATCCCCATGAACAGACTTCCTATGTTGCCGAAGGGGAAATAATTTTTTTCTGTGAGGGTGAGGAGGATGAAGTCCTGAAAAAGGGAGATATGTTTTCTGTCCCCCCCGACAGGGATCACAGCATTCAGGTAATTTCTGAAACTGCACGGCTAATAGATAATTTCTATCCTATCCGTGAAGATTTTATTTAGTGTCTGTCCATAATGTCCGGTATACTCATTCAGTGTTAAATCAGTGAGACTATGATTTTGGCTTTAAAATCATTTAGTCGAACTTTCAAACTTTTTATATGTCTGGCATGTTAAGTTTTCAACTAAGGAAAATTATCACAATGAAAACATTTATTCCGATATTCCTCATCATTCTCAATACAATACCTATGAATGCACAAAAATCCACATTTTTCGTTGGAGCAACCGACCGGGATTCCGACAAGGCTATCGCCATCTGTCGTCTTGATGAGCAGGACGGAAATTTCGAAGTCGTTGCTATGGCTGATGGAGGAAAGAGACCCGGCTATCTGGCACTTTCCAGTGATAAGCAATTCCTTTTCGCGGTGAGCTCAGAAAAATCTAAAGGCTCAGAAAATGAGCATTCAATAAACGCATTTAGCCTTGCAAAAGAGACTAATGCACTGAAACATCTTAATACCCGGCCCAGCAGGGGAATGAACCCCACTCATATATCTGTAAATCCTGTCTATGATTTTGTTTATGCAGCCAATTATGGTAGCGGATCCGTAGTTTCATTTGCCTTTGATGATAGTGGAAAGCTGTCAGAACCCCTTTCTTCTTTTCAGCATGAAGGCTCAGGACCAAATCCTGAACGCCAGAAAGGTCCCCATGCACATTATATTCATGCCTCAAATAACGGCAAATATGTTTATTCTGCCGATCTGGGTATTGATAAGATCATGATCTACAAGCAAGAGGGAAACGGAGAATTAATTCCTAATAAAAAGCAGGAATTTCTTAAACTATCTCCAGGCAGTGGTCCAAGACATATGGCTTTTCATGAAAACGGGCAATGGGCATTTATTCTCACTGAACTGAGTAATGAAGTAATTGCCTGTAAAATCAACAATATGGACGGAAGTTTGAAAATCACTGACATTAAAAGCACTTTGGAAAAAGATGATAGATCTTCTACCAAGGCTGCAGCGATCCGGATCCATCCAAATGGCAAATACCTGTATTGTTCTAACCGTGGAGTCAATTCCATTGCTGTTTTTGAGATCATGGAGAATGGGTCTCTCAGGAAAAAAGGAAGTTTCACTGAGGATATTGGTGAAGTCAGGGATTTCAACATTAGTCCCTCCGGAGATTACCTGATTGCCGGCAATCAGGATAAAGATGAGATCGTTCTTTTTAAAGTTGAATCTGATGGTAGCTTAAGGGCTACGGGAAAGAAACTTTCATTGTCCATGCCAAGTTGTGTGATCTTTTCACACTAAAATACCTGTATTCATAACTGCTTATTTATCAACACGTTACATTTTGCTAAAAGACTATTTCTACCCTGTGTGATCCTTTTCGCTGTGGTATTAATGAAAATTTGCCACCATTCTCTTTTGACTTTCCTTTCATACGAATTCATAGCTTAATCCCATATCTTTGGAAATACTGATCCCTGAGCGCAAGTCAAAGAGTGTCGAATAGTCAAACAATCAAAGTGTTATAATTCTCATAAACATTCTATAGAGATTTAATACTAAATTTTAATCTTTTAAAACGGAAGTAAGGGATATATGAAAATGAATACTAAAAATTATTAAGATTCTTTTTGAATTAGGGGTTTATAAAGGCATTTTTGTGTTATTTACATACATTTGAAATTGTATATGGAAGTTATAAAAGCAATGAATAAATACAGGCATATCTTCTTTTATTTGATGGTTATTTTTTTTGTCACTATAATGACCGGGGTTAATTGCAGACGGGATAATTCCGAAGAGTCAGATGGTTCAGAAATCCGCGGTAACAGACCTGAAGCCCAATATTCCGGTAGAGAATCCTGCAAAGAATGTCATGAATTGCAACACCAGCTTTTTATGGGTTCTGATCACGATCAGGCTATGCAGGAACCTACAGAGGAGTTTATGCTTGGCGATTTTGACAATTCCGAATTCACTCATTTTGGGGTGACTTCCCGGTTTTATAAAAAAGATGATAAATATTTTGTCTATACGCAGGGACCCGAAGGGGTTATGGAAGAATATGAGATCAAATACACCTTTGGCGTGCGGCCCTTGCAACAATACCTGATTGAATTTCCCGGAGGACGATACCAGTGTTTGCCAATCTGCTGGGATACCCGGCCGGCAGAGGAGGGCGGACAAAAATGGTTTCATATATACGGAGATGAAGAAATCAAGCCGGACGATGTATTATTCTGGACGACAATCAATCAGAACTGGAACTATATGTGCGCCGAATGTCATTCCACTAACCTGAGAAAAAACTATGATGTCGAAACAAAAACATACAATACTACCTGGTCGGAAGTTGATGTCTCGTGCGAAGCCTGTCACGGTCCCGGTTCACAACACATACAATGGGCTGAAATTGTTGAAAAGGGAGGTAATCCGGAAATCTACCCCGATATGGGACTCGTCATTCGCCTGAAAGACAAGGACAATGCCACATGGATCTTTGATCCTGATTCATCAACTGCCAGGAGATCTGTGCCACGGGAAGATGATATTGTAGTACAGATGTGTTCAAGATGTCACTCCAGGCGATCGGTAATTACAGAAGACTATTTTCATGGCGGTTCACTGCTTAATACTCACTGGCCTTCATTCCTTGAGGAAGGTTTATATTTTGCAGACGGGCAGATACTGGAAGAAGTATATGTTTACGCATCTTTTCTGCAAAGTAAAATGTATCAGGCCGGTGTGAGTTGTAAAGATTGTCATGAGCCCCACAGCGGGAAGGTATATGTCCAGGGAAATGCTTTATGTTACCGCTGCCACATGGCCTCTGATTATGGTGGTCGTGATCACCACTTCCATGATCCTGAGCAGGAAGGAGCCAGTTGTTTCGAATGTCACATGCATGAACGAACCTATATGCAGATCGATCCCCGTCGTGACCATAGCATCCGGATCCCCCGTCCCGATCTTTCCTCTGAGCTTGAAACGCCCAACTCGTGCAATCAGTGTCACAACGATAAATCCATAGAATGGGCCAGTGATTATCTCAGGGAATGGTACGGTGATGATTTGCTGAAAAAAGGTCATTTTGGTGAAAGCTTTTATGCAGGAAGGAGAAATCACCCTCAGGCCTGGGATGAATTGATAAAGCTTGCTAATGACGAAGAAAATGCACCTATGATAAGAGCTACCGCAATCTTTTTGCTTAGCGATTATCAGGGACAAAAAACCACAGAACTTCTTACCCGTACTGTCTCTGATCCCGATCCCCTGCTGAGGCACGCCAGTCTGAATGCAGTTCAGTATAGCCCACCCGAAACTATTCTTAATCTTTGTCTTCCCCGACTTCAGGACAGCATAAAACTTGTTCGTATAATGGCTGCCTTTGTTCTCGCAAAGATACCGGAGCAGAATATCCCCGATAATTACAAAGAATTAAGGAAAAAAGGCATTGAAGAATATAAGTCTTCCCTGCTCATTAATGCCGACCATCCGAATACACATTTAAACTTCGGCAATCTTTCCATGCAGATGGGAGATATGGCGGGAGCTGAATCGTCCTTTCGGGAGGCTCTGAATATTGAACCGGGGCTGGTTGCCCCCTATATTAATCTGGCAGACCTTTACCGGAGAATGAACAGAGAAGATGAAGGAGAAAGATTGCTAAAAACAGCACTTGAAAAATATCCTGATCTGGCACCAATTCATTATTCATTGGGGCTTTTGAATATACGGAAGGGAGATCATGAAACCGCATTGGAATATCTGCAGCAAGCAGCTCTGTTAGCTCCGGATGAAGCACATTACAGTTATGTTTATGGCATCGGGTTAAATTCAGTCGGAAAAGCCCGCGAAGCTATTGATTTCCTGGAATCCGCTCTTCAAAAACATCCTTATCACAAGGAGATCCTTTATGCCCTCACCACCCTGAATCTGGAACAGGGCAATTCGTCGAAAGCACTAAGTTACTCCCGGAAACTGGTGGAATATTATCCAAATGATCCGGATGTAAGGCAGTTGTTGAATTCGATGGAGTGAGACTGAACTATTAGCAGCAATATTTTATTTTTGAATCCGACTGACCGGCCTCTGGCCAAGTGGTTGTTTTTTCCAAATCAGTCATTTCAAGCCTCCACCCCGGCGAATACGAGGACCTAAAGCGTAAATTAAAAAGTGTTAATTATCAAGGAAATAATAAACCTTGTCATTATAATCAATAACCTGGTCTTTAACTGAAAGTCAGAATTTGGATAATTCTCCTAAAATCCGTTAGAATTCGCAACATAAAAAAAGTCCCCCCGTAGGATAGAAAACAGCCTATTACCATCCCGGAAGTTCAATAATAACAAATTTATACAGAAGAATCCTGAAACTTCAATCTACCATAATTGCTGTGGTTCTCTTCTTTCTTTGTACGAAGGGTATCGTATATTCACAGGCTGTTAATATTGTTGGTCTTGATGCCATATATTGCATCAACGACCCACCGGACACCATATTCGGACAATCTCCTCCCAACAAATCTTTTACAGGACCAGGAATAACGCAGATCATAGACGATCCTGCCACTGCCATATTTGATCCGGCAATAGCTGGAACAGGAACTCATATTATAACATATTTTACAAGAACATGGGAGGTAGTGGTTGTCGATGCTGTTCCAGCCAACCTGGATCCTTTTCCCCAGGTTTGTGAGAATGATCCGGCCTTTGTTCTTGGTGGCGGTAGTCCTGAAGGAGGTATCTATGCCGTTAATGGTGTAGATGCTTCTATTTTCGACCCCTCCACATACCCCCCTGGCGATCATTGGGTAACCTACCGAACGACAGGATGTGAAAGCATTTCTCCTCCACAGGCAATAACGGTAAGGGAAATACCGGACATAAGTTTCAGTCCAATCCCGGATATATGCATAGATGCTAATCCTCTAATCCTCGATCATGCTTTCCCTGCAGGTGGGGTTTATACCGGACCCGGGGTCAGTTCCGGGACTTTCGATCCTGCTGTTGCCGGTACAGGTACACATACAATTTTATATACATATTCAGATGGATATTGTACGAATCAAGGTTTTCAGACCATAACGGTTGAAGACCTGCCGGTAGTCTACTTTTCAGGACTGGACACCTTATTTTGCGACACTGATCCTCCTGTACTGATAACCGGATCCCCGGCCTCAACATCAGGATACTTCAGTGGTAATGGCATTAGTGATAACGGAGATGGTACGGCTTATTTTGATCCTTCTACAAGCGGACTGGGCTATCACCAGATATCCTATACCTATTCAACACCTACAGGATGTACTTCCAGTTACACACGTCTGGTAAGGGTTGGTACTTTGCTCCGGTTTTCCGGACTGGAAGCAAAATACTGTACTGATAATTCAGATGTTTTCTTTACATACAGTCCACCGGGAGGAACGTTTAACAGTGTTACCGGACTAACTGATAATTTGGACGGAACGGCAGTCCTGAGTCCTTCGGAAGGATCACCGGGAGTTCGAATAATTCATTATACCTATACTGATATTAATGGTTGTGTGAACCATTTACAAAAAACGGTAGAAATAGCTCCCCTGCCTGATGTAAATTTCACAGGTCTTGATCCGGCCGGTTACTGCAATAATGCAGATCCGGTCCAGGTCACAGGTAATCACTCTCCATCAGGAACTTTCTCAGGACCTGGAATTACAGACAATGTAAACGGAACTGCACTTTGGAACCCTATGTCTCTTCCTGTTGGGGGACCATATGAAGTTGAATATACATATACGGACCCGGTCACCGGATGTGATAATTCAGTCTCAAAATCAAGTAACATCCTTCCTATACCGGAGGCGGAAATAAGCGGAGATCAAGTAATTTGTTACGGAGAATCTGCTAATCTAACAGTGAAATTTACCGGTGACGGTCCTTTTGATTTTACATACACTGATGGACTTACCTCATCTGAAATAACCGGTTCCGGAGATATTTATAACCTCATCCTAAGTCCGGAAGTAACATCTGTTTATACCATTGAAACCCTGACACAAGCCAACGGCTGTAGTAACTCTGGTAATGGTCAGGGGAATATCAAAGTAAATCCCTTTCCAGAAATACTCGTTGATCCTGTCAGTAAAACAGTATGTCAGGGAGATAATATCTCTTTTTCCATTTCAGCCAGTGGCACCGGACTTACTTACCAGTGGCAAAAAGATGGAGTGGAAATTCCCGGGGAAACCAGTTCTGTTATTATTATTAATGACGTTGATTCCACTGATGCCGGATCCTATAGCTGTATAGTCAGGAGTACCTGCGGACCCGATATTACCAGCAATCCCGGGTTGCTTACGGTTCAACCCCAGACAGTAGTAACAATCCAGCCGTTTGAGATAACGGATTGTGAAGGACAGAATATTGATTTCATTGTACAGGCAAACGGGTCGGACTTAAGCTTTCAATGGATAAAAAACGGGGTGAACATAACCGACGCGACAAGGATTTCAGGAAGTAATTCACAAAACCTTAGCATTTCAGATCTTATAACAAATGATGCAGGGGTTTATAGTTGTGAAGTAATTGGTGATTGCGGCAAGATAAGTACAGACCCGGCAAATCTTTCAGTTTACACTAATATACTGATCACCAATCATCCAAAAAGCAAGACGGTATGTCCGGGAGATAATATCTCATTCTTTGCAGGTGCTGAAGGATCAAGTCTCAGCTATCAATGGCAGTATAATTCTGTGGATATTCCGGGAGCTACTGATCCTTTCCTCTCACTTAGCAACGTTGATGCAGGGGATGCTGGGAATTACCGATGCATTATAACGGGTGATTGTGGGGAAATTTCCAGCGATGCAGCCTCTCTTACCGTACATTCACCGGTGAGCATTAACATTCAACCGGAGAACATTTCCGTTTGCGAGGGAAGTGTAGCTGAAATGAATATTATGGCAACCGGTTCAAATCTAAGTTATCAGTGGAAGATGAATGGCATCGAGCTCACTAACGGTGGAGACATAAGCGGCGTAAATTCCTCCAGTTTGAAAATTATTAATCTTACATCTCTGAATGAAGGAGCTTACACCTGTGAAGTATCAGGAAGTTGCGGTTCTCTTTCCTCATCTGCAGGAATTCTTTTAGTCGACGAAAATATCAGTATTCTTCATAACCCGGTAAGTCAGAATGCCTGTCCTGGAGACAACATAATAATGAGTACGACTGCCGATGGAACAAATCTTACCTACCAGTGGTACAAGAACAGTTCTCTCCTCTCCGGAATGACTTCCGGGAATCTCATTATATCCTCAGTCTCGGATGTAAATGAAGGGGATTATTATGCTATGATATCAAATTCATGTGGAAGTTTAGGTACTGACATCGCAAAACTTATTATCAGCCTGCCAACGGTAATAAATGTACAGCCTTCCAATGTGGAGGTTTGTGAAGGAGATAACGGCAGTTTTAAAATATCTGCAAGCGGCTCAGATTTAGGTTATCAGTGGCTGAGAAATGGGATTCCGTTAAGTGATGGAGGGAGCTTCACCGGTACTCAGAGTTCCGAACTGTTTTTTAATAATGTTTCAGTGGCCGATGCCGGAACTATTACCTGCAGTTTAATTGGTAATTGCGGCACAATAAATTCCGATCCCGCGAATTTCACAGTCAATGAAAACATCCGAATAGATTTACAACCTCAAAATCGAACAGTCTGTCAGGGTAGCAACGTAATTTATGAGATTTCTGCAAGCGGAACCAACTTAAATTATCAGTGGCAGTTTGACGAGAACAATTTAATGGGGGAAACCGGAAATACATTAATTTTAACAGATGTAAGCAGTATCAACGAAGGAAATTACCGTTGTATTGTTACCGGGGAATGTGGTTCTATAACAAGTAACTCTGCATCGCTAAAAGTTGAACAGGCGCTGAATATACTTTCAGGCCCAATATCTCAACAGCTATGTGAAGATAATAATGTAAGCTTTACTGTTTCAGCGAAGGGAACAAATTTGTCATATCAGTGGAAAAAAAATGGTGCAGACATGAGCAATGATGCACATGTTTCCGGCTCTCAATCAAATACCCTTAACATTAACAATATAAGGATTTCCGATCAAGCTGTATATTCCTGTAATATCAGCAGTTCTTGCGGAACTTCCGGTAGCCCTCCTGCAGACCTCACTGTTTACCCCCATACTGAGATAATAACCCAGCCAACGGTTTTTAATGCAGTGGAGAACGGAAATGCAAGTTTCTCAATAGCTACTGAAGGAGATAATCTGAGCTATCAATGGTACAAAGAAGGAATTGCCATATCCGGTGACGCTGACTACTCAGGTGAAAAAACTTCCATTCTCACTATTTCCAACATTACAGAAAATCATGCAGGATCTTACTACTGTATTGTTACCGGAAGCTGTGGAACTGTGACCAGTGACCCTGGTGTTCTTGTAGTTAATCTACTGACAATTATTTCGTTGCACCCTTCAGGTCCTCTTGAAAAGTGTGAGAATGAGAGCGTGGGTTTTGATGTTGTTGCCTCAGGAACAAATCTAAGTTATCAGTGGAAAAAAGACGGAAATGATCTCACAGATAATGGCCGGATAACAGGAAGCAACTCCCCAAACCTGTTTATTAACAATGTCTTGATAGGGGATGAGGGATATTATTCCTGCCTGGTAAGTGGTGATGAAGGAATAGAAAACAGCTATCCAGCCTTACTCGGGGTTCACGCAATGACAGATGTGAATTTACAACCTGTAAGTGCAAATATGTGTGAAGGGGAGAACGGGATCTTTGTTATTAACTCAACTGGAACCATTAATTCATATCAGTGGAAAAAAGATGGTGTCAGTCTCAGCGATAATGGTCGGATAAGTGGATCCGGCACTAACACTTTGACAATTTCCAACCTCACCATGAGCGATAATGGTTCTTACATATGCGAGCTGACAGGTGTATGTGAAAACGATGTCAGTGATCCTGCAATCATCGAAGTGAATCCAAATACCCTTATTACAGCACAGCCTGTTTCGCAGAACAAATGCGCCGGAACTTCCGTAAATTTCAATATCGAGGCAACAGGAGGAGATCTTAGCTTTCAATGGAAAAAGGATGGTACGGATCTTAACAATGGAGGCAATATTTCAGGTGCAAACAGTCCGGGACTATCAATAACAAATCTTAGCCTCACGGATGCAGGATCTTACACTTGTCATATTATGGGTAACTGTGGAAAAGAAAATTCTCAGATAGCAAGCCTAACGGTCAGCCCGGAAACATTTATAAACACAAATCCTTCAGACATGATCAGGTGTGAAGGAGATGATGTTTTCTTCGATATTAACTCTGAGGGTACGAACCTGACATATGAATGGTGGAAAGACGGAATTGCCATTACAGAGGGTACGCGCATTAAAGGATCATCCGCATCTGTGTTATTAATAAACGATCTTATTCCGGATGACGAGGGCACTTACCAGGTTTTTGTCAGAGGAAGTTGTGGAGATTATCTGTCGGATCCGGCAGTTTTGAGTATTAATGATAAAGTAAGTATATTGACACAGCCTTCCGGAGACAATAAATGCATAGGCGAAAATGTCAGATTATCGATAGTTTCAGGAAACGATACAGACAGTTATCAATGGAAAAAAAACGGTATTATCCTCTCCGATGGAGGTCATTACTTGGGTTCGAATACTGCCAATCTGAATATCACAGATCTGGATCTTACTGATGCCGGTGTTTATTCATGTCTTGTAACAGGAAGTTGCAATAGCCTAAATTCCGGTCTGGCTGATCTAACAGTAAATGAAACTACCCAAATAAACATTCATCCTCTATCTCAGAATGTGAATATTGGAGACCCTGCAAGCTTCTCTGTAAATGCCACAGGAGACAATCTGAGTTACCAGTGGATACAGGATGGCATTCATCTTGCTGATAATTTGGCGATTAACGGGGTAAATTCAGCGGTTCTACAAATTTCCACAGTCGAATCAGATGATGAAGGTGCTTATACTGTAAATGTTACCGGCACATGTGAAAATAGCATTTCAGATCCGGCTTTACTCAGTATTAATGAGCCAACCCTTTTAATCACGAGTCCTTCCGATCAGATATTATGTGAGGGCCAGGCAGCAATGTTCCGTGTGGAAGCAGAGGGAACCGATCTAAAATATGAATGGAGGAAAAACGGTAATCCGGTATCAGAAATCACGGGTAAAATATCGGGAGCAAAAACAAATACTCTGACTGTTTTATCCACCGGAATTCAGGATGAAGGCGTATACACCTGCCGGGTATCAGGAAAGGGAGGTACTGTAAATTCAGGAGCTGCAAACCTTGTAGTAAATCAGATAACAGTTATTACAGATCAGCCGGATGCAGAGCAGGTCAAATGTACCGGTGAAAGTGCATTTTTTACAATTCAGGCTACAGGAGATGATTTAACCTATTCCTGGGAAAAAGACGGTATACCTCTTGTAAACGGAGGAAATGTTTCGGGTGCCGAGAGTGACATTTTAAGCCTTAGTTCCATGAGCATAGCAAATTCAGGAATATACCGTTGCCTTGTTACCGGGACCTGCGGTAATATCATTTCAGAATCTTCAACCTTAAATATAAATGAACTCCCGGGGATTCCCGGAACTGTGAGTGGTGATGATCTGGTATGCCAGGAAGAAACATCAAAAGCATATGAGGTACCGGCTATAGGCAATGCCATATCTTATGAATGGACACTTCCCTTTGGTGCTGAAATTGTCAGCGGAGCAGGAAGCCGGAGAATTGTCGTGGATTATTCAACAGACGGCCTTAGCGGAGAAATATCCGTCCATGGAAGGAATAACTGTGGTACAGGACCTGAGTCTGTTCCTTTACTGGTTACAGTAAACCAAAAGCCTGAAGCTGATGCGGGATTTGATCAGAATCTTTGCAGTAACAGCACGACTTTAAATGCGAATAATACAAGTTATGGAACATGGTCGAGAGGAAGTGGTTTTGCAAGCTTTACTGATCCCAGTCAACATAATACAATGGTTACTAATCTGGCACCGGGTATTAATAGCCTTATCTGGACGGTAACAGAAAACAACTGCACCAGCAGGGATACTTTAAAGATCGTGAATAATATAGTAAAAGTTGAAGCCGGGGAGGATCAGGTATTTTGCCGGATGACAACAAGCCTCAATGCAAAAGAGAGCAGCCAAGGTAAAGGTCAATGGTCTATTGAGTTGGGTGGAGCGAATTTCGCCAGCCTGAATGATCCCGAAACAGAGATAATTAATATCCAGCGGGGTACCAATGTTCTCAAATGGTCTGTTAATAACAAGGGCTGTATAAGCAGTGATACGGTCACGATTACCAATGATCTCCCCGATAATGCTTTTGCAGGGAATGACACGATAATCCTTTCTGACACACATACACTTGAAGCCGGCATCCCTTCAATTGGAACCGGGCGATGGACTCTTGTCAGCGGAGCAGGAGTTATAGAAAATCCGGATATACCGGTTTCAGCAGTTACAAATATAGGAGTCGGTGAAAATATTTTTAAGTGGACAGTAAATAATAACGCCTGCTATTCGGAGGATGAGGTCAGGATTATCAATTATACTCCTACGGTAAATGATGCAGGGGCAGAACAGAACTTATGCCAAAACAGTACAAAACTCGAAGCAATACCTCCCCTCTATGGAACCGGACAATGGACCATTGTACAGGGATCAGGTACGTTTTCCAATGCATGGGGATACGATACAGAAGTATATAATTTAGGGAAAGGAGAGAATATTTTTCGGTGGACAATTTATGAATATGAAGTCACTTCAGATGATGTAAAGATCATCAACAATTCTCCATCAGGAGCAAATGCAGGTATTGATCAGAGCCTTTGCGATAATACCACACTTCTTTCAGCGAACCACCCAATAGTAGGTACGGGTGAATGGACTATAGCCGGCGGGTATGCTTTAATTGACCAACCTAGTGAAGCCATTACAAAGATCAGTGATCTAAATCACGGATCCAGCACTTTTCGCTGGACAGTAAAAAACGGCAATTGTTCCACTTCCGATGAAGTTATAATAACAAATAATCTTCCCTCCCCGGCAATGGCAGGTGATGATCAAACCAGTTGTGAAGATTCCATAACACTTTATCCTAACAACCCCACAATCGGAACCGGAGAATGGAGTGTAATCAGCGGAGCAGGTAATTTCATTGATAATAAAGCTTACAATCTGGGGATCAACGATAATATATTTAAGTGGACCATAAGTCACAAAGGCTGTAAGTCATCGGATACAGTTATTATCACCAGCAATAAGCCTACGGAAGCTTTCACCGGACCCGCAGTATCCACCTGCCATGACAGTATACTTCTTTCGGGAAATACTCCATTGTATGGCACGGGAACATGGAGTGTTCTCAGTGGCAGCGCTAACATTGAAGATGTGAACGATCCAAATTCACCTGCCAGAGATCTTGCCAACGGAATAAATAAATTCAGGTGGACGATAAATTACCAGGAGTGCATGTCTGTCTCAGATATAACTGTAAGTTATGACCTTATCAATGCAAATGCAGGACAGGATCAGACATTATGTGGTAATACCGCCACCCTCACTGCCAATACCCCTTTACCGGGAAGCGGTATCTGGACAGTTGTCGGGGGGGCAGGTTCAGCAAATTTCGATAATTCAAACCAACCTAACACCCAGGTTACAGATATTGACAGGGGAGCAAATGTATTACGCTGGACAATCACTAATAATGGATGCACTTCCTATGATGAAGTCACGATTACCAATAATGATCCGAGTCCTGCATATGCCGGTGCCGATCGTTCAGTATGTGGAGAGAGTTTTTCTTTGAATGCAAACGAGGCTCAAAGAGGGACCGGTGAATGGTCGGTTCTGAGCGGCTCGGCAAGTATTACCGATCCACAAAGCCATAATTCCCCGGTAAATAATCTGAGTCTGGGAAATAATAGCCTTCGATGGACTGTAACTCATGAGGACTGCATTTCCACTGACGAGGTTATAATTCTTAATGATCAACCTGCAAATGTCTCAGCAGGTGCGGATCAGTATATCTGTTCCGATTCAACCCAGTTATATTCTTCCGAAGCGATAGGAGGCGATGGGCGATGGTCAATAGCAAAAGGTTCGGCAAGTTTTGAAAATAATCTTTCTTATAATTCCAGTGTTTATAATCTTGAAAAAGGTGAAAATAAACTTGTCTGGACCGTTACTATTAGCGGCTGCAGCGCCAGTGATACGGTAGTTATAATGAACAATATGCCTTCAATACCTTCTGCAGGGCCCGATCAGGATAATTGTTCCTCAGATGCCATAATGGCTGCAAATTCACCTCTTATTGGTACGGGAAAATGGAGTGTAGTAAGTGGATCAGCTCAATTTGAGGATCCTACAAACCCATTATCTCCGGTTACTTCAGCAGGAAATGGCTTAAACCTTTTGAGATGGACGACTGTCAACGGCAACTGCAGTCTAAGTGATGATGTTAAGATATATAACAGTTTACCAACGCTTGCTTATGCGGGAAAAGACAGGGAAGTCTGTAATACTACGGCTAATTTGCTCGCAAATCCACCTATTTCAGGGACAGGAACCTGGAAAGTTGTCAGTGGATTCGGGATTATAGAGAATCCTTCCGATTACAATACCCAGATCAACAATCTGGGCTTCGGGCAAAACACTATCAGGTGGACGACAGAAAATGGTCGTTGCAAAACTTCAGATGATATAATTATCACCAATAACCTGGCCAAAGTGAATGCCGGAGAAGACAAGATCGTTTATTCCCCGTCGGTTAATCTTGTAGGCAATAAACCTGCAAGCGGAATCGGTGAGTGGAAGCTGGCGGCAGGTTCGGGAATAATTGAATCTTCCTCAAATTTTGAAACCCGGGCTAGTAGTCTGGGTGAAGGTGCAAATACTTTTTACTGGACAATTGATAACCATGGTTGCATAGCCAGCGATGATATAATTGTTAGTTATTATGAGATGCCCGGTATAGATTTTTCACCCTCCACTATACAGGGATGCCCTCCGCTTAGTATAGATTTTATTAACAGTTCGATTGGTGGTTATCCCTATAAATGGGATTTTGGAGACGGAACAACTTCCAACAAGACGAATCCCAGCCATGTTTACACTCTGCCGGGAAGCTACAGTGTTCAACTAACAGGTACAGGGCCTGATGGAATAATGGTCACAAAAGACACAATAATAACTGTAAGCGATCAGCCCCTTGCGGAAATGGACATTAGTCCGGAAACAGTATACATATCCGATAATCCAGAACAGGACGAGCCGGTATATTTCTTTACCCTTACCCACAATGCAGATTCTGTAATCTGGGATTTTGGGGACGGAACATTTTCCAGTGAAAGAAATCCCATCCATCTTTATCAGGATACCGGAACTTACGATGTTAATCTTCAGGTAATTACAGGCCATCAATGTTATGATTCAAAAACCCGATTCAATGCTGTTAGAGTTGAAAAGAAGGGATCCCTGCAATGTCCTAATGCTTTTACCCCTCATATGGAGGGATCCATGGGCAAAGTAACCACCAAAAATGATTACAGTAATGATCTTTTTCATTGCTATGGAACGGGGATGCTGGAATACAGGCTGGAGATCTATAACCGGCTTGGGATTCTGTTGTTTGAAACTTCGGATATTAATATTGGATGGGACGGATATTTTCAGGGTAAACTTGTAGAAGAAGGGGTATATGTCTATCAGGTTAGCGGACGATATAATAATGGTGAGGCTTTCAGCGAGATAGGGAACATTGTTTTAATACACCAGGATTAATGAAGAGAAAGAAAGGCAGGATCATCTATAGTATATTATTCTTACTCCATATCAGCATGGCTTCTGGAATATCACAGGATCCCCAGTTCTCTCAGTTTTACTCTTCTCCTTTGTACATGGGGCCTTCCTTTGCCGGTCTGAGTGATGGTGGAAGGATAGCCATCAATTACCGGGATCAGTGGCCAAAGATAAGCGGAACTTACGTAACATACTCACTATCTGCCGATTATTATTTTGATGAATATAAAAGCGGATTAGGCTTGTTGGTGATGAGAGATGATGCAGGCAGCGGTCTCATTAATATTACAAATCTGGGGTTGAATTATTCCTATAATATTAACCTGAACCAGAAATGGCAAGTGCGTCCGGGGCTTCAGGCATATTATTATATGAAGGGGATAAACTACGACCGATTGAATTTTGGAGACCAGATTCTTCGGGGGAGTGGTACTGGTTCTTCTGTTGAAATGAGCAGATTACTGGCAGCTGAGCCTACCCGTCATTTTGATTTTACCACTTCACTCCTCGCCTATTCGGAATCCATGTGGCTCGGGATTACTCTGGACCATCTGATGTATTTCAGCAAGATGCTTGCCTACCAGGAGGATTATGTTCCTTTCCGGTTTTCACTATATGGCGGAGGAAAATACAATATTACCAGCAGAACACGGAAAGCATATGAAGAAAGCATAACAGGAGTTTTCAATTTATTGCTTCAGGATAAATATAAATACCTTGATCTGGGTGCCTACTACACAAAAGATCCTATTGTATTAGGCTTATATTACCGAGGAGTAAATATTTTTCCGGACAATCCTAACCTTGGGGCGATTACCCTTCTTCTCGGAGCAAAGTTCAAAACGATGAGAATCGGCTACAGTTATGATTTCACCACCTCAAGACTGATCACCAAAACTGGGGGGGCACATGAAGTATCTCTAATATATCTAATAGGTGAAAGGCCGGAGCAAAAAGTAAAGCGTAAAGCTGTGCCATGTCCTTCATTTTGATTATAACTATTTTAGGGATTAAATGTTGGGGGATGAGCGAAAAATATTTTGGACAGGCTCTCAGCCAGCTTCCAGACCCTTAGGGTTGTAACCCTAAGGGTCTGGAGCTCCCCACAGCCCTCCAACCCCCTCATTACCTTTACTTTAAGAAATCAACCTTTCGGACATTATTAATTTTTTCTGCATTTCCAGTTAATGATTTACGTTACAGATCCACGTTCTAAGGAATATTTCTCATACATTCGATTTACTGTGATCATTTCCATCAACTTTACTGCCCGGTAGATTTCCTCATAACGGGTATACAAAGAGGCGATTCCAAGCCTTATATTATCGGGTTCCCGAAAATCGGGAATAACAGAATAACCTCCTGTTTCAGGATCAATCATAGCTTTGCAGATCCTGTATGCCTCGGGGTGCTTTAAAGAAATGTGTGAGCCTCTATTTTCTGATCGATCCGGACTCCCATTAGTGAAGCCTAAAGGATCAAGCAAGTCATCAGCCAGTTTCAATAAGTAATCTGTCTGTTTAATGCTTTTTTTCCGGATATTATCTATTCCGGCTTCCAGAATGATTTCCAGGGCTGGCTCAATTGCTGAAAAGGAAAGTACTGGTGGTGTTCCCGCCTGGTATTTTCGAATTCCTTTTGCCGGTCGGTAATTCAATCCAAAATCAAAGGGATTCTGCTCCCCGAACCATCCCCACACTGGTGACGGGATTTTTTCCTGTATTTCCCTCTTTACATATAAAAATGCAGGAGCGCCAGGTCCGCCATTAAGATATTTGTAACTACACCCCACAGCCAGGTCTGCATTACATTCATTTAATTTTACCGGCACAGATCCAACAGAATGGCTTAGGTCCCATAGGACTAATGCTCCTTTACTATGGGCGTACTCCGTAACTTTTTGCATATCGTACATAAAAGCCGACTTGAATACTACATGGGATAGAGTTAACAGTGCGGTGTTTTCATCAATAGAACTGAAGAGCTCATCATAGTCCATTTCAATTGCATCCGGTTTTCCCACTAGAATAATCTTATGGCGATTGCCAAATAAATCTTTTATTCCCTGCAATAGGTAGATATCGGAAGGGAAATTATAAACATCTGAAATAATCTTGGTTCTACTCCAATTATACCTCAACGCACCTGAGATCAGTTTAAACAAATTCTGGGAAGTGGAATCCGCAAAAATGACTTCTTCCGGTTTTGCCCCGATAATTGGAGCCAGCTTTTTTCCCAGTTCTGAAGACAGTTCATACCATCCCTCATTCCAACTGCGGATAAGGCGGTCTCCCCATTGATCCTTAATAACCCGGCTTATGATTCCGGAAGTTTTCCTGGGCAACCGACCTAGTGAATTACCATCAAGGTAAATAAGGTTAGTATCTTCAATAATAAAATGATTGCGAAATTTTGCAAGGGGGTCGGTGCTGTCGAGGTGTTGGTAGCTGTACATAAAGAGGCTATTTATGGATTTGGGAGGAAGGGGGGTGAAATAATGGCTTAGAAACAGAGTTTGGGGAGCAGAGAATTAAGATTGAGGAGTTTGGATTGAAGCCGGGCATTTGAGTTAAGGATTAAAGTTTGTTATAATTAAGATTTATTCCATAAAGATAACAAAGATATTTTTTGAAAAATACAGCATTCTGTTGATTTTTGGCATAAGGGTTGATTTTTTATATGCCTGATTTTTAGGTGTTTATGCTTGGCGACTCATGCTTACACCCTAAGGGTTTAAAACCCTTAGGGTGTGTGAAAAAAATCCTCTCAAAAAAAATACAGCCATTCCACCCTGCAGATTAATCATCTTGCTCCAGCATTCCCTTCACGACCGGCATCATTCTG
>CAYRTD010000020.1:0-14686 GCA_964426915.1 uncultured Bacteroidaceae bacterium | reverse complement strand
ATCATTCTGAGCAGCCAGTTCTACTTTGATCCGGTTAAAACTGTTTATTTCATGAGCAATTCTTTTTGGGTCCCGGGCTAATTGTTGAGCAAAAGGTGTCACCCCCCAATCCGGAATCGATACCAGGAAGACTTTCCCGGGCTTACCCCCGGCATACTCAGTAGCGACCGACATTAGCTTATTCATCTCTTTCCGGTAATTAGCGGTATCCAGACCACGGTACTGGTTATTCACCCCGATAAGTATACTCACAAGATCATATGGTGGATTCAGTCTGGCCGTATCTGTAGCGGCCAGAAGTTCATCTGTTGTCCAACCGGTTCTGGCAAGAATATCCGGCTGTTTAATATCAAAACCATACCGACGAAGTTCATCCGCAAGCTGAATCGGCCATCTTTGTGAGGGATCGACACTTTCACCTATGGTATATGAATCACCCAGGGCCAGATAGGTGATATCGGGTTTGCCAACTTCTATGCAGGAAGTTAATACAAACAAAAGAATTAAAAAGAAAAAATGATATTTCATTGAATGGGCTATTTTTTTTCGGGTTCTTTTAACCTGTTGCAGGATATAGGAGTCATTAGTGATAAAGAGAAAATAAAAAAAGATATATTTATCATAATCAGCAGTTATTATTTTACAAAAGATTCATAAAAACCATTTTCCACGGGTAGAACTGGTGTTTAAAAATAATTAGAAATTTATGTCTATCCATTGATGAGGTATCGACTAAAAAATAATTGGCCCAATGAATAGTGATCTCTTAAAAAAGACCAGAACATAAAATATCGTCAGTTTGAATATCTAAAACCCAATCCGTATCCGCTGCCAGGACCGGATATAAGCTACAATATCCTGCCTTTCCTTAGCTATCAAAAGAGGATATTCTTCATTTTCATATCCCCAGCCGGGCATTCGCGTACCGCCACGGCCAACGGTAATAGTCGCAAGCATATATCCGTTCGATGCAGCACTAAGAAATTCCTGATTGTGTAGTGCAGGGGCCGTTATTCCTTCACCATTATCTCCATGACAGTCTGAACAATGCTTAAGATATAAATCCTTTCCTGTTTTTTTATTCCCTGGGTTAGGGCCTGCATAAATATAATCAGGAGCTTTCGCAGCAGTTTCTTCCATATAAGCTATAATATCGGTAATATCATTAACATCAAGCTTTTCCTGATTGTATAAATCCGTGGACCAGCCAAACATGGCTGTATGATTTCTTCCTTCAGCAACTGTTTCAACAATATAATGATCCGGAGCAGCTTCCAAAAAATCCCGGTTAATCAGGGCAGGCCCTGTATTTCCTTCACCATTTACTCCATGACATCTGGAACAGTTATAATGGTAAAGAATTTCGCCTTTTTTACTATTCCCTTGAGGAAGCTTTTGAACTGCTGAAATAACCGGTCCAGCATGCCAGCTTCTCATAAAAGAAAGTAAATCCCGGATGCCGGATTCCGATATTTTTGGCCATGCAGGCATGGCGGTATTCCGTCTTCCGTTAGCTAAGGTATTGAGAATAAAATCATCCGGAGCCCTGTTCAAAAAATCCTTTTGATTTAGTGCAACTGCCAATCCCCCGGATCCATTCTCACCATGACAAGTCATGCAGTTATTTTCAAATAATATCCGGCCCTGTTCATGACTTCCGGAAAGGGGATTTGATAAGGGAACTGACCATTCTTTATTAAAGGAAGTCTTGACATATTGGCTAAGCAATTTTAATTCCCCATCCATAAAGCCTGAAATATCAGGAGTCCAGGCAGGCATTTGTTTTTGGCTTCTTCCCTTAAGCACAGTGAAATACACAAATTCCAGGGATGCTACCCGTAAAAAATCAGGATTCATAATAGATGGGACACCTGTTTTGTATTCCTCATAGTCCTTCCCCTCGCCGGATTTTCCATGACATGAAGAACAGGTAAAGGAATAAACTTCCGGCCCGGGTAACAATTCTCGTATTCCTTTTAGCTCCTTCAGCATTTCAACAGAAAAGTAGTCAACAGGCATATCAGGCTTTGAGAGGCCCATAACAAAAGTAGCAAGCGCATCCAGTTCTTCCTCTGGTAATTCGACCTTCAACATTTGAGAACCCGGAGAAACCGTTTCCGGATCCATAAAATGCTCCTTTAACCAGTTTGATATGCTCTGTTCACCAGCAATATTTTGGAAATTATATTCATGTCTGGTTTTTTCTCCCTGTTCAGTAAGATCAGGACCTATAATTCCGCCTGCTCCTCTTGCTTTATGACAACCCAGACATCCTTCACGTGAAAAGATTTCCTGCCCATGGCGGAATGTACCGGTACCTTCATAATGCTGCATAGGATCAA
This sequence comes from uncultured Bacteroidaceae bacterium, assembly GCA_964426915.1. Lineage (GTDB taxonomy): Bacteria > Bacteroidota > Bacteroidia > Bacteroidales > CAYRTD01. Next base: position 12,344 of record CAYRTD010000020.1, on the reverse strand, counting down.
AAACCGTCAAATGACACTTACCGCAGGAGGCCTGAATATAGGGTTGAGAAAGTATAGGCTTTGGCCAATGAGTATCAGGATCAATTCCATGAGCATCTTTTTTATTCATAGCCCTTCCCTGTCCTCCATGACACATCGTACATCCAAAATCTGACACCGGATGATCTTCAAGATAGTTTCCAGGGTGCATGCCATAAGGTTGTGGATAGTTCTCCATGAGCGGATCCTCCATTCCGATATGACAGGAACCGCAGCGGTCGATCCGGTTAAAATGAACGAGATCGTATTCGTATATTCCTTGTTCCGGGATGATATACTCATTTAATTCCAAACTGTCTGCAATTCGCTTTAGAAAATCATTGTAGGAATTCTGATGGTTTTTCCACTCCTGGTAATACCCACTTTTAATCCAAAGAAAAATTATTATCATCAGAATAATACCTGAAGAACCTATAACAATCTTTTGCTTATTCCTTATATATTTTTGTTCATTCATTTTAATCCATTAATACACCGGCCATTGGGAAGAGGACCAGTAAAAGTCCCAGTTCGGCCCCCTAAACCATATTCCTGTAACCGTAAGAATAATAAGTCCTGTAATAGAAACTGTAAACAATGCGATGGATGCCATGCGTGTTGATTTTGTCCGGTTTTTTATCCACATAGAAAACAGAATAAAAAACCCGCTTATAAGCGAAGCCGGGTTAAAGATCATCACCCACCCTTGTGAAATTCCAGGAAACCAGTCACGTAACCAACCCAAATCAATATAAATCCAGAGATTCAGAATTACCACAACACTTCCATAAGCAATGGAATAAATGGTGATCTTCAATCCTCTCCTACCGGAAAACCAATATCCGGAGTACTTTTCTTCTTTATCAATGTAGGGAATGGATATCAGAAATCCCAGGTACAGAAGAGGAATAAGGATGCCACCTGTAAATGCAGAATAGGAAACCATTTCCTGGATACCAAGAAAATACCAGGGAGATTTGGCCGGATTTTCAGGTAGTGCAGGATTAGCTCTTTCCAGTAAAGGAGCATCCACAAACACTGCCATAACAAGTAGAGCCGCTATAAGTAAAAGAAAGATACTGAGTTCAATCCAGAGTATCACCGGCCAGGAGAACCATTGTCCTGTTTTAGTACTTCTCCTGATTTCTGTTTCTTCAGGTCGGCTTAACCCACCGTCTTTTCTGATCCTCCACAAATGTACAGCGGTAAGAACAAGTAAGGTAACAGGGAGAAAAAATACATGAAGGGCAAAAAATCGTGAAAGGGCAGGCTGACCCACTATTATGTCGCCAATCAGCAACTTTTTCAGAAAACCACCGGGGTCGAAACCAGTGGTGATGCCAAGCACATCAGTTAATTCGCCAGCAGAGGCAGCAATGTTTGATCCGATGGTAACTGCCCAGTATGCAAGTTGATCCCATGGCAGAAGGTAACCACTAAAACTCATCAGGAGAATAACCACCAGCATAGCGATACCGATAACCCAATTAGTGGATCTTTTTCCGGAGTAGGATCCGGTATAAAAAACCCTGATGAGATGCAAAAATGACAGAAAAACCATTCCATGAGCTGCCCAGCGGTGTATATTCCGGATGACCCTTCCTCCGGGCACAACAAATACAATATCCTTCACCGAGTCGTAAGCACGTTCTACAGAAGGTGTATAGTAAAACATAAGGATAATCCCTGTAAGCAGCAGAATAATAAAAAGGAAACCCAGTAAAACACCCAGACCCAATGTATAAGAAGGTTTTAGCGATTGAGGATGAACCTTTGCTGAATGGATATGAAGAAAAAAATTCCGTGAGATATTGTTGATCCTCTTCCGGCGGCTATTTTTTTCTGCTATTTCTGAAACAATCTCCGTTCTATCTCTAATTTTCTCATTTTCTGAGGAGTATTCCATTAATTACCAGTATTTTCATTTTAGTTTTTGGAATTATTCTTGACAATATTGAAAAAAATCAGCTAACCCGGTATTTAAAATCTGCATCAACAGTTTTATTCAGATCCACAACTAACTTTCCATCTTGAGCGGTATGAAGATTATACCATTTCAGACTGGCGGGAGCAGGTCCGGACAAAATCTTTCCTGTATCATCATATTTTGAACCATGACAAGGACATTCAAAGCCATCTGCACTTTTGTCGAGAATGCAACCAAGATGTGTACATACAGCAGAAACAGCTTGAACACCTTCAAAATCCCGGTAAATATATAATTTATATTTCTCCAGGTAAGTGAAGGTATCAACCGGAAATTCATGTAAATTACCGATTTTTGCTATCTGTTTACGGACAAAGGAAGGCGGATAAAACTGCCTGAAAAAACTTATCCCTGCTACAGCTCCGGCAACTGCCGAAACTGACAAAGCCAATCTACGAATAAAAAACCTTCTTTTCATTGGAGTAAGCAATTGATAACCGTATAAAAAACTGCCTGTTAAAAATATTAAGATTCCCTTTGAATTACGGGATCAAAGAGAATTTTTTAATTAATTTATATACATTTGAAATTACAGACAGGAATTTTCAGGTAATTTCCGACAGTTTAAAAGATGTTTTATCCTCAAATAATAAGACAATCCCTCAATCCCCGGTAACCATACTACCCCACCAGGCATTTCCGGGATCAAAATCTTTGGAGAGGAATTTCATCCTTTGCTTTTCGAGCTGAGGTAATTTGTTATTTTTCATATTACTTAGATATTCTGCTTCCATTACCGGATCATAGAGAGGATCTTTCGTTGGGAAACGTGCACCTGCATCCGACAGGAAAGAAAACAGTAATTCATCCATTTCTCCCACCTTTTCAAGGAAAAGTGGAGAAACATCATTGTTTTCACCCGGATCATCTGCCAGGTTATAAAGTTCTTTTCGTCCATCTTCGTAATAGTGGATCAGTTTCCAGTCTCCTTTTCGAATAATAGAAGTAGGTTCACCACCTTGATTACCGTAATGAGGATAATGCCAAATCAGTGAACGCTCGGGAATTTCATCACCCACAAGAAGAGGTAACAGGCTTACTCCGTCTGTATGTTGATCAGGACGCAATTGCACATCCGTTAACTCAAGAATTGTGGGATAAAAATCCGTTCCAGTAACCGGTGTACTGCATTCCTGACCTTTATGATTCATCCACGGAACCTTGATAAAGTATGGCTCACGGATACCTCCCTCGAACTGATAGCCTTTGCCTGCCCTAAGAGGTTTATTTGAAGTAGCGAATGCATCTCCAGAAACCACTCCTCCATTATCGGACGTGAAAATAACAACAGTATTCTCTTCCAGGCCAAGTTCTTCAAGTGCATTAAGCACTATGCCGATTGCATCATCCATATGCTCGACCAAACCAGCGTATACCGGATTATCCTGCACCTGGCGAATAGGAAGAAATTTTCCCATCTTAAAGCCACTGGGTTCTATGCCCAGACTATCAGCTTTATCCCGGTATTTTTTCCATTTTTCCTGGGTAGACTGAATGGGGCTGTGCACTGCGTAAAAAGAAAGAAATGCAAAAAAAGGCCTATTTGCTTCATCGATATGATTTTCAGAAATGAACTGTATAGTTTCATTTGCAAGACGCATGGAAAGATTTTCACCATTTTCATGATTTTCCAGATTCGGATTCACAAAAGGAGAAAAATAACCTCCTCGCGGGCTTCCAACATCCCACCCTCCTTTATTAATATCGAAACCATGATCTTCCGGCCACGAGCCCTCCCCTCCAAGATGCCATTTCCCTGCAAAAAAGGTTTCATAACCCGCTTCTTTCATTGCTTCAGGGAGCACTATGTAGTTACTATCCAACTGATGAATATACTCTGGAGGAAGTAATTTAGTAAACCGTTTATGATTTCGCCATTCTTCACCGGTTGCCGCTCCTATCCAATCTGTAATACCATGGTGTGCAGGAAATTTTCCAGACAGGATACTTGCTCTGGAAGGACTGCATACCTGACATGTTGCATATCCGTTGGTAAAAACCATGGACTCTTTTGCAAGACGATCCAAATTGGGTGTTTCATAAAAATCGCTCCCCGTGAAACTCATATCATGATATCCGAAATCATCGGCTAGAATGAAAAGTACGTTTGGGCGGGGTTCCGGAAGATTATTCCGACAAGAACCCAGGCTTATTAAAGCAAGGATCACAGGTGAAAAGTATTTGTGAGTTTTCATATTGGTTTATCAGGGTTTTTGTTTTTTGTAAAATGTAATCCGAACATGTTAAACGGTAATGAATATAAGTCAGCCTTCTTTACTCATCGTAAAATTAAAACTTTTTTTATCAAAGCTTAAGTGATCCAAAGGTTCCAATTTGGTTGTGCTTTTAATTATGAATGAATAAAGATCATAAGTAAAAGTAATTAACAGAAAACAGAAAAGTTAAACCTTATTCTATCCATGAATAGGTTGGTTTTGTTTTACATGTCAAAATAATAAACGTTAAATTCCTGCAGACCCTTTTTACTTAAAGTAAGGATAGTATAAACCATTCTGTAAAGGGCTGTTGTATTCCCTGAAATGAAATGAAGCTCCAATGGTTACATTGTCACCCAAACGGATGCTTGATCCAAAACTAATCTCATCGAAAGAAGGAGTATAAAAGGGGGTCATCCGGTTGAAAGTTGCCATATTTTTCACTCCTGTCCCATAAAAAACCACATTTTGGCTGAGATGGTAAGCTACAGTACCGTATAGGGAAGTATATCCGGAAGTTATTTTTTGAGTTCTGTTTTCTCCATCTGCAAAACCCGGAGTCGTAAAAACACCCGCCACCATTCCTCCGTGAAAAGAAATTCTTTTATTCACTGGATAAGAAAAACCAGGAGCGGCATAATAGCTCATACCTCCTCCATAACCCGGAATAAATGAAAAAGAAGTTCCCAGATTCATATCCCAGCGCATTTTCTGCAGAACTTTTGAAACCGGGGTATTTTCTTCCATCCCTTCATTTCCGGCCTGAGTGAATGCCCCTGTGAAGATGAGGGACAGGATAATTACATGTATAATTCTTTTAAATATCATACTGGTATTGCTATGGGGTCAAAATTAATAAAAAATAGATAATAATAAAAGGGGGATGCAAGGCCAGACCCTAAGGGTTTAAAACCCTTAGGGTCTGGCCCCCAAGAAGTCGACCTAAGTAACACACATACAAAACCTTAAAAAAACAACCTTTCGTCCAAAAAAGAAAATTGTTCATATTTTTGAAAATCATAGAACAGATCGCAACCTTAAAATATTCTTCAAAGAATATATTCCATGAAAATGTTTTTCGTCAAAATTCTGTCAGGAAAAAATCTCCATACAGCAGGTTTGGCATAACAGCGAAAAAATAGCGGTTAGTTCACAGCAAAAAAAAAGAATTGTCCGGTTCACAAACCACCCGGAAATCTATCCCATTATTATCGGAATACCGCCAGATGCGCACGGGTTGCTGTGGATCGGTCATAAACCAGGCATTTGAATCGGTTCATGCTCTGGCAGCCGATCTCAGGTCCCCGGTTTCAGAATTATACAGGAATTCCTTAAGTTTGCATCTTTCATATAAAGAACATAAAGAATCCGGGCATGTGGCAGCTTGTTTTTTCTTATTTCCCTATCGTTCTACTCATATGGCTTCTTTCAAAGAGAAACAGCATGGCCTCATCGAAGGCTTTGCCACTCACCGCCCTTGTAACTTACTTCATAGTTCTTATTATTTTCAGGCATAATGCATTACTGGTACATGCCACTGTTCTTGAAGGATTGCTTGTTGCATGGACACCAATCCTTATAATAGCTGGAGCAATTTTCCTTTTTCGAACCATGGAGGCTACAGGTGCCCTTTCAACTATCAGGGTATGGTTAAACACTATTTCTGAAAATAAAATTGCACAGTTAATGATCGTGGGCTGGGCCTTTCCTTTTCTTATTGAAGGTGCCAGCGGATTCGGAACCCCGGCTGCTATTGCAGCACCCATACTTGTAGGACTGGGATTTCCTCCCGTAAGAATCGCAATTCTCGTACTTATTATGAACACGATTCCAGTGAGTTTCGGGGCAGTCGGCACTCCTACCTGGTTTGGGTTTTCAGCCATTGACCTTAGCCAGTCAGAAACTCTCATGATCGGGTTTAAATCAGCTATAATAAATTCAGTTGCAGCCCTCATAATACCTGTTATGGCCCTGGCTATAGTGGTAAAGACAAAATCTCTGATAAAAAACTGGTTGTTCATTCTTTTAAGTATATTGCTGACTGTGATCCCTTTTGTAATAATTGCCCGCTACAGCTATGAATTCCCTTCTCTGATTGGAGGTTTTATCGGATTGATTTTTACTGTTATCCTGGCAAAATACAGGATCGGGCTTTCACCGGAAAAGGTCGAAGTTCATGAACCATCAGGTAAAAGCGAACTCCTGCACAATATTAATGAAAGCATGGTGTCTTCAGAAAAGCCGGGAATAAAGGAACTTCTCAAAGCCAGTTTCCCACTCTGGGGAACTATTCTTATCCTTGTTCTGACCCGGGTTCCGGAAATCGGGATCAAACCACTTCTTCTTTCAGAAAACCCCGCACTTCATCTTAATCTGGGCTCACTGGGAGAATTTAGCATTAGTGCTTCGCTCGTGGTTGGTCTGGAAAGGATATTTAATACTCCGGTTGAATGGAAACATAGTATTCTTTATGTTCCTTCTGTCCTGCCTTTCGCGTTTATTTCACTTTTAACTTTTCTTTTATACAGAAAAAAAGCAAATAAGCTTAAAACTGTATTTAATGAAACTGTTGATCAGATGCGGGGTCCTACCCTTGCCCTGCTAGGAGCACTGGTGTTTGTGGGTCTTATGATGATGGGAGGAGAAAGTTCAGCGGTCACCCTGATCGGAAAAAGCATGGCTGATCTAACTGGTCAGAGCTGGCAATTTTTCGCCTCATACCTGGGAGCCCTCGGATCATTTTTCTCTGGTTCAGCCACTATTTCCAATCTTACATTCGGGGGAATACAGGATTCCATCGCCCAGTCTCTTAACCTCAACCGGACTACCATTCTTGCCATGCAATCGGTTGGTGGGGCCATGGGCAATATGGTATGCATCAACAATATAGTTGCTGTAGCATCAGTATTGGCCCTGGGAAATAAAGAAGGTTATATTTTGAAGAGAACCGTGATTCCGATGATGGTTTATGGTATTATTGCAGGAATTATTTCTGCATTTATTTGAGTGTTATTATAAAAGGTTGAATTTTTTTCAATATGATAAAAGGAGCATTTTCCTAAACTTAAGTAGTGCCTGTCAATAAAGTCAAGTGTCTGTTTCAGGACCGAATCGCCAATTGGCGTTGAGCTCAGCGAAGCCAATGTTCGAGATCAAGGCTTGCGACCGCGTGTCGCTGAAGCTTTCCGCGAGCGCTGAAGCTACTCTGCGCTGCGCCTTCAGGGAAGCTTTCGGCGGCCGAAGGGAGGCGCTAGGGGCCTAAAGCTTCAGTAAATAAAAAAACTATAGAACCGGTGACCAACAAAAATGGCCATTTGATTTTTTTTTCAACACTGAAATGAAGTTGCAGTGGAAATGCTTAACTTGTCTCCGAGGGGAGGAGGGGCATAGCCCCCCGGAATCCAGTTTTCCTTTTTCAAGGAGATAAAACCCTAATTAACAAATTTTTTCAAATCCAACCTGAAAGCTTTCTAACCCATATTGAATAGAATTTCTCCTTCTTACTGATAAAAACCATTCTGTCTTCCAGAACTATTTGAATACATCCGAAATCGTCCGGGAAATTATAATCCTTATCCAAAACTCTAAACTTAAGTCGTGTTCTCCATAATGTCCGATTTACTCATTCAGTAAAACATTTAAGCGATATTTCCCTTAGTACCGTGGGCAGGTGGTGAGCTCGTTATCACCCGGTTCTGTATTATACTCGTCGGAAAAATGTTCGATCCGACTTAAACGGACTCCACTTTTTCCGACTTATACCATTGAACGCTCTCGCAGAAGCTTTAGGTGCCTAAGCACGCTTCCGCTGAGCTTTAGTTTAGGCGTCAAACCTTCTGCGACACGCGCTAAACGCTCGCGGAAAGCTAAGGCGATACGCGTCGCCCCCCTTAAAAGAACGAGAACGGGACAGCCCCGCCTGCAGTTGCACTGGCCATCATTTGGCGGGCAGGCTTGATCTCGAACATTAGCTTCGCTGAGCTCAACGCCAATTGGCGATTCGGTCCTGAAACAGACACCCGACTTTATTGACAGACTAATTTAAAATAAGTCATACTAAACAATCAAAACCATCGTTTTCTGAATAACAATCCTATCGGAATGGACAGTGCAAATCAGGAAAGAATCTGATTGTTAATGGTATAAAGGAGAGATTCGTTAAAGTGATACCAGATTCTAAGTAGCGGAATTAGGATTTATTAGAGCTTTTTTAATAAACTTAACAGTCAAAAACCAGATATTTATCTCAAATAATCTTAACCATTCCCGATAAAATGAAAATGATCTTCAGCATTCTTCTTGCATTCCTGTTTAATATTACAATCTGTCTTTCCCAGCATACTTTCAGTGGCTATATCCAGGATTCTGAAACAGGGGAAAAGCTTATTGGTGCCAATATCTTCAGCAAAAATGATCTGTCCGGAACCGTTTCCAATGCTTATGGTTTCTTTAGCATTTCACTTCCCGAAGGAACTAATATAGTATACTTCAGCTATGTAGGATATGAGACAAAAGAACTGAATCTCAGCCTGAAGGAAGACCGGCAGGAAATCATTGAGCTCAATCCTTCGATCAATCTTGAGGAGGTGGTTGTTTCGGCAAATAGTTTCAGCAGAACCATCAACTCAACCCAGATGAGTTCGGTAAATATTAATGTACAGGATATTAAAAGGATACCCGCCCTGATGGGGGAAGTAGATGTGATCAAAGCCATTCAACTGCTTCCGGGAGTACAATCGGGAACAGAAGGGGCAAGCGGACTATACGTAAGAGGCGGAGGCCCCGATCAGAATCTTATTTTACTGGACGGAACTCCCGTTTACAATGCCTCTCACCTCTTTGGTTTTTTCTCTGTTTTCAATGTTGATGCCATTAATAATATCGAACTTATTAAAGGAGGTTTTCCTGCACGCTACGGAGGCAGATTGTCTTCTGTACTCGATATAAGCCTTAAAGAAGGTAATATGAAAAAAATCAGCGGTAGTGGATCGATCGGGCTTATTTCCTCAAAACTCACACTGGAAGGACCTATCATAAAAGATAGAACCTCCTTTATTGTTTCAGCAAGAAGAACGTATCTTGATTATTTGATACAACCCTTTTTGAGATCACTGGGAGGACAGGATCATACCATGTCCCAGGGATATTTTTTCTACGATCTGAATGCAAAGATCAACCACAAATTCTCCAACAAAGACCGTCTGTATTTGAGCATGTACAGCGGAAGTGATAAGTTCTACCTGAAACAGGCACCTTATACTTACTTGTACGATGGGAATTTATTTACCGAGGAAGCCAACTCAGGACTTGGTTGGGGAAATGTTACCTCGGCACTCAGATGGAACCACCAGTTCAGCAATAAGCTCTTTAGCAATACTACCATTACCTACAGCCAGTATAATTTTAAGGTAAATGAATTTATGCAGGAAATCGCGGAAACCGATACAGGGACTTTTTCCGAGATCAATTCCCTGGAATTTCTTAGTGGAATAGAAGATATAGCAGCAAAAATCGACTTTGATTTTATTCCGGGTCCGGATCACTATATACGCTTCGGAATAGGGAATACATACCATACCTTCAAGCCCGGCGCTTCAACAATAAAACTTATTGATGTTGAACTTGAAGATATTGATACTATTACCGGACAGGAAAATATAGTTGCAAATGAAATTTCGGCATATATCGAAGACGATTACAAAATAAATAATAATCTGAAGGCCAACCTTGGATTGCATTATTCGGGTTTTCTGGTTAATGGAAAATATTATCACAGCCTGCAGCCGAGACTTGCTTTAAGATATCTTTTAAGTCCGTCCTTTTCTCTTAAGACCTCATATTCATACATGCAGCAATACATCCATCTTTTAACCAATAATAACATAGGGCTGCCTACCGATCTGTGGGTCCCTGCAACAGATGAAATATTACCCCAGCGATCTCACCAGGTGGCCTTAGGAGTGTCAAAACACTTTCAGGATAAATATAAAATTTCAGTAGAGGGATATTACAAGAGCATGCATAACCTGATTGAATACAAAGATGGCTCATCATTTATGGAGCCGGAGGCGAAATGGGAAAATAAAGTTGAATCAGGGAAAGGATGGTCTTATGGAGGTGAAATATTTCTTGAAAAGAAATTCGGGAAACTAACAGGATGGCTGGGGTATACTTTATCCTGGACAGAAAGACAATTTCCTAATATCAATGAAGGAAATATTTTCCCTTATAAATATGACCGCAGGCATGATGTTTCCCTGGTGGCAAGTTTCCCGCTCACTGAGAAATGGGATTTCTCCGCCAGCTGGATATTTGGCACAGGTACCGCCCACACCCTGCCAACGGAGAGATATTTCGGGAATAATTCACGGTACCATAGCTTTGGGGGATTTTCGGGCATAGTTCTTTCCCCTTTTTATTCATCATCAGGTGAATTTAATGGGGAAGTAGAACATATTGATGCAAGAAACCATATCAGGGCTGCAAATTATCACCGCCTGGATGTGAGCTTCAGAAGAACCAAAGTACGAAAATGGGGAGAGGGAACCTGGACATTGGGTGTTTACAATGTTTATAACAGAAAAAATCCTTTTTACTACTACATAGGTGCTGACATGAGAGGGAATCGTGCACTCAAGAGGGTCAGTTTATTTCCTTTCATTCCCTCAGCTACCTGGAGTTTTAGCTTTTAAATAAAACAATTCAAAATTAATAGTATGTTGAATATATCAATATCAGAGAATCGAGCCAGGCTGAATTTCAGAAACAACCTGGTCTTAATCCTAATTATCCTGGTTTCCGGTTGCGAAACCACCGAAAAAATAGATGATTTTCCCCTCAGGCCTTCGAAACTCGTTGTGAATTGTTATTTCAATCCCGACAGCACCTGGAAAGTCCAGGTAAGCAAAAGCCTTTCTGTTCTGGATAATGCAGATTTAAAATTAATAGATAATGCCACTGTATTATTATATGAAGAGAATTCTTTGATCGACAGTATTACAAATCCTGACGATGATGGCTGGTACAGATCTCCCATAAGCCTCCCCGGACCTGGAAAACAATATACGATCGAAGTATCGTCTCCGGATCACAAAGAAAAAACATATGCATCAGATGAATTACCCGTGCCTGTTCCTATCGCAGATACAAAATTTTTCATCGTTGATTCATTTTTTAGTGAAAGTCCGTTTCATAGTTACGGACATATTTCCGGAAATCTTAAAATTGCTTTCAAGGATCCCGGGGAAATTAATAATTTCTATCAACTGAAGGCATATGCCTATGATTCGATTTTTAATTACACTAATGCGGAACCCGAATTCTTATATGTCACTAAAAGATCACTAACCCTCTCCAGTAAGGATCCTGTTCTGAAATCTGAAGGAAGTTATTATGGTCATTTCCTCTTTGATGACCAATTGTTTAATAATAAGGAGATTTCCCTTAATATTGATTTAAAAGATTATAACCCCGTCAGAAATAAAAAAGTTTACATAGAATTGACTTCACTTTCGAGAGCCGGATACCTCTACCAAAAGACCATAGAAGAATATGAACTTGCCAGGAATGATCCCTTCGCCGAACCGGTAATGATACATTCGAATATACAAAACGGATTTGGGATTTTTGCCGGGTATTCAAGCAATACTGTTACATTTATTCCATTCTGACACATAAACCCAATATATATTGATACGCCTTTTCATCTATCTCTAATTTCATCAATTATTTTTGAATCAATCCAAAATATATCATCGTAATTGGAATCCGTTGCTCTGGTAAAAAAGAGAATCCCTAAATCTTTTGATACGCCTGGAAATCTTTCTTGTTTAATAGTGTCTACTTGATCACCAAAGCCTATTGGTTCTGTCCAATTATCATCTTTATCCCTGAAAGTGATGAACAAATCACCGTATTTATCTTTACTCCCAGGTCTGATTGATGAAAAAATCAAATATGTGAACGGTGAACGGTAATCGGTGAACGGTGATCGGTGATCGGTGATCGGTGATCGGTGATCGGTAATCAGTGATCGGTGATCGGTAATCAGTGTGATCGGTTTGACCAATTAAAATATCAGAAAGGCAAAAACGCCAGTGACACACTTTTCTGAAAACTCCCCT
>CAYRTD010000019.1:0-40584 GCA_964426915.1 uncultured Bacteroidaceae bacterium | reverse complement strand
ATGCTTTCAGATTGTAAGTTCTTTTAAAATGATTATTACTTTTTAGACAGCCTCCTAGTGATTTCGTTGGGGCTAGAGAAAATTTCTCTTTTGAATAACACTACATCAAGGTTTCGAACACTCAAAGGCGACAACCCGTGGACGGTAATCGGTGAGCAGTGATCGGATTGGGGATGTTTCTATATGATAAAATGGAATAGATTGGGATTTTCATTCAGGTATTCGTAGACAATGGCCTTTTTTTCCATTCTCTCAATGAGAAGATTAAAATCGTCTTTTTGTTTGACTTCAATACCAATAACAGCCGGTCCTCGTTCCCTGCTGTTTTTTTTGGTATATTCAAAATGTGCGATATCGTCTTCGGGACCTAAAACCTCATTCACAAATTCACGTAAAGCACCTGCCCGTTGAGGGAACCTGACAATAAAATAATGTTTCAAGCCTTCATACAACAGAGACCTTTCTTTTATTTCTTCTGTCCTGGTAATATCATTATTACTTCCGCTGACGATACTAACAACATTTTTTGATTTAATCTTATGGCGATAAAAGTCGAGAGCTGTGATCGACAGGGCTCCGGCAGGTTCAACTACTATAGCATCTTCATTATACAGTCGGAGGATGGTTGTACATATTTTTCCTTCAGGAACCGTAATCACCTCATCCAGCAGTTCCCTGCATATTGGAAATGTTATATCACCTACCCGCTGAACAGCAGCTCCGTCGACAAATTTATCGATCGTTGACAGCTCTGTAATAATGCCAGCTTCAATGGATCTTTTCATTGCCGGGGCACCTTCAGGTTCAACACCAATGATCTTTGTATCGGGACTAAGTGTTTTAAAAAGGCTGGCGACCCCGGCAGCAAGGCCTCCACCGCCCACAGGTAAAAAGAGATAATCGATATGTTGCTTTGTGTCCTGAAGAATTTCCAGACCTATTGTTGCCTGACCCTCTATGACTTTCTCGTCATCAAAAGGATGAATTAAAACAGATTTATGTACCTGGCAGAAATCAAGAGCTTTTTTATATGCATCATCATAGGTGTCACCGGCAAGTACTATGTCGACATGATTTTTTCCGAACATCTTAACTTGCCTGACTTTCTGGGAAGGTGTGGGACTGGGCATAAAAATTGTTCCCTTTATGCCCAGCTTTTGACAACTATACGCAACACCTTGTGCATGATTTCCTGCACTTGCACATACCACACCGTTTTTGAGTTCACCGGAAGATAAACTTGTAATCTTATTGTAAGCGCCACGGATTTTATAGGAACGGACGATCTGCAGATCTTCTCTTTTCAGCATTATATTAGCTTTATACTCCTCAGAAAGATTTATATTCTGCGCCAGTGGTGTATGCAACACAACTGATTTCAGTTTTTCATTAGCCTTCTGAATCTGCTGAACTTTAGGGAAATATGTCAATTCCGTCTTACTTTCCATAACTCACAATATTATCTGGTCTAATCTTCCTTCGGTCTCAATTTTCTTACGGTGGCTCCGGTCTGCCACATTTCCGAATTTTGGATTTCATTCAGTTCTTCCGTAAGCTTCTCACGATAATCGGGTTGTCGGTTAGCTTCAATGGTAATACGTGCTTCGTTGCCCGAAGCTACACTCTCATACAAATCTTCGAATACCGGCGAGACTGCATCCCGGAACCGGTTTTTCCAATCAAGTGCACCTCTCTGAGCAGTAGTTGAACAATTTGCATACATCCAGTCCATACCATTTTCGGCTATCAGGGGCATAAGGCTCTGGGTAAACTCCTCAACTGTTTCATTAAATGCTTCAGAGGGTGAATGCCCTTTCTTCCTGAGAAGATTATACTGCGCTTCCATTAATCCTGCAACAGCTCCCATAAGCACACCTCTTTCACCGGTTAGGTCGCTGTATACTTCCTTCTGAAATGTAGTTTCAAATAAATAACCCGAACCTACACCAATGCCGAGTGCTACAACTCTGTCAAATGCTTTTCCGGTAGCATCCTGGAAAATTGCATAACTGGAATTTAATCCTTCGCCGGCAACGAAGAGCCTTCTCAAGGAAGTACCTGAGCCTTTGGGTGCGACCAAAATTACATCAACATCTTCAGGAGGCACAATTCCGGTTTGTTCTTTATAGGTTACTCCAAATCCATGAGAGAAATAGAGAGCTTTCCCAGGTGTAAGATGCTTTTTAACCGTAGGCCAGAAAGCTATCTGACCTGCATCGGAAAGTAAATACTGAATAATACTCGCTTTTTCACAGGCTTCTTCAAGACTGAAAAGATCTTTTCCTTCTACCCAGCCATCTTCAAGAGCCTTATCCCAGGAGGCAGAACCTTTTCTTTGACCCACAATCACATTAAAACCATTGTCCTTTAGATTTAAAGATTGTCCCGGGCCCTGAACTCCGTAACCCAGTACTGCTATTGTTTCATCCTTTAAAACTTCACGTGCTTTTGACAGAGGAAATTCCTGTCTGGTTACTACATTTTCCTCTGTACCACCGAAATTAATTTTAGCCATTTTTTGATTTTTATTGATTTATTAATAAAACTTCTTTTTCAGAGTGCTTATTTGCTTCTTCAAGTTCACGAAGATATGATGTGATCTCTTTTATCTGTTTGGTCACTGCCACTCTTCCCGAACGGGCAAATTGCAATATCCCATAAGGCAGCAACTGTCTGAAAAGTTCCTGGGTCTCATTTTTATGACCTGCTTTCTCTATGATAATATATTCCGGTTCAACAGTCAGAATATGGGCATTATGATTTCTTATGAGGATTTCAACATCATCGCCATGTGCAAATGATTTTGTTGGCACCTTATAAAGAGCAATTTCCTGATAAACAATTTCTTCTTCAGTAAAATAAAATGCTTTCAGTACGCCAATTTGTTTTTCGAGTTGTTTGGTTACCTTTTGAATTTGTTCGAGAGTGGTTTTAACAACAATGGTAAACCTGTAAACACCTTTAATCTCAGATTCTGAAGCATTAAAACTATCGATATTTATATGCCTCCTCGTAAAAATCATGGTGATGCGATGAAGCTGACCGATTTTATTTTCTGTAAAAATTGATAATGTGAATTCTTTTTCCATGACATTATATTTATATTTTTTATTTCTTACCATCAGTATTTTCAATATTTCCTGATCAGTATTTCCTGATTTGTATAATATTTCTATTCAACAAACCACTATTCAAGTCTCATTTCAGAAACCGTACCACCTGCAGGAACCATAGGAAATACATTGTCTTCTTTTTCAACTTTCACTTCGAGCAGAAAAGATCCTTCTTCAGCAATCAATTCTTCAATAGCCTGTGATAACTCTTCTCTCTTAGAGATTGTCTTACCCTTAATGCCAAATCCTCTTGCTATGGTAATGAAATCAGGATTAGTAAGTTCTGTATATGCATATCTTTTCTCAAAAAACAGATCCTGCCATTGCCTTACCATTCCAAGGAAATTATTATTCAAAATAATAATCTTTACAGAAATACCGAGTTGACTCAGTGTTCCAAGTTCCTGTAGGGTCATCTGGAACCCTCCGTCTCCAATTATAGCAATAACCTCACGTTTATCTCCGGTTCCAAGTTTAGCTCCAATAGATGCGGGAAGACCAAAACCCATTGTTCCCAAACCACCGGAAGTAATCTGACTTTCAGGTGAATCCCATTTATAGTATCTTGCAGTTGACATCTGATGCTGTCCTACATCACTAACCACAACAGCCTGCCCTTTTGTCACTTCAGAAACTTTATTGATAACTTCACCCATTCTGAGTCCCCCTTCAGTAGGATGACAATCTTTACTGATAACTTTTTCAAATTCAAAGTCTCTCATCGTATAGAAGGTTTCAAGCCATTCCGGATGAGATTTTTTATCCACCAGAGGTATGAGGCCCTGAAGAGCTTGTCTGGCATCAGAAATAACTGCTACATCCGCTTTCACATTCTTATTGATCTCTGATTTGTCAATTTCAATGTGTATCACTTTAGCCTGCTTTGCGTATGTATTCAAATTTCCCGTGACCCTGTCATCGAAACGCATACCTACTGCAATTAACAGATCACATTTATTCGTATTGATATTTGGGGCATAATTTCCATGCATTCCCAGCATACCTGTGGAAAGCGGATGACTGGTGGGAAGAGCAGAAAGACCCAGAAGAGTACTGGCCACTGGCAATCCGGCTTTTTCAACAAATTCCCTGAATTCTTCCTGTGCACCTGAAAGAAGCACACCCTGACCAACCAGAACAAGCGGTTTTTCTGCTGAATTTATGAGATCTGCTGCTTTCTGAACAGCTCCGGAATCAAGTTTCGGATATGGAGTATAGCTACGGATCTGGGTAATCTTTTCATATTCATATTCCAGTTCAGCAAATTGTGCATCTTTAGTGATATCAAGAACTACAGGGCCCGGCCTTCCGGAGCGTGCAATGAAAAAAGCTTTTGCCATTGCCTCAGGGATCTCTTCAGCGCGGGTAACCTGGTAATTCCATTTGGTTACGGGCATTGAAACACCAACCACATCTGTTTCCTGAAAAGCATCGGAACCAAGCAGTGTTGACCCTACCTGTCCTGTAATACATACAAGTGGAGTTGAATCAAGCATAGCATCGGCAAGTCCTGTGATGAGATTTGTTGCGCCAGGTCCTGAAGTTGCAAGGCAAACACCAGGATTCCTGGTTGTTCTTGCATAACCCTGTGCAGCATGTACGGCCCCTTGCTCATGACGCACCATAACATGCTTGAGCTTGTCCTGATAATCGTATAATACATCATATACCGGCATTATTGCACCTCCAACATATCCAAATAATGTATCAACTCCTTCTTCTATCAGCGAAAGCACAATTGCTTCGGCACCCGATATTTTTAATTTTTTGTCCTGTTTTTCAGAAACCCGGGGTTTTGTCTGTGTATCCATAACTCTAAAATTTAAGTTAAAATCCGAAATAATTATTTTTTATATCATTCATTTACAATTCGTATTGCACCTCTGTCTGCAGAGGTAACCATACTGGCATAAGCTTTTAAAGCCTGTGTTACGACCCTTTTTCTGTCCTGAGCTTTCCATGCATCTTTGCCCTTTTCCTCCTCTTTCATCCTTCGTTTATTAAGTTCCTGGTCGTCGATAAGCAAATTGATTTTTCTTTCCGGTATGTCGATCTCAATGATATCGCCATCTTCAATAAGTGCAATATCTCCTTTTTCAGCCGCTTCCGGAGAAATGTGTCCAATAGAAAGTCCCGACGTCCCACCCGAAAAACGTCCGTCTGTGATGAGAGCACACTTTTCTCCCAGTCCTTTGGACTTCAGATAAGAAGTAGGATAAAGCATTTCCTGCATGCCGGGTCCTCCACGCGGACCCTCATACCTGATAACCACCACATCTCCCGGTGAAATATTGTTGCCAAGAATGGCATCAATAGTTTCATCCTGTGAATTGAAAACTCTGGCAGGCCCCCTGAATTTAAGAACAGATTCCTTGACCCCGGCAGTCTTCACAATACAACCCTTAGAGGCGATATTGCCATAAAGCACTGCAAGGCCGCCATCCCGGCTGTAAGCATTTTCAATATTTCGTATACATCCCTGTTTCCTGTCTGTATCAAGGGTAAGAAAACGCGCTTTTTGAGAAGCCATTTTCAGATTTCTTCCACCTCCCGGTCCTGAACTATATATCCTTTCAGCATCTTTCGTTTTATGCGGACTAATCAGATCGTATTTACGGATAGCCTCTTTAAGACTGAGTCCGTCTATACGTTTAACAGATGTATCAAGAAGCCCCCCCCTGTCGAGCTCTGCCAGAATCCCCAGAATACCACCTGCACGATTAACATCCTGAATATGATATTTTGAATTGGGCGACACCTTACATAATACCGGTGTAGACCTGGAAAGCTTATCTATATCTTTCATTGTAAAATCCACCTTTGCCTCATGAGCAATGGCAAGAAGATGAAGTACTGTATTGGTTGATCCTCCCATGGCAATATCCAGGCGCATGGCATTCATGAAAGATTCTTTCTTTGCAATATTCCGGGGAAGAACGGAATCATCCTCCTCAAAATAATACCTGTTTATGCTTTTCACAAGGGACTTTGCGGCATCCCTGAACAATTCCTCACGATTAATATGTGTTGCCAGAATAGTTCCGTTTCCCGGCATAGCCAGACCAATAGCTTCATTCAGGCAGTTCATCGAATTAGCTGTAAACATTCCGGAACATGAACCACAGGTCGGGCAAGCCAGCTTCTCGATAAGAGATAATTTCTTTTCACTTACACTCTCATCGGCTGCCATTACCATAGCATCCACAAGGTCATAAGATTCACCATTGATCTCACCCGCTTCCATGGGACCGCCTGAAACAAATACTGCAGGTATATTCAGTCTCATTGCCGCCATAAGCATTCCCGGTGTAATCTTGTCACAATTACTTATACAAAACAAAGCGTCAACCCTATGAGCATTTGCCATGTATTCAATACTATCGGCAATAAGATCCCTCGATGGGAGCGAATACAACATACCATCATGCCCCATGGCAATACCATCATCTACAGCAATAGTATTAAACTCAGCGGCAAAATATCCCATGGAATCAAACTCTTCTTTTACTTGCTGTCCAATCGGGTGCAGATGCGTATGCCCGGGGACAAATTGTGTGAAGGAATTTACAATAGCGATTAAAGGTTTGCCGATTTGTTCCTCTTTCATACCGTTGGCACGCCATAAGGCCCTTGCTCCGGCCATCCTTCTTCCCTGGGTAGTTGTATCACTTCTTAATACCTTTTTCATTTTACTGCCTTTTTCCTATAAAAAAAACCATCCTCTTGTGTGAGAATGGTTTTTCAAATTTTATGTTATTCCATACCATTCTCAGTCTGCCATCGGAATAATGACGAGCACGACCAGAAGAATAATGATATGGTTAAGTTTCATTTCAGAAAATATTTATGGAACAAATATATTGAAAAGACCTGGAAAGAAAAATAAATTAATGTTAAAAAACATTATTTTTTAACATTTTGATGTTTTTTACTGAAAAAAGTAACAGATTCACACATTTGGCAGGAAAACGAGGAAGAAAAATATTAAAATGACAGAGAGTAATTAAAACAGGAAAGGCAAATAACAGGGATTAAAAGAGAACCTGGTGAGGAAAGCTGCAATAACTGGCAGAATAAAAAAAATGAACCAGGTATAAAAAAAAAGGGCAAGCTACTTATATCGCACCGCTCAACCGCCTACCCTTGCTATCTTCCGATCCTGGGGGAATTCAGCGGGAGCTGGTCGTATAAGACTTGCCCCGGATGACAAAGGTAATACTTTTGAAAAAACTCTCAAAATATGAATACTTCTTTATTAGATTCTATAATAAAATATATTTGTGTATTTTTATTGGCGTTAAAATAAGTTAATACCAAAAAATAAAAGCTATTAAAACAATAATTGCTGTCCATAATGTCCGATTTACTCAGTGAGACTATGATTTTGATTTTCAAAATCATTTAGTCGAACTGATTCCATCCCGAAAGCTTTCGGGAGTTATTCGAGGGATCTCATGAATTTAAGCGGCATTAAAAGAACGGGGCAGGCCCGCCTGCCATGGCTCTGGCTACCATTGGGCGGGCAGGCTTGATCTCGAACATTATGTTCCGATAGCTATCGGAACAGACATTCGACTTTATTGACAGACTAAAATTAATAAATCATGAAAAAAAAATCCGGATCGATGTTTTCACCTGCTTTAATTTATGCAGGCATTATAGCTGGTATAATGATTATTCATACAATAATCATAGATATACTGGAATTAAACTTTTCTACCTATAACAATATAGCCGGGGTAGTTCTTCCTCTTATTGGTATCGCACTGGCGATATATGGTTACAGAAAAGAATATAATAATAATTCTATTTCATATCAGAAAGCACTGGGTTTTGGTGTCCTTGTATCCTTTATCGTAGCCTTGGTGATGTCCGTCTTTTCATTTATCTATACCCATTATATCAATCCCGAACTACTTGAGATCGGAAGACAAGTGGCAGAGGAGAAATTAATGAAACGAGGCATGTCGGACCAGATGATTGAACAGGCAATGGAACAACAGAAAAGATTCCAGACACCATTGATAATGATCATATCCGGAACATTGATGCTTACATTATTCGGCACTATTTTTAGCTTGATCGCGGCCGCATTCCTTAAAAAAGAACCTAAAGACCCCTTTACAGAAACAGAAGCTGAATAGACGTATTATGAACATATCGATTGTAATCCCCCTGTATAACGAAGATGAATCACTCCCGGAACTCTCTGCCTGGATAGACCGTGTGTGTAAAGCAAACAATTTCACTTATGAGATCATAATGGTTGATGATGGAAGTAAAGATGATTCCTGGAAAGTTATAAATGAATTGTCGGAAAAAAACTCCTCCATCAGG
Source organism: uncultured Bacteroidaceae bacterium (assembly GCA_964426915.1). Taxonomy (GTDB): domain Bacteria; phylum Bacteroidota; class Bacteroidia; order Bacteroidales; genus CAYRTD01. The sequence goes on along the minus strand of CAYRTD010000019.1, from coordinate 32,134 downwards.
GGCTATCGGTTCAGGAGAAATTATGGAAAATCTGCAGCTTTGCATATTGGCTTCATGCATGCACAGGGAGATGTTATCATCACTATGGATGCTGATTTACAGGACAGCCCGGAGGAAATACCTGAGTTTTACAGAATGATACAAGGAGAGGGGTATGATGTTGTTTCAGGATGGAAGAAAAAACGTTATGATCCTATATCAAAAACCATTCCCAGTAAATTTTTTAACTGGACTGCAAGAAAAGTTACCGGAATTAAGCTTCATGATTTTAATTGTGGATTGAAAGCATACAAGAAAAAGGTTGTTAAATCCATAGAAGTTTATGGAGAAATGCACCGTTACATCCCGGTAATGGCCAAAAGGGCAGGCTTTTCGAAGATAGGAGAAAAAGTAGTGGAACACCAGAAACGCAAATACGGAGTTACCAAATTTGGTCTGGAACGTTTTATAAACGGCTTTCTTGACCTAATGACCATTTCTTTTATATCCAGATTCGGAAAAAGACCTATGCATATGTTTGGAACCTTAGGTACATTCATGTTCATTATAGGATTCCTGGCAGCAGCATGGCTTGGGGCACAAAAGCTTTATCTCTTGCATAAGGGAGTCCAGACGATCCTTATTGCAGACAGCCCTTATTTTTTCCTTGCTCTGACAGCTATGATTATAGGCACACAATTATTTGTAAGCGGATTTCTTGGTGAGCTAATATCCCGGAATTCTTCAGAAAGAAATACTTATTTCATTGATGAAATCATAAATCCTCCAGTAAATTGAAAATTGTCAGCATAGGACCAGCCCACCCTCTGAGAGGAGGAATTGCCAAATTCAATGAGGCGCTTTCTGCAACACTTGTTGCCAAAGGGCACGACCTAAAGATCTTTTCCTACCGTTACCAGTATCCTTCATTTATTTTCCCGGGGGAAACCCAGTATTCAACTGAAAAGCCAATTATTCAGCTGGATATAAAGAATGATATTCATTCACTAAATTTTGCCACATGGAAAATTTCTGCATGGAAAATCTACAAACAATCCCCAGATCTGGTAATTGCACATTACTGGATGCCTTTTTTCGCTCCTGTGCTGGGAAGCATCCTTAAGTTTCTAAAGCGGCGCTCAGTAAAAGTTATTCTTCTGGCCCATAATCTTATTCCCCATGAAAAACAACCGGGAACAGAATTTTTCACAAGAAGATTACTTCGACAACTGGATGGTATGGTTTGCCTTTCTGCTTCTGTTATTGAAGACGCCCATTATTTCCGCCCCGACCTTCCCGTTAAACTATTACCCCACCCTGTCTATAATATATACGGAGAAAAAGAAGACAGGAAAGAAGCATTAAAAAAACTGGGGCTCGATGAAAATTATAAATATTTATTATTTTTTGGTCTTATTCGTAAATATAAAGGGCTGGATATACTGCTTAATGCCCTTCCAAAAATTAAGGAAAAAGGATGGAAATTGATTGTGGCCGGAGAGTTTTATGAAAATAAAGAGATTTACGATGCCATCATTGATAAATACAGTCTTGAAGAAAAGGTTATCGTATATAATAAATATATTCCCGATAAAGAGGTTGGACTGTTGTTTTCTGCAGCTGACCTTGTTGTACAACCCTACCGTACTGCAACCCAAAGTGGCGTAACCCAGATATCCTATTATTTTGGCATTCCGATGATTGTCACGAATGTTGGCGGATTACCGGAAATTGTGGATCATGGAAAAACCGGATATGTTGTACCGCCTGAACCTCATTGGATAGCAAAGGCAATTGATGAATTCTACGCCCGTGATGATCACGAAGAAATGAGGGAAGCTGTTCTTAAGAAAAAGGAAGCTTATTCCTGGGAGTTTTTTACAAGTCAGTTAATAGAATTCGTAAATGATTTATGAGGCTCTGGGTTGTCCTCTCTGCAATTCAATCACATAACGATCAATGGGAAAGCTTAGTTCATTTAATGAAATTTTCGCCGGATCAATCCAACGGAATGATTGACTTCCGTTTTTTTTCTCACTAAAATCAAAAGGCTTCTCTGATATTTTAAATGCTGGCGCATCCTTTAACCTGATATTATAGTAAATACTTATAAGTTGATGATCTTCATAAAACAGGGCTTTTTGAAAAAAACCTGTCGTATAAAAATGTGATATGATTTCAATTTCCTGGCCGAACTCCTCTATTGCCTCCCTTTTGATACAATCTTCCGGGCCTTCTCCAAAATGAAGACCACCACCGGGGAACTTAGTCATAAATCTGTCCAGAACATATTCATCTGAAACAAGTATCTGGCCCAACTTATTCTTCAGTATTCCATAGACCCTGAGATTAAAATGTTTTATCTCTTTATTCATTCCCTATGTAATTTAAAATTTCCTGTGTCTGATCCGGTGTAAACCATCTATAATCAGGATCTTTTCTTAACCATGTCAATTGTTTTCTGGCGTATTTCCGTGTGTTAGCCTTTATTTTCTCCAATGCTTCTTCGAAACTGCAGAGCCCATCGAGATAGGCAAAAAGCTCTTTATATCCTACAGTGTTTAAGGCATTTGACCCCTTGTACACCTGAAGTCTCTTAACCTCTTCGAGCCAGCCATCCCTGATCATCAAATCCGTTCTTTCATTGATCCTTTTGTACAATGCACTCCGTTCAATATTCAAGGCAATTAGTTTAACAGAAAAATCTCGCCTCTTTTTTTTCCGGTTCAAAAAACCGGAGTAAGGCTTTCCTGTCGTCAGGCTGACTTCCAAAGCTTTCTGTACCCGCTTGGGATTTTTAAGGTCAATTCTTTCATAACTCAGAGGGTCGAGAATTTTCAGTTCTCTCCTGAGACTTTCCAGACCTTCCTTTTCGATCCTTTTCCTGAGTTCATTCCTAAGATCCATGTCCACTTCCGGAAGATCATCAATCCCATGCCTGACGGTATCGATATAAAGACCTGTACCTCCGGATAAAATTACTTTATCGTATTTTTGATATAGTTTTGTCAATAATTCCAAAACTTCCTTTTCATATATACTGGCATTAAAATAGCTATTAATACTTTTTGATTGAACAAAATGGTGTTTCACGGATTTTAACTGATCCATGGAGGGAACTGCGGTTCCAATGGTCATTTCTTTGTATACCTGACGGGAATCGGCTGAAATAATCTCCGTACCCATTTCCCTGGCAATATGTATACTGAATTTCGTTTTGCCTACAGCTGTAGGCCCGGTGATAATGATAAGTTCTTTATTCGTCAAAATTCAAATCTTCAAAATTGGTATTGTCAATTAACAATTGCTGAGGAGGAGATCCTTCTGCAAGCGTGATCCTTGGATAGCTCTGGTCACCTTCTTTTTCCAGGATATCAATTAATTCCACAAATAACAATCTCTCATTAAAAAAATCAAAGACATACAGTAATCGTTGTCTGGAGGTTTTAATGAATTCGTCAAGACGGGTTTGATCCATTACATAGATCTTTGTGCCGTAATCTTCTTCCGACATATCAAAGAGGGTGATTTCAGTAAACTTCTCCCATTTTTCATTACTCACAAAAAAACTGGCTATCTGCGATTTATCATAATGTAAATTTAGGGTCAGAGCATGGTGAAAATCATAGAAAGTCTGGTCAGAGAGAAGTTCAATATCTCTGATAAAGTCTTTTTCCTCAGCAGATATAAGTCTGAACTTAAATACCATGACTTAATTTTTATACAAGTTAAACAAAAATTTCAAGCTGTCAATATTATCGGCATATTCGTCCAGTGCCGGAAACTGAGAACTACCGAAATTCACCTTTCCGGGAAACTTATCGAGAGTGGTTACCACACATTGAATTTTTTCTTTTTGATGTTCTATTTTCTCGGAAAGGAGGTTTTCTGAAGCATACTTTTCATAGAATAAACAACCGACAGGGCTGAACAGAGCCTGGTCATTTTTTAAGATAAGAAATCCATTATCATAGATCGGCAGTTTGTTTACAAGATGAACAGCTCTCTGATAATCGTAATTATTCGCATATTTAGTATGATTATAAAGGTAGGCATAGTGTTCCATATATGGGTAAAACTGCTCAGGAGTAAAATTCTCCGGAACATACAATTTTGAAATACTCCTGCATCCGAGACCAAAATAAAGGAAAATATCATCGGCAAGGGCCTTCATTTCCTTTTCCGTTTCATTACCTGTAAGCACAGCTATGGAGTTCCTGTTTTTTCTGATAATATTCGGATATTTCCCAAAATAATATTCAAAGTATCTCGAAGAGTTATCCGATCCTGTGGCTATAACAGCATCCACATCATTAAGTCTTTCATTTTCCCTTATTATCCATTGATTTCCAATCGAAGGTTCAATATCAGTAAGAATTTCTTTGAGTATAGGATACATTACACGATCTTTCGAGGACAACTTTGTGACCGCAAAATGACCACTCATAAGAACACATAAGATATCATGAAAGCCAACCAGTGGAATATTTCCAGCAAGGACCAGTCCTATTCTTTTTCTGTTTCCCTCTATAAATTCACCTTCAGGATAACCGGAGAGCCAATCGGTAAGGTTTTCCATTCTTAACAACTCGCCCCAACCAGCCAGATTTATTAGCTGAAATTCTTCTGTAAACCATGGATTTTCAATTTTTGTTTTCTTGATCCCTTCGCTTAATTTACGAGAGAATTTCCTAAACTTAATATTAGTCCGCGCGTCAGAATTTTTTTGGTGATCAGTATAATCACGCAATATATTTCCCAGATCGCTAAAAACTTCTTTCCGTCTTTCAGTGTTAATACTCATAGATATCTATTAAAACGATAACTTTATCTGTTATTGTTTATATTATCAACATAAATTATTTTATTTGCCGGGTATAAATATTAAATTATAAACTTACTTACCGGGGTTACCCTATTTGTTACAAAATACAAAGGTACTAAATTATGCATGTAGAGTTTCACCTGCTTCAGGATATTGTAGTCATATTTGCACTGGCTAGTTTTGTCATCTGGCTGTTTCATAAACTAAAGATCCCTTCAATCATAGGTTTCCTGTTAACGGGCGTGCTTACCGGACCTCATGCATTTGGACTGGTACAAAGCGTGGAGGAAATTGAAGTTCTGGCGGAAATTGGTGTAGTTCTGCTTCTGTTTACCATTGGAATTGAATTCTCTCTCAAAAGTCTTATCAAATCCAGACGTTTGGTATTTCTTGGCGGCTTTTTACAGGTCTTTCTTACCGCAGCAGTTACATTTGGTATAAGTTATATTGCCGGCCGCGATATACCTCAATCTGTTTTTTTTGGTTTCCTGGTAGCGTTGTCAAGTACAGCTGTAGTACTGAAAGTACTGCAGGAAAGGGCGGAGATGAATAAGGATTACGGAAAATTTTCGGTTGGTGTTTTAATATTTCAGGATCTGATAATTGTACCTATGATCCTCGTAATTCCCTTACTATCTGGAGTTTCGACAAACATTGGACAGGATGTTGGAATGCTCATCATTAAGGTAATGGGTGTAATGGCTCTTACATGGGTAGGAGCAAGATTTTTCGTTCCATGGATGCTTCACCAGGTAGCAAAAACAAAGAGTCAGGAATTATTTTTACTAAGTGTTCTTATGTTCGGACTTGCGGTTGCATGGCTGACATCATCTATTGGTCTCTCATTGGCACTTGGCGCTTTTTTGGCCGGACTGATTATCTCAGAATCTGATTACTCTCATCAGGCATTTGGGAATGTTATACCTTTAAGGGATATTTTTATCAGTTTCTTTTTTGTATCCATAGGCATGCTCTTTGATATCTCATTTGTGATCGAAAATCCTGGAATGATCCTGATTGCGGTATTTGTGGTTTTATTCGTAAAAACTTTCATCTCAGGATTTGTGGCATTTATATTGGGTTTTCCATTCAAAACCACAGTAATGGCAGGGCTGGCTATTAGCCAGGTAGGAGAATTCTCCTTTATCCTCGCCCGGGTCGGGATAAACAACGAGCTGATGGATAATATTTTTTACCAGACCTTTATTGCGGTTACTGTGCTCACGATGTCATTGGCTCCCTTTATTATTATGGCTGCCCCAAAATTTGCCCAATGGATGGAAGGGCTTCCTTTGCCACAATTTATACTTAGAGAGAAACATCCTGCCGCCTATGATAAGGCTCCCTCCATGCAAGATCACCTGGTAATAATTGGCATGGGGCTGCACGGACATAATGTTAGCCTTGCTGCTGAAAAAACAGGTATCAATCATATTATCCTTGATTTTGATCCTGATATAGTAAAAAGTGAAAAGAACCATGGAAAAAACATATACTTTGGAGACGCCACTCATCCGCAGGTTCTCAAACAGGTAAATATTGAAAGTGCTGAAGTCATTGTCATCACCCCCTCCAATTCTGCTGCTATATATCAAATTACAGAACTGACAAGACAGCTAAATCCCCGTGCTCATATCATCGTAAGAGCCAAACACATGCAAGATGTTGACGATCTGTACAAGCTTGGTGCGAGTGAGATAATTCCGGAAGAATTTGAAACCTCTGTGGAGATTTTCTCCCGGGTTTTGACGAAGTATCTTGTTCCCAGAGATGAGATCCAGAAAGTTATCTCAGGGCTCCGGTCTGATGGTTATGAGATACTGAGAGGACTGGCAATTACCGAAGATGCTGTTAACGAGTTAAAAGTTCAGTTCCCTGATCTTGAAGTATCGGTGCTCAGGGTACACGAAACTTCTTCAATAATCGACAGAAACATTTCCGATATAAAACTGGAAGCCGATTTCGGCCTAAGTATTATTGCATTGCGACGTGATGAGAAAAATATAATAAATCCCGATCCGCTTACCCGGGTCAGGAAAGATGACCTTCTTTACATTCTGGGCACTACTCATCAGATAGTCTGTGCCACAAAACTTTTTGAAGAAGGCAAAGAACCGGAATGCTTACCGGATCAGAAATAACGCTAGCACTCTACTCTATTGACAGGCATTAAATTCGGGAAACTGATTATTCATTTTCTTTTTTGATCAGATTTAATGCAGATCCGGCCCTGAACCATGCAATCTGGGTTTTATTGTAGGTATGTTCTAAAGAAATACGATCCTCATTACCATCTGCGTGTTTTGCTACAAGGCTTAGTTTAGAACCTGTATCAAACTTATCCAGATCGAGGATATCGAAAGTATCATCTTCCTGGATTTTATCGTAATCTTCAGGATTAACGAATGTAAGTGCCAGCACTCCCTGCTTTTTTAGATTTGTTTCATGTATACGCGCAAAAGATTTGACGATAACCGCACGAACTCCCATAAAACGCGGTTCCATTGCGGCATGCTCCCTGGACGAACCTTCACCGTAATTATCATCGCCGATTATCACTGAATCCAAACCTTTTTCTTTATATATCTTAATTGAATCGTAAACCGGCAGATATTCACCTGTCACCTGATTTTTTACCAGATTGGATTTATCGTTAAAATAGTTCACGGCTCCCAGCATAAGGTTTTTTGAGATATTTTCAAGATGCCCCCTATAACGAAGCCAGGGGCCGGCCATAGAAATATGATCGGTAGTGCACTTTCCTATTACTTTGATGAATAGCCGGAGATCTTTAATATCTTCCCCATCCCAGGGCTCAAAAGGTGTAAGTAGCTGGAGTCGCTGGGAATCTCCGGCAACCCTGACCTGAATATTGCTTCCGTCTTTCGCGGGTTTCTGATAACCATTATCTTCCACTGCATATCCTTTTACCGGCATTTCAATACCTTCCGGTTCTTTAAGTTTTACCAGCTCTCCATTTTCATTGGGAAGAGAATCAGTCATTGGATTAAAACGCAGGTCACCTGCTATTGCAAATGCAGTGACAATTTCAGGACTTGCAACAAAAGCATGGGTATTTGGATTTCCGTCATTCCTTTTTGCGAAATTACGGTTAAATGAGGTAATGATAGAATTTTTTTCCTGCTTATCGGAATTGTGCCTGGCCCATTGACCAATGCAAGGACCACAGGCGTTGGCAAGAACAATCCCTCCAATATCTTCAAAGGTTCTCAGTAAACCATCTCTCTCAATAGTATATCTTACAAGTTCGGAACCCGGCGTAACGGTAAAATCTGATCTGACTTTTAATTTATTGTCAAGAGCCTGTTGCGCTATTGAAGCAGCACGTGTAATGTCTTCATAGGAAGAATTGGTGCATGATCCTATGAGCCCGACTTCCAGTTTTTCCGGATAGTTATTCTCTTCAACAGCCTTGGAGAATTCAGACAGTGGCCAGGCCTTATCAGGTGAAAAGGGACCGTTTATATGAGGTTCGAGTTCTGAAAGATTGATCTCGATCACTTTGTCAAAATATTCCTCAGCTTTATCGTATGCACCGGGATCACCTGTAAGATGCTCTTTAATATCATCTGCCAGTCCGGCCACCTCACCCCTTCCGGTACCTTCAAGATAAGATTTCATTTTATCGTCATAACCGAATAGTGAAGTAGTCGCACCAATTTCTGCGCCCATATTGCAAATTGTTCCTTTTCCGGTCCCTGAAATCGATTTTGCACCTTCACCGAAATACTCCAGAATAAACCCTGTCCCCCCCTTTACAGAAAGGATCCCTGCAACTTTAAGGATTACATCTTTTGCTGAGGTCCATCCACTCATTTTTCCGGTTAGCCTGACCCCGATCAATTTGGGAAATTTCAACTCCCAGGGCATTCCGGCCATCACATCAACTGCATCTGCTCCTCCTACCCCAATGGCTACCATCCCCAATCCTCCCGCATTAACTGTATGAGAATCGGTACCAATCATCATGCCTCCGGGAAAGGCGTAATTTTCCAAAACTACCTGGTGTATGATCCCTGCTCCCGGCTTCCAGAAACCAATACTGTATTTGCCGGACACACTTGAAAGAAAATCAAAAACTTCCTTGTTGGCTTCATTGGCAACCTGCAGATCTTTCTCCGCACCTACCTTCGCCTGTATAAGATGATCACAATGTACGGTTGATGGAACAGCAACCTTATCTTTTCCTGCTTGCATGAATTGCAATAAAGCCATCTGTGCAGTAGCATCCTGCATGGCAACCCGGTCAGGCCGAAAGTATACATAGTCCTCCCCCCTCTTAAAATACTCAGGTTGAATAGATTCGTCGAGATGGGAATACAGAATTTTTTCTGTGAGACTTAAAGGACGGTTTAATAACTTGCGTGCCTGTTCAATTTTTGCGGGCAATTCCGCGTATCTTTTTTTTATTGTGTCGAGATCGAATACCATAGCTATTATTTTTATTATCATGAAACAGCAAAATTAAAAAAACAGACCGAAAATATATGCAAGGATGTAACGTTTTGATATAATTATTGTTCAGAATTCATTACCTTTAAAACTTGAATTTTTAAACGAAAACATGTTTAAAGCATCCTTCAGAGAAAATATACGTATTGCGCTGACAACTATTAGAACAAACAAGCTCAGAACGATACTTACAATATCCATTATTGCTTTTGGGATTATGGCACTCGTGGGGATTCTAACAGCAATTGATTCTGTAAAATCCTCATTAACAGACAACTTTATGATGATGGGTGCCAATACCTTTACTATTGAAAGCCGAAGCATGAACATTCAGGTAGGAAATAAAAGATACCGTAAAAAAAATCATAGTTACATTTCCCACAGACATGCTGAGGAATTTAAGGAAAAATTTGAATTCCCTGCCGAGGTTTCCATCTGGACATGGGCTACTGGTATGGCAGTAGTAAAACATGAGTCGGAAAAGACAAATCCCAACATACCGGTAATAGGTGCGGACGAAAGCTATCTTTCAACTTCAGGATTTGAAATTGGAAAAGGCAGGAATTTTACACCTGAAGAAGTAAACGCTTACAGAAATTATGCTGTAATTGGAAGTAACCTTGCCAGGCAGCTATTTAAAGAATATGAAGATCCCCTTGACAAGATCATAACAGTAGGTACCGGAAAATTTAAAATTATCGGAATACTTGAAGCAAAGGGTTCCAGTATAGGAATGAGTTCAGATAAAATCTGCATTCTTCCCTATACAGTTGTAAGACAGTATTTTTCACGGCCAAACAGGAATTATTCTATTAGTGTCAAAGCTCCAAACAGCGCTATAATAGATCCGGCAACCGGAGAAGCAGAAGGAACATTCCGGATTGTAAGAAATCTTGACGCACAGGATGAAAGTGATTTCAACATAACTACCTCCGATAATCTTGTTAAGATATTATTGGAAAATATCAGCAAGATAAACATTGCGGCAATAATTATTGGAATCATCACCCTGTTTGGAGCTGCAGTAGGGTTGATGAATATTATGCTGGTATCAGTTACTGAAAGGACCAGGGAAATTGGAATCCGAAAGGCTCTTGGGGCACGCAACAAAACAATTAAACAACAATTTTTATCAGAAGCTATTACAATTGGGCAATTGGGAGGCATCCTGGGGATTATCCTGGGAATAATAATTGGAAATTTTGTCTCACTTTTGATAGGTTCATCCTTTGTTATCCCATGGCTTTGGATTTTCGCTGGATTCGCCCTGTGTTTTTTTGTAGGCATTATCTCCGGATATTTCCCTGCTGTAAAGGCAGCAAAACAAGATCCCATTGAAGCATTGAGATACGAATAAATCATCAATAATTATGGAAGAATATCATATCAGGAAGACATTCAACACACCAGAAATTCATTTTAAACCTGATGAAGGTACATTAAAAATTGAAGGCAGGTCAATCCCCGAAGATCCGGGTGAAATTTTTGATGTTATCATTAATCATCTTGAAAACTATTTCGAAAATCCCAGGGAAGTTACACGAGTGGATATAAAACTTGAATATATTAATAGCGGATCTTCCAAATATCTACTGGAATTATTAAGGATCATCAAAGCCAACTATGACAAGGGAAATGACTGTATCATTAACTGGTACTATGAAGAAGACGATGAGTCGATCTATGAACTTGGTCAGCATTATCAGAATACCATCCAGGTGCCTTTCAAACTTATTGATTATTATTAAGCTATTATTGAGGAACGGTCATTTAGCTGCTATTTCTTTCTTTTCTCCGCATTTGGTTCAGCTAACACTTCCCACTGTCAAGGCTCGTTGGACTTTCACCTATTAATACCCATACCGGGGGTACAAAAAAAAGCCTGTCGGATAACCGGCAGGCTCATTCTCATAACTCTAAGGATAAAAACTAATAATCATCCTTTTTATCCTTCTTATCAGACATTTTACCACTTTTCACAAGTGTGCCCTGAGGATCATAAATGAAATAATGTTTTGTATCTTCCATCTTGGCCTTAATCTTGTAATTTCCGTCATCCCCTTTATAGGCCTGTTTAAAAGTGTATTCTGAATAATCTTTCGTAAAGGCCTCATTTACCGCTTCGGGTAATTCCTCCCTGTCAATTTCCTCATATTTCACATCTCCCAGAACAATTTCTGCATTTCCCTGGAAAGCTTTCACATACTGAGTCTGGCTAAAACCTAGTAAAGCCACAACCGCTAATAATTTCATCAATTTGTTCATACCTTTTTTTTTAAATAAAATAAAATGTTTTGTTTAATAGCTAGTGGGTTTAATAATTCTATGCCATCTTTTCCAGTGATGAAAAAACATTGCTTAATCTCCTATTTTTCAAAAACTTAAATATTCGGAGATTAATGTCTTTTATTCATTCCACACCAAGGATGGGGAAATATATTCAAACTCTGTGGAATAAGTTACACAAAGCGAAAAAACAGACAGGATTTCAACTCTCAGACTTCGGACAGGGATTTTGCCGCTGGCTTCCTCGAGGTTCCACCCCGCGATGGGCACCCTACTTTAAGCTAACGATTTCCAATATCAGGGTGAGTTTGGCACTTTCAAAAAAAGAAGCCGTCTCAGAAAACTAAACTGAGACGGCTTTATTATTAAATACAAAATTACAATCACCGTATTTCTAAAATTCCTGAGAGGCCATACGCCTGTAACTGTTATACCTCCATTTTGCATTTTCCTCTGCGGCTTTGAAGAGCAGTTCTGCTTCAGCAGGGAATGATTTAAGCAGGGAAGTATAACGAACTTCAGACTTAAGGAAATCCTGGAACAGGCTCCAATCGGGTTCTTTGGAATCCAGTTGAAAGGGGTTTTTACCTTCTTCTTCAAGTGCGGGATTGTAACGGTACATCGACCAGTATCCGCATTCAACAGCTTTTTTGGTCTGCGTCTGTGTGGCACCCATTCCAGCACGCAGTCCATGATTAATACATGGTGAATACGCAATAATAAGTGAAGGGCCGGGATAAGCTTCAGCTTCACGAACAGCCTTAAGGTATTGTGACTGACTGGCGCCCATTGAAACCTGTGCAACATATACGTAGCCGTAACTCATAGCCATCACACCAAGGTCCTTTTTCCTTATCTTCTTACCGGAAGCGGCAAATTTGGCTACGGCACCTACGGGTGTTGCTTTTGATGCTTGTCCCCCTGTATTGGAGTATACTTCTGTATCCAGAACAAGTACATTTATATCTTCACCAGATGCCAAAACGTGGTCAAGCCCGCCGTAACCAATATCATAAGCCCATCCGTCGCCACCAAAGACCCAGACAGATTTCTTAACCAGGTATTGTTTTAATTTCAGAATTTCCTTAACCTCGGCTGATTTCTCTTTCTCTGCTGTTTCCAATACCTTTGAAGAAGCTTCTTTTGATCTGTCAGCATCTTCCTTAGTTTCAATCCAGACCTTGAATGCTTCTTTTGTATCATCGGCAATGCCATTATTCATGGCTTTCTCCATCAATTCCTTAATATGGTCTCTCATCTGATTAACTGCTGTAACCATACCAAAGCCATACTCAGCATTATCTTCGAAGAGTGAATTTGCCCAGGCCGGTCCATGTCCGTCTTTATTAACCGTGTAAGGGGTTGATGGTGCAGACCCACCATAAATAGATGAACAACCTGTAGCGTTTGCAATCATCATTCTATCACCGAACAATTGCGTGACCAGTTTAACGTAAGGAGTTTCGCCGCAACCGGCACATGCTCCGGAGAATTCGAAGAGAGGTTGTGCAAACTGAGAGTTCTTAATGGTTTTTGATTTCTCAAGTATAGTATCCTTGTAAGTCACATTTTCGGAGAGATAGTCCCATCTTTCCAATTCCTCCTCCTGCGATCCTAATGATTTCATAATCAAGGCTTTATCTTTCGAAGGACATACATCAGCGCAATTGCCGCAACCTGTACAATCAAGTATGGAAACCTGAATTTTATAATTCAATCCCTGTAATGCCTTCCCTTTTGCCTCCAGTACAGGAGTTCCTTCCGGCAAACCTTCGGTTTCTTTTTCATCGAGAAGGAAGGGGCGGATACATGCATGAGGACAAACATACGAACACTGGTTACATTGAATACAGTTATCGGGCTGCCATTCAGGAACATTAACAGCAATTCCCCGTTTTTCATACTGGGTAGTTCCCGGAGGAAATGATCCGTCCTCACGTCCCACAAAAGCACTTACCGGCAGATCATCACCCCTCATGAGGTTCATCGGTTCAGCAACATTTTTAACAAAATCGGGAATATCTCTTTCATCTTTCTTATCGCCGGCTTCCAATTTAGCCCATTCGGCTGGAATTTCGATTTCCTCAACTTCACCACCCTTATCAACAGCGGCATTGTTCATTTTCACTACTTCGACACCTTTACGGCCAAAAGACTTTTCAATGAATTTCTTCATTTCCTTAACAGCAAGATCGTAGGGGATTACTTCGGCAATTTTGAAGAATGCAGACTGCATAATAGTATTTGTGCGTGTCCCAAGCCCAATTTCATCTGCGATCCTGGTTCCGTTAATGATATACATCTTAATATTGTGCTCTGCCAAATATTTCTTCATGCTATCGGGAAGCCTTCTTTTTGTTTCTTCGGCATCCCAGATTGAGTTCAGGAGAAAAGTGCCTCCGTCCTTCAGCCCTCTTAACATATCATATTTATCAATATAGGAGGGAACATGACAGGCCACGAAATCCGGGGAAGTTACCAGATAGGTTGAACGGATAGGATTATCACCAAATCTAAGGTGGGATGTGGTTACTCCGCCTGATTTCTTTGAATCGTATGCAAAATATGCCTGACAGTATTTGTCAGTAGATTCTCCGATTATCATAATGGAATTCTTGTTCGCACCTACGGTTCCATCAGCACCAATACCATAAAACTTTGCTTCATAAGTTCCCTTGGTAGAAGATTCAATCGGCTCACCCAAAGGAAGTGAAAGAAATGACACATCATCAACGATACCGACAGTGAAACGATTCTTGGGCTCGTTGAGTTTCAGGTTATCATATACGGATTTCATCATCGCCGGGGTTGTATCCTTTGAACTCAGACCGTAGCGTCCGCCAACAATCAAGGGTGCATTTTCCTTTCCGTAGAAAAGATCGCGAACATCCAGGTAAAGTGGTTCACCATTGGCGCCTGGTTCCTTAGTACGATCCAAAACCGCCATTCTCTTCACAGTCTTCGGAAGTACTTTCATAAAATATTTCCCGGAAAACGGACGATAAAGATGAACACTGATCAAACCGGTCTTTTCACCCTTTGCATTAAGATAATCAACTGTTTCTTTAATGGTTTCTGTAATCGATCCCATAGCAACAATAATATTCTCTGCATCTTCAGCACCATAATAGGTAAATGGATGATATTCACGACCAGTAATACTAGATATTTCCTGCATATACTCCTCAACAGTGTCGGCAATTGTCTCGTAAAAAGGATTTATAGCCTCTCTTGCCTGGAAGTAAATGTCGGGGTTCTGAGCTGTACCCCGTGTCACAGGGTGCTCCGGATTAAGTGCATTTTCGCGGAATTTTTGTAAAGCATCCTTATCGATTAGTTTCTCAAAACTTTCCATCGCAGGAGCTTCCACCTTCTGTATTTCGTGTGAAGTCCGGAATCCATCAAAGAAATGCAGGAAGGGGATCCTGGTTTTAATTGAAGCAAGATGAGCAATACCAGCAAGATCCATGATCTGCTGAACACTTCCTGTTGCCAGCATGGCAAAACCGGTATGTCTTGTGCTCATTACATCACTGTGATCTCCGAAAATCGACAGAGCCTGGGAAGCAAGTGATCTTGCAGATACATGAAAAACACCGGGAAGTAACTCGCCGGATATTTTATACATATTGGGGATCATGAGCAATAGCCCCTGGGAAGCAGTAAATGTGGAAGTAAGTGCTCCTGCTTGCAGTGATCCGTGTACAGCACCGGAAGCGCCGCCCTCAGATTGCATTTCGGTAACTTTAACAACTTCACCAAAAATATTCCTTTTACCATGGGCAGCCCATTCGTCGATATATTCTGCCATGGTTGATGATGGGGTGATAGGATAAATTGCAGCTACCTCACTGAACATATAAGCAATATAAGATGCAGCAAAATTTCCGTCACAGGTCATAAATGTCTTTTTATCAGCCATTGTATTGTGAATTAAGTATTTAGTATTAAAAATATGTCTTTAATTTGAACCACAAAATTACTATAATTAGGGAAAAAAACTTAACATTTTGACCCTGTCGGGCTTATATATACTGATTTCAAATAAGTATAACTATAAGTGTCTGTCCATAATGTCCGATATCTGCATTGCCTGATCTCGAACATTAACTTCGCTGAGTTCACCGACATTTGGCGGATTCGGTTATGATCCAGACACTCTACTCTATTGACAAGCTCTACAATGTGTATTTCCATAATTCCCACCATCCGGATTGTTGTCTGATTCCTTAGCTCGCCCTTCTGGTTCTGTACCGTGATAGCAATATATAAGCCGAATTTGTATTAATATTAATATATTAGATATGAAAAACACTGACAAGTGCTTGACAAAATTATATAATCTTAACACAGTTTTTTTAGATTTAGAATTAAAAAACTATAAATTTGCATCCGAATTGGAAGAAATGTTAACAAATCATAACATTATCATGGCTTTTGACCTTCTTATTGAAATTTAATGAATTTTTTATTACAACTTGTTTGCTTTGACGTTTAAACTTATGTTCGAGTGAGAATGAATCCGACTAACTCACTTTAATTCAGGTGAATATTGATTTTTTTCATAAATAAACTAGTCAGGTAACAGAAAATAATACTGAAATATATGAAAGATGTTTTTAAATCTCTGGAGGAGAGGAATGTGAAACTGCCCGAAAAGGTTGAAGAATTGCTGAAAAATTGTAAAAGCATAAAATTTTACGATTCGGCGGAAGAGTTGGCAGTTGCATCCGTTGGCGGACCGGACAAGAATTATTTTGAAGTAAAATATGACATTCCGGGAAGAGGAGTAATCACCGAAGCTGTTGTTCACAGGGTGCACAACGGAGTCTCTGCTAATTATCCCGAACCCTACATGCGTCGGCGCGATCCTAATACCATGTCTATTGCAGATGATTTTCCCAGTGATAAGATACGTTTTAAGAATAAATACGGATATGAATTTGATATTCTTAAGTCCGAAACTTTTGAGTGGTTGAGAAAACAGGATCTGGCTGTATTTTTCTATTTTGCCGGAAAGAAAGAGATCGGGGTGGGCGGACTTGCAATAGCTCCGGCGAATGCAGGATTTTTCGCCATGGGACTTGCCATGCTTCAAAAAATTATTCCCGTTGATAATATTTCCGGAGATTTCAATGTTGACACAGTCATTTATGTTGCTCCCACATTCAGACACAGTCATTTTGACGGCAAACAGGTAGTTGTACATAACCGTCTTGAGGATGTACATGAGATCTTTTCATATAATCTTTATCCTGGTCCGAGTGCAAAAAAAGGACTCTATGGCGCCCTTCTTACAAAAGGAGAGAAAGAAGGCTGGATAACAGCCCATTGCTCTACTGTAGAGGTGGTTAGTCCGTATGATAACACCACCACATTCATGCATGAAGGAGCAAGTGGTGGTGGAAAAAGCGAAATGCTTCAGCATATTGTAAGGGAACCTACCGGGCAGATCCTGATAGGTGAAAACATCCAAACAGAAGAAAGAAGGCTTATTAATCTGCCTCTTTTTTGTTCTTTCAACCCGGTTACAGACGATATGGCACTTTGTCATCCTTCCATTCAGAAAAGCACTGGCAAGCTTTCAGTTTTGGATGCAGAAAATTCCTGGTTTATAAGAGTTGACAGTGTAAATAACTATGGTGATGATCCTTTTCTTGAAAAAATCACCATCAAACCCCAAAAGCCTCTGCTATTTCTGAATATTGAATCAAATCCCGATTCAACGGCTCTAATTTGGGATCATATTGAAGATGAACCTGGAAAAAAATGCCCTAACCCAAGGGTGGTTCTTCCAAGGGATATAGTACCTGGAATTTTAAACAGACCGGTGAAGGTCGATGTAAGAAGTTTTGGCGTTCGTACCCCACCCTGCTCACGTGAAAATCCGAATTTTGGAATTCTGGGGCTGTTTCACATACTCCCTCCTGCCCTGGCATGGCTGTGGAGGCTGGTTGCACCTCGCGGTCATGCAAATCCCAGTATTATAGGCGGAAAGGGCATGCAATCCGAAGGGGTTGGGTCCTACTGGCCGTTTGCAACCGGAAGAATGGAAAATCATGCAAATATGCTACTTGAACAGATAATACAAACTCCACGCACACGTTATACCCTTGTTCCAAATCAGCACATCGGAGTCTGGAAAGTTGGTTTCAAGCCACAGCTCATGATGCGTGAATATCTAACAAGAAGAGGCAACGCAAAACTAAGAAGCGATCAGTTCAGTGATGCAAGATGTCCGCTTTTAGGATATGAATTAAATTATCTTACTATAGAAGGCTCAAAAATCCCTTCCAGATTTTTACGTGTACACAGGCAAACCGAAGTCGGAACCGACGGATATGATGCAGGCGCAGATATTCTTTATGAATTCTTCAGAAAAGAACTTCCCAAATTTCAGACAAACGGATTATCAGCAACGGGTAAACGCATAATTGATGCGTGTTTATCAGGTGCATCTGTTGAGGATTATAATTCAATAATTCCCATGGATTATCAGTATTCATTCCAGTCTGTAAAAGATTACGAAGATCAGAATGATGAATATATAAGAGAATCCATATAGCAGGCACAAAGATACCCGCATCATAATTCCCGGAATCTTAATATGAATGATGCTGAAGAAATTGAAATGAGAGTTGATTTGAGTCCGGATAAGATGTAATTTTGGATAATGAATCAATACTGTTTGTTATGTCAAGAAATGTTGTCTATATTGGGATTGCTATTATTCTCGTAGTAGTAATTGTTGCTCTTTATTTTTACAATATTGGTATTGAAGACCCTTCAAAAACGGATCCCGATTATAAAATTTCGGCGAAAGAACTATATAATGAATTTTCAAGGGATCAAGAATCTGCCACAGAGAAATATGCAGGTAAGATAATTGAAGTTACCGGAACATTAAAAGATAAAGAAATTATTTCCGACAATGCCCTGGATCCGGTTCTTGAAGTCTCAAAACCAAAATTAATTCTTGAAACCTCAGATCCCTCTGGCACAGTTATTTGCATTTTTAATAATGTTAAAAAAATGGGGCAATCATTTCCCAAAACCGGCGAAGTGATTACTGTCCGCGGTATTTGTTCGGGTATGGGAAGAAATGTACTGCTGGAAAATTGTGTATTGGTCGGATCCTGATCTATGATCTAACTCCTTACTTTGTCTGTCCATAATTAAAATTAACGGAATTCGCTTTTTTTTTAAGTAAATTCACAAAAAATATTGCTGTAATGAAAATTGGAATTCTTCGTGAAACAAAAACTCCTCCCGATAAAAGAGTGCCCCTGACTCCTGGACAGTGCAGAGAGCTAATGGATAAATACCCGGAACTGGAAATCGTTGTCCGTCCATGCAATAACCGTGCTTTTACAGATCAGGAATACAAAGAGGCCGGAATACCTCTCTCAGACGACCTTTCTGATCGCGATCTTCTACTTGGTGTAAAAGAAGTGGAAATTTCAACTCTCACAAATAACAAAACTTACCTGTTCTTTTCTCATACCGCTAAAAAACAAGCCCATAACCGTGATCTATTAAAAGCAATTCTCAAAAAAAACATTACACTTATTGATTATGAATATCTCACGAAAGATGATAAAACCCGTGTTGTTGCCTTTGGCAGGTGGGCAGGCATTGTAGGGGCATACAATGCTTTGTTATCTTATGGTAAAAGAAGCCGGATGTTCAATCTTAAACCGGCGTGGCAGTGCAGGGATAAAGAGGAAATTTTCAGTGAATTGAAAAAAGTAAAAACAGAAAACATCAGGATACTCATCACTGGGGGGGGAAGGGTTGCCAGCGGGGCAATAGAAACCCTTGAAAATGCAGGCATTAGAAAGATGGAACCGGAAAAATTTATTCATTATAAAAATAAGGAAGCTGTTTTTACTCAGATTGACCCCAGACATTACGTTCAACACAAAAAGGGTAAGGATTTTAAGCTCGAACATTTCTTTCATTATCCGGAAGAATACGAATCTGCATTTTTACCCTATACACGGATTACGGATATACTGATAGCCTGTCATTACTGGGATCCCCGTTCACCTGTATTTATGACCAGAGATGATATGAAACGGGATGATTTTAGGATCAGGATCATTGCTGATATAAGCTGTGATATTGACGGACCTATTCCATCAACCCTTAGAGCCTCCACAATTGAAGATCCCGTTTATGGCTATGATCCGCAACAAGAGGAAGAGTCAGATCCATGGCTACCTAATAATATTACAGTAATGGCAGTAGACAATCTTCCGGGAGAGCTGCCCCGCGATGCATCCTGCGATTTTGGCAGGAAACTGCTGGATGAAGTGATGCCCTATTTGCTGAAAATTAAAGAAAGTGATATAATTTTAAATGCTACCATAGCAAATGAGGGCAGATTAACCGAAAAATTCAATTATCTGAAAGATTTTGTTGAAGGAAAAGAATAATTGCCAGAGATATCCTTGAACTGAAAGAAATAAAACCCGGTCCAGTACAGAGAAAAAGGTAAGCTTAGGAGTTTTCTCTCAGCATTTTTATCATCCCAGGGGGGTCATTAGCCTTGAAAATTGCACTCCCCACTACAAATACATCAACCCCGATGTGTGAAAGTTGCGTAATGTTGTCAATATCAACTCCCCCGTCTATTTGAATAAGTGTATCAAGGCTCCTGTCGCTGATCATTTTTTTCAACTTTTTTATTTTCTCTACCGATTGAGGAATGAATTTTTGGCCTCCAAAGCCAGGATTAACTGACATGATTAATACCATGTGTAAATCGGGAAGAATATCTTCCAAAACACTCACGGGAGTAGCAGGATTGAGGGTAACTGAAGCGGTCATCCCAAGTTCAGTAATCCTTTGTATGGTGCGGTGTAAATGATCGCATGTTTCATAATGCACGGTAAGGTTGTCTGCACCCGCATCTCTGAAATCCTCAAGATAGCGGTCGGGATCATTTATCATGAGATGGGTATCAAGGGGAAGCTTTGAAACAGACTTTATCTGTTTGATGATAGGAAAGCCAAAAGTAAGGTTCGGCACGAAATTAGCATCCATAATATCGAGGTGCAAAAGATCTGCTTTTGATGAATTCAGCATTTCAATCTGTTCACCGAGTTTTAGAAAATTAGCGTTTAAAATGGAAGGAGCGATCAGAGCCATGATTTATTTTTTGTATCAAAGATAAGAATTCCCTTACACCTGAAAAGAATGAAGAAATAAAAATGTCTGATAAGCGAGGTTAAAAAAGGAATTTCCAGGAGGATTAATTTTGGAGGAATGTCAGTAATTGCCATCGGAAATCATCCTAAATAGCTTTTAAGTATCCGGCTTCTTGTTGTATGCTTTAATCTTTTAATGGCCTTTTCCTTTATTTGGCGTACTCTTTCACGGGTAAGATTAAATTCCTCTCCTATTTCCTCAAGAGTATGGGGATGTTTTCCGTTCAACCCGAAATACAAACGGATAATGCTCCCTTCCCGGTATGTCAGGGTAGATAATGCGCGTTCTATTTCCTTCCGCAAAGATTCATTCAGCAGTTCCTTATCCGGACTCGGGGTGTCGGAATTAAGCAGAACATCATAAAGATTACCTTCTTCACCATCCTGAAGAGGAGCATCCATAGAAACATGTCGCCCTGAAGACCGGATGGCATCCTTAATGTCATCCGGAGCCAGTTCCATTGCATGGGCAATTTCGAGAATGGTAGGCTCACGTTCAAAGTTCTGTTCAAGTTCATTAAAGGTTTTGTTGATCTTATTGATTGAACCTATTTTATTGAGGGGAAGTCTTACGATCCTAGCCTGTTCCGCTAGAGCCTGTAAAATAGATTGTCTTATCCACCACACTGCATAGGATATGAATTTAAAACCTCTGGTCTCATCAAAACGCTGAGCTGCTTTTATTAATCCGAGGTTACCCTCATTAATAAGATCCGGAAGACTCAGCCCCTGATTTTGATACTGCTTTGCGACAGAAACTACGAACCGGAGATTAGCGCTAATAAGCTTTTCGAGAGCTATACGATCATCGTTTTTTATTCTACGGGCAAGTTCCACTTCTTCTTCAGCAGTAATCAGATCAACCTTGCCGATTTCATGAAGATATTTATCCAGTGAGGGAGTTTCGCGATTGGTGACCTGTTTGATGATCTTGAGCTGTCTCATGGTGTGGATATTTAAGTAGTATTTATACGTAAAACAATCAAAACTGTTGCAGGTTTATATTTTTTGAAAAATTATTTCCGGTAACTTCTGTAAATATTGAAATAAAATTTTAATTATCAACCAACTCAACTGAAAAACAATGCATTCTTATAAATCTTGATCCCTTGCCTGGCCGAAAAGAGTTCATAATTTTCAAAATAATTATTTTATTTTAATCATTTTAGAAGAAATTGTGACAATTTATTTGCAGGAGTAGAGGAAAACGTTTAATATTGCACAAGAATCCTTTCTCGAGTAATTCTAATTTCCCTGAAATAATCACTTCTGAAGCTTTTCAGAAAAATCAAAATAAATTTAAGTTTTTTAATTATAGTATTTCATTTTATTTCCCAAGATTTATGTACGACATTCTTGAATTAAACAAGAAACTTCTGGCTGATTTACGCCAGATCGCAAAAGATTTGAAAATTAAAAGAGTAGAATCTTATAAAAAGCAAGATCTCATTTACAAGATCCTTGACCAACAGGCTATTGATGCATCCGAGGCTAAATCCTCCAAAAAATACAGACCTGAAAAAGAAACAGCAGCATCTGAAGACAGTAAACAATCTTCAAAAGCTCCCAAAGCCAGTAAAACCGGTCGGCGTGGAAGACCAAAAAAGGCGGAAACCAGTGCTCCACAGCCTGAAAATCAAAAAAAAGATGCTTCCCCTGAGGCTGCAAAATCCAAAAAAGAAGAAAACAACGAGGTAAAAGAAAAAAAACCTGAACCTCAACAAACACCACGTCAACCAAAACAACGACCTTTCGATAAAAGACAGGATAAGAGGCAGGAACGGCAACAAGATAAACCACAGGACAAACATCGTCAGGATAACAAGCGGGAACAGCGCTTTGAAGGGAACGGAGAACGCCGGCCTCACCAGGATAAGGGCAGTTTCAGACGCCAACAGCATGATAACCGTAGACAAAACGATAAATATGATTTTGAAGGACTGATAAGTAACTCAGGTGTTCTTGAAATAATGCCCGATGGATATGGCTTTCTCAGATCTGCCGATTTCAATTATCTTAACTCACCTGACGATATCTACGTTTCACAATCGCAGATAAAATTATTTGGACTGAAAACCGGAGACACCATAAAAGGCACCATAAGACCTCCGAAAGAAGGAGAAAAATATTTTCCGCTCATCAAGGTAGAAGAGATCAATGGCCGTTCACCTGATTTTATAAGAGACCGGGTGCCTTTCGATTACCTTACCCCACTTTTCCCTGAGGAAAAATTTAAACTCGTCGGAGATGGTCATCAAAACCTTTCGGTAAGAATAGTAGATATGTTCGCTCCTATTGGAAAAGGACAACGTGGATTGATTGTCGCCCAGCCGAAAACTGGTAAGACCATATTACTGCAGAATATTGCCAATGCCATAGCTGCCAACCATCCTGAAGTTTATATGCTCATACTTCTGGTCGACGAACGGCCTGAAGAGGTAACTGATATGGCAAGAAATGTAAATGCAGAAGTAATATCATCCACTTTTGACGAACCTGCTGAGCGACATGTAAGGATAGCAAACATTGTACTTGAAAAAGCAAAGCGGCTGGTTGAATGTGGTCATGATGTGGTAGTATTGCTTGATTCCATAACCAGGCTCGCAAGAGCTTTCAATACTGTCTCTCCCGCTTCGGGAAAAGTTCTTTCAGGCGGAGTAGATGCAAATGCCCTTCATAAACCCAAACGTTTCTTCGGAGCTGCAAGAAACATTGAGAACGGCGGATCATTGACCATCATTGCCACTGCTCTGACCGAGACAGGCTCCAAGATGGACGATGTGATCTTTGAGGAATTCAAGGGTACCGGTAATATGGAACTCCAACTCGATCGTAAACTTTCCAATAAACGTGTATGGCCGGCTGTAGATATAAATGCATCCAGCACAAGGCGTGAAGACCTGCTTCTCGATAAAGAGATGATGAATAAGCTCTGGGTTTTACGTAATTATTTAGGAGACATGAATTCAGTAGAAGCAATGGAATTTATTAAAGACCGTTTAGCAAAAACAGAATCGAACGAGGAATTTTTAATTTCCATGAACGCAGAATAAACAGGGATAGTAATAATATAGTCCTGAAAATAATTATTTCAGCTTTTTACAGAGAATGAATTTTACAGATGTGACATTTTCAGGGCGTCTATCTCATTTCGGAGCCCGTGAAATAGAAAACTATATTTTATCGTCCCGACAGATAAAATCTATCTTCACCTGACTGAGACTTCCATAAAAAACTTTCTTATAACCGGCGGGACGATTTCCGCTACCCGTTAATTGACAAAAAGGGCGCTCTGTTCAAATAGCCAAAAAGTTAAGCGAATAACAATTCGACAATACTATTCAAAGTAATGTTCATTATTGCATAAAATATTCTTAAAAAAGTGATAAATTATCGTTTTCCCTGTCGATTTATTATTAAATTGTATAATAAGTTTTTAAATTTGCCAATGATTTAAAGATGGTCTTAACTAAAACCATCAACCTCAATCCGGGTTCTTTATTCATTTTATCGTTTTTTTTGAATTATCCGGGTCACTAATATTTTTAATCATTAAATTTTAAAAAATTGGCAGGAAGAACATTGTTTGACAAGATATGGGACACACATGTTGTTGATGAAATAAAAGGAGGTCCCAGTGTATTATATATCGACAGGCATCTGATCCATGAAGTTACAAGTCCGCAGGCATTCGCAGGAATTGATAATCGCGGAATAAAAGTCTTTAGACCAAAGAAAACTGTAGCCACTCCCGATCATAATGTCCCTACTGTAGATCAGCATTTGCCCATAAAGGATTCCCTCTCAAGATTTCAGGTGAATAAATTATCTGAAAATTGTGAGAAACATAACATTACACTTTACGGATTGAATCATCCCTATCAGGGAATTGTCCATGTTATCGGTCCCGAACTCGGGATTACCCAACCCGGGATGACGATAGTATGTGGCGACAGTCATACTTCTACACATGGTGCATTTGGCAGTGTTGCATTCGGAATTGGAACAAGTGAAGTTGAAATGGTGCTTGCTTCCCAGTGCATACTTCAGCCGAAGCCAAAAAAAATGCTTATTAATGTTGAAGGTGAATTACATGAGGGAGTAACAGCCAAAGATGTGATCCTTTATATTATTTCGAAAATATCGGCCAGTGGTGGTACGGGATATTTTATAGAATATTCAGGTTCTGCGATCCGCAGTCTTTCCATGGAAGGCAGAATGACAATATGCAATATGAGCATTGAAAGTGGTGCGAGAGGCGGGTTAATAGCTCCCGACGACATTACTTTTGAATACCTGAAGGGACGTGAATTTTCTCCTAAAGGAAAAGATTTTGATGAGGCTGTCAAAAAATGGAAAGCTTTGAAAAGCGACGTTGATGCCGTATTCGATAAAGAATATACATTTGAGGCTGCGGACATTGAGCCTATGATCACGTATGGCACAAATCCCGGTATGGGAATGAAAGTGAATGACCACATTCCCTTTGAAAATGAGATTGAAAAAAGTGCTCTTTCGAGTTTTCAGAAATCGTTAAAGTATATGGGTCTCAAGGCCGGCAAAGAAGTACTCGGAGAAGAAATAGATTATGTATTTGTGGGGAGTTGCACCAACGGAAGAATTGAGGATCTGAGAGAGGTCGCCAAATTTGTCAAAGGACGGAAAAAGGCTGACAACATTACCGCATGGATAGTCCCTGGCTCAAAACAAGTTGAAAAACAGGCCATTGAAGAAGGCATAACCGAAATACTTCAGGAAGCAGGATTTGAACTCAGGCAACCCGGATGTTCAGCCTGTCTTGCTATGAATGATGATAAAATTCCTGAAGGCAAACTTGCTGTTTCCACTTCAAACAGAAATTTCGAGGGACGTCAGGGGCCGGGGGCCAGAACAATGCTGGCAAGTCCTCTGACAGCCGCTGCTGTTGCTATTACGGGTAAAATCACCGATCCGAGGACACTCATACCTGAGGCGACTTCTATTTAGCAATTCTTTAAAATCAAGAAGACAATTAATTGAAATCATATTCCGTCGGGAAAACTCAAAAATTTACAAAAAATGCCTTTAAAAAAATTCACAAATATAACATCAACGATAGTACCCCTGCCTGTTGAAAATGTCGACACCGACCAAATCATTCCCGCACGTTTTTTAAAGTCCACCACAAGGGAAGGTTTTGGAGAAAATCTTTTCAGGGATTGGCGATATGATAAGGATAATCAACCCAGAAAAGACTTTCCGTTAAATGATGAGAGATA
Organism: uncultured Bacteroidaceae bacterium; assembly: GCA_964426915.1. Taxonomy (GTDB): domain Bacteria; phylum Bacteroidota; class Bacteroidia; order Bacteroidales; genus CAYRTD01. The sequence goes on along the minus strand of CAYRTD010000019.1, from coordinate 6,101 downwards.
TAGCGGAGAGATACTTGTTGGAGGTAAAAACTTTGGTAGCGGATCAAGCCGTGAGCATGCAGCATGGGCAATTTACGATTATGGTTTCAAGGTAGTAGTTTCGAGTTTTTTCGCAGATATCTTTAAAAACAATGCTTTGAACAACGGACTTCTGCCGGTTCAGATATCAGACGAATTTCTTTCAAAAATTTTTATTGAAGTAGAAAAGGATCCTTCAGTAAAACTAAACGTAGATCTTGAAAAACAACTCATTACCATACTTTCAACAGGTGAGCAGGAAAGTTTTGACATAAATGCCTATAAAAAAGAATGCCTGATTAATGGTTATGACGATATTGATTATCTTCTTAACCTGAAAGACAAAATAATAGAATTTGAGAAGAGTCGAACTTAAAGCAAGTTTTATGAAAGTTAGTATCATGGATACCACCCTCCGGGATGGCGAACAAACTTCCGGAGTTTCTTTTACTGCCACTGAAAAATTGAATATTGCCAAACTTCTTCTGGAAGACCTTAATATTGATCGTTTAGAGGTTGCTTCAGCCCGTGTTTCTCAGGGGGAATTTGAGGGAGCAAAGGCGATTTTCGACTGGGCAAGGGAACATGGTTTTCTTGAAAGAGTGGAAGTACTCGGGTTTGTAGATAAATGCGAATCCCTTCAGTGGATAAGTGAAGCTGGTGGTAAGGTGATCAATTTACTTACAAAGGGTTCGTTAAAACATTGCCGTCTGCAATTGAAGAAGACACCTGAAGAACATATATCTGATATAAAGTTTGTTCTGGAAAACGCGCATAAAATGAATATGCGGGCAAACTTGTATTTCGAGGACTGGTCGAACGGAATGCGGAATTCACCGGAATATGTTTATCAGATGCTCGATAATCTCCGGCATGAAAATATAGATCATTTCATGCTGCCGGATACCCTGGGAATTTTAAACCACGAGGAAACACTGGATTTCTGCAAAGATATGAGGGATCGTTATCCGGATCTTAATTTTGATTATCACGCGCACAATGATTATGATTTGGCTACGGCCAATGTTTTTTCAGCCTTAAGAGCCGGCATTTCCGGCATTCATACTACCCTTAACGGACTTGGTGAGAGAGCAGGAAATGTTCCACTTTCAAGTGTGATCGGAATTGTACAGGATCATCTTAAGTATGAATTATCCATCAATGAAAAGAACCTTTACAAAGTAAGTAAATTTCTCGAATCATTTTCAGGCATACGCATACCAGCCAACAAACCTCTGATAGGTGAAAACGTATTTACACAGACAAGCGGCATTCACGCGGACGGAGACAATAAAGACAATTTGTATTTTAACGATCTTTTACCCGAGAGGTTTGGACGGAAGCGTCAGTATGCTCTGGGGAAAATGTCTGGCAAAGCAAGCATCTTTAAGAATCTGGAGGAATTGGGAATTGAGTTGAACAAGAATGAAATGAAGTTGATCACTAAGAGGGTGATTGAACTTGGAGATAAAAAAGAAACCGTGACGAAAGAAGATCTTCCTTATATTATCTCCGATGTACTTCGCAGTGAGAAGGTCGCCCAAAGGATCAAAATCAGGAATTATTCCCTTTCTGTTGCGGCAGGATTAAGATCTATGGCCACATTAAGCATAGAGATAAATTCGAAAATATATCAGCAAACAGCTTCCGGTGACGGTCAATACGATGCTTTTATGAAAGCTCTCTGGAGAATATATGATCAGCTTGGTAAAAGTCATCCGGTCCTTAAGGATTATTTTGTGACCATTCCTCCCGGGGGACGGACCGACGCCCTCGTAGAATGCATGATCACCTGGGACTACAAGGGGAAAACTTTTAAAACCCGGGGACTGGATTCCGATCAGACCATTGCAGCTATAAAAGGCACATTACGGATGTTGAATATAATTGAAGAAATGGACCAGGGAAATAAACTATAATAAACCAATAAAAAAAAATGACCTACAAAATCGCAGTTTTGCCCGGAGACGGAATTGGACCGGAAATTATTGAACAGGCAATCAAGGTTCTGAAAGCAATCGGAAAAAAATTTAATCACCAGTTTGAATTTACAGAGGCTCCTGTAGGAGCAACAGCAATTGATCAGACAGGCAATCCCTTTCCTGATGAGACTTTCAGGCTTTGCATGGATTCCGATGCGGTGTTATTTGGTGCCATCGGTGATCCGAAATATGATAATGACCCTAAAGCCAAAATAAGGCCGGAACAGGGGCTTCTGTCTATGCGTAAAAAACTTGGATTATATGCAAACATACGTCCCGTAACCACTTTTAAATCGCTGATCCACAAGTCACCTTTGCGCAGGGACCTGGTTGAGGATGCCGATTTTGTTGTCATAAGAGAATTAACTGGAGGAATCTATTTCGGAGAACCCAGTGGAAGATCTGAAGATGGTAATAAGGCATATGACACAAGCATTTACAGTCGCGGGGAAATTCAGCGTATCGTAAAGCTGGCTTTTGAATATGCAGGAAAAAGAAATAAAAGACTTACTGTTGTGGATAAGGCAAATGTACTTGCCACTTCACGTTTATGGAGAGAAACAGTACAGGAAATGACTCCTGCTTATAATGATATTGCGGTTGACTATATGTTTGTTGATAATGCAGCCATGCAGATCATACAATGGCCGAAGAAATTCGATGTTATGGTAACCGAAAACATGTTTGGGGATATTCTCTCGGATGAGGCAAGTGTTATTACAGGTTCTCTGGGCCTTCTGCCTTCAGCTTCCATTGGTTTGCATACCTCTGTATTTGAACCTATTCACGGATCTTATCCCCAGGCTGCGGGGAAAGACCTGGCGAATCCGTTAGCTACGGTATTGTCTGCTGCCATGTTGCTGGAAGTTGGACTTGATCTTCAGGAAGAAGCGCAGGCCATAAGGGCTGTTGTGGACAGATCAATGGATTCAGGCATTATGACAGAAGACATAGCCAGGGATAGGGCATATAAAACTTCAGAAGTCGGTGATTGGCTGGCGGAAAACATTTAGGCAGTCATTACAAAAAATTGCCGGGGCTCTTGATATGATAATGGCATTTTTTTTGTTAGACCCTAAGGGTTGTCTTATCTGATACATATTACATGGGGCTTATACTGCTGATTTGTTGTAATTTATTATTACCGGCAGGATTCTCTCAGGGAGGTCAGACCCTAAGGGTCCGGACCCTTAGGGTCTGAAAAAGAATACCAATCTTCCTATCTATTTATCCCTTCTATTGACTCTTCTCTCATTTTTTATTAACTTGTGATCACTTAGAAAAGAAAACCATACATCATGAAAAGACGCAAATTTCTGAATCTTTCAGCAATCACACTACCCGCCTTAACCATGTTTCCGGCAGAACTCTTTTCTCTTAGCCGGGAAATCGCTAAAGGGAAAATCGAAAAAAGATCACTCGGAAAAACCGGAGAAATGCTTTCAACTATAGGTTTTGGAGGAATTGTTGTGAAGAATGCCACTCCTGCTGAGTCTTCGGCAAGAGTAGACCAGGCAATTGAATATGGGGTAAACTATTTTGACGTGGCACCTACTTACGGTGATGCTGAGATAAAGCTGGGACCCGCACTTAAACCCTACCGGAAAGATGTTTTTCTAGCCTGTAAGACCCAGGAAAGAATGAAAGAAGGAGCCCGCAAAGAGCTGGATCAATCTCTTGAAAATCTTCAAACTGATTATTTTGACCTATATCAATTACATGCAGTCAAAAGCTTAAAAGATGTTGACACAATATTCAGCAAAGACGGCGCAATAGAAACATTTAAGGAAGCAAAAGCAGAGGGGAAAGTGCGCTACCTGGGGTTTTCCGCTCACTCGGTTGAAGCAGCAATGGCCCTGATGGACAGGTTTGATTTTGACACCATTCTTTTCCCTTTCAATTTTGCTACCTGGTATGCCGGAAATTTTGGCCCTCAAGTAATGGAAACTGCCAAAGAAAAAGAAATGGGAATTCTTGCCCTTAAAGCTATGGCCTGGCGTCCATGGCCGGAAGGTGTGGAAAGGGACGTGGAAAAAGTCTGGTACCAGCCCCTGGATCCTGATGAGGCAAATATGGGTCTCCGTTTCACTCTTTCACATCCGGTAACTTCTGCTATTCCTCCGGGAAATGAAAATCTGTTTGCTCTGGCTCTGAAGCTTGCAGTAGATTTCAAACCTATGAATGAAGAAGAGATCCTGAAAGTCAAACAAAGAGGATTGAACACCAATCCCCTCTTTAAGTATCCGGGAAAAGCCTGAAATTAGAAAGAAGAAAAGGAATCTCTCAGAAATAAATTCAAGATGTTCCTTTTTCAGTAACTATTTGATTACTTGTTGGAATTAATTTGAGAAAATGGGACATTGAAGCTTTCACAGAACCCGGAATCTGGATATTACGATTGAAAGGGAATATTGAATTTGGCCATGTATTTAACTTCAGGCAGATGATCCGAAACCTTCTGGTGATGATTTAATAGAGTTTGGTTCAAAACCGAATCGCCAGTTTCTCAGCGAAACTAACATTCGATTGCAAGGCTCACGAGGCGGGGACATGCGGAGTCCACAAAGGCAAATGAGCATTTAGCAAGTGAGCATAACGCAGATAGTGGACTTTCTGAATCAGATACTCGAGTTTATTGAGACTGTCTTACATGTTAGACAGCCTCAATAAAGCAATGAATTTGTCCATAATGTCCGGAACTTGTATTGTTGCAAAGATTCGAAGTCCACCAAAATCTTTCTCAGGCGTGACCCATTATCTGCCTACCTATCAAAGAAAAAAAAATGTATTCGAACAATTATCCCCGAAAATTGCTTAAATAAGAAAAAGAATAAGCCATGCGACACATAATTTATAAATGTATCCTCCTGTCGGTTTTGTTCTCCATGGGGATTAGTTTTACCTTCGGTCAGTTACCTACTCACTATCCAACAGGTGATGAACCCGTTGAAATCAATCTCATAAATATCCTGATCTATATTATAGTTCCGGTTCTTATGCTGGTTTTTTACCTTTACTGGAGAAAATCAAAAAAGAAAAAGAAAGAAAAAGAAGAATAATTAAAGTAGAACGAATAAAAAAAACATGGTTGAACAAAAGATGTCATATTTCCGAAGTTTTGTTGACTGAAACTCTTCTATAAAATCGCTTACCCCATATTTTTTAACGAATAAGGTTAAAAGTCTTTTATTGAAAACATAAGTTCTACATTAAATCCATTGAAAAAAAGACCACAACTATCAAGATCTTCCGATCGTTACTCTAAAAGAAATCGATGTTTTTCAAATGTTATTTTCTTAATTATTAACACATTACCGACAGTTTAGCATTATCCTAAATTTACTTTTTCATAAATTCGCTAAAGCTAATCCAATGTGCTACAGTGCGATTATCAAGCCGGAAGCCACCAGAGCCACTAAGAGAATCAGAAGGAACCAGAAAAATACACCGAGGGCTATAAAAGCGACTTTGTCGCCTTGATATTCTTCTCCAGCCTGATCTACTTGTTTCCGGTCGTATTTTCCAGGACTTGCCGCTGCAAGTATAAGTGCAAGTAATATTCCGACAATAAGAGGTGGCAACCAGTAAACATCCCGGTAATAAGGTCCCATGGGTTCAATCCAGATATCAGCTGCCAGAACCGCAAGCAGGATTACCAGAAAAAAAGTCCAGAAGGTTCCCCATGGACCGCGGACTCGAAAGAGATAAGTGAAGGCAAGAGTAATCAATAAAGAAATTCCAATTAAGTATAGTAAACTTAAAGCATCCATAATAAATATTATTTCATCATTTAACCAGTGAAATGAGAATATTATGCCAGTTAATTCCTCTTGGTTATTATTTCTTTCATCTTCTGCACTTATCACAGATAGGTAATCTGATAAAATTACTTCATAAGCAAGAGTATTCGGCTATCAAAAGGAATCAGAAACTATTTCTAAAAGCACAAAGGATTAAAGATAAATGAATCATGGCAATGGGTAATAAATACCAATAATCGTGGAAAATATTCCACAAACTAAACTAGCAAAATTCGAGACTTTACTTAGTGTCTGTCCATAATGTCCAATATCTGCGTTGCTGCAAAAATTTTAAATCCTC
>CAYRTD010000018.1:0-42069 GCA_964426915.1 uncultured Bacteroidaceae bacterium | reverse complement strand
CGAGTGATAACGAGCTCACGAATACCGTTGAAATTTAACACTGAATGAGTATTTCAGACATTATGGACAGACTCTATTTATATAATTATTCCTGGTCTGTTTCCGGTAGCGCTAACCAAATGAGGGCTTTTCGGTTAACAATGTTAGTTTGCGTCTAGTAAAATCGTGTAATGAGGATTTCTGCTTAATAAAATACATTTGATGAAAAATCCTATCACCATCAGGAAGGTATCCGATCCTACATCTTTTACCATGTATCTTATTAGCCTTTCAACCGATTTGTTTTTTTTTGATTATAGATGCTAACTGACGAAAGGTTGTTTTTTTAAGGATCTCGATTTCAGGTTTTTACAGCTTTTCGGACCCGAACAGACCCTAAGGGTCTAGACCCTTAGGGTCTGTTCTCGGGGGGATGACCGCCTCTCCTTTGACTGACATTATTCAAAACCACAAAACCTATATTGAATCATATTGTATGTTTTGGGAAGGAAAATGAAATCCATATAATCAAAGAGACCTGGTGAATACCAGTTTTAATGTTCGGGGTGAACCTATGTTCTCCCGAAGACGCGTATATTAGTTTTGTGAGGACAGAGATGGATGTTCTTGTAATTAAATTATATACATCATGTTCTAATCAAAATCTATCATCGCCTTCATTACCCCGTCTTTATACTCTGTTACAAGTTCGAATGCCTCCTGTGTATCCTTAAATTTAAAACGGTGCGTAGGCATTAAACTTACATCCACTTCCCCGTTTTTCATCATTTCAAGGGATGGTTCAACGCAATCTACCTGCCTTCTCACATTAGTAATTGTGATCTCTTTGCGCCTGAGTTTATCAACAGGGAATGACCAACGGTCAAACTCAGGGATGCCGATGATCATAAGCTTTCCTCCGGGTTTAAGGATGTCAATAGCATTCTCAATGGCATCCTGCTGTCCACAGCATTCAAATACCACATCCAGCATCCTGGGTTCCTGTGAAATAATTTCACCTGCTACATCCATGTTATCAGGATTTCCCGCCCAGGCCGCCCCGGCTTTTTTGGCGAGGTCCAGCCTCTCGGGGATTTTGTCGGTAACATATACCTTACCAGCACCCTGTGCAAGGGCAGGTAAAAGAACACTCATTCCGATGGCACCAAATCCCAGAATGCCTACTTTCGTGTTTTTTACGGGGATTGATTGCTTAATGGCGTATAATCCGATTGCCAGTGGTTCGGAAATAGCCGCCTGATCATAGCTTAACTTACCGGATAATGGAATGCAGGAAGTTTCAGGCATAACTATAAATTCACTCAGGCATCCCTCTGCCTGTCCCGGACATCCGAGAAACTTAAGGTTCCGGCAGGTATGTACCCGGCCTTCCAGGCACTGATCGCATTCAAAGCAAGGCATGGCAGGTTCGATGGCAATACGGTCTCCGGGCTTAACTTTTGTTACCTTTTTTCCAATCTCCACTACTTGTCCGGCACCTTCATGTCCTACAGGAAAAGGGTATTCAACCACCTGACTTCCAATCTTTCCTGTAGTATAGTAATGTACGTCGGAACCACATACTCCGACAACCTTCATTTTTATCAATACATCTTTATCATTAATAATCATAGGTTTGGGAACTTCTTTCATTTCCATTTCCCTGATTCCGGTTAACATCATTGTTTTCATACAGACTAAATAGCTTATCTATGGATCAAGAATCTTAATACTCATGGATGTATTTGAAAATCAAAAACCTTTTTAAAAAAAAGGAACTTATCCCCTGTAAATATAATGGATAACACCTTAAATCTTCTCCTTCATTCTTAAAAATATGTTTAAATTTGGCCTTTGGTTAAAAAAAAACAGATTAATGATTGTAAATAGTAAATAACAATGATAAAGGATCAGATTCGGGTATTGCTTGATAAAGAAGCTGAAGCTGTAAAAAATATACCCATTGATGAGGGTTTTGAAAAGGCGGTGGAAATAATTTTCAAGTCCGTACATGAGAACGGAGGAAAAGTAATAGCAAGCGGCATGGGTAAGGCTGGCCAGGTTGCAAATAATATTGCAACAACCCTCAGCAGTACCGGAACTCCTGCAGCTTTTCTTCATCCCTCTGAAGCCCAGCATGGTGATCTTGGTTTAATAAGGGAGAATGATGTTGTACTTGTGCTGTCAAATTCAGGAAAAACCCGGGAAATTCTTGAATTGGTTGATCTGGTGCATAACCTGTATCATGAAATACCCGTAATTGTGATTACCGGCAATCCCGAGGGTGTATTACCAAAAATTTGTGAAGCCTATATATTTACCGGAAATCCGGAGGAGGTATGTGCATTGGGAATTACCCCCACTACCTCAACAACCACAATGACGGTTATCGGAGATGTACTGGTGGTTTTGCTGATGAAGAAAATAAATTTCACCGCTGCCGATTATGCTAAGCGTCATCACGGCGGTTATCTGGGGCAGAAATCAAGACTTAAAGCCAATAATCATGAGAATACTTAAAGAAGAATCTGCAGGACTGATACTGGATATACAGGATAAGTTGTTTCCTCATATTTTTCAAAATGATATAATTGAAGAAAATACCCTTGTTCTTATTCAGGGTCTAAAGCTGCTGGAGATTCCAATGCTTGTTATGGAACAGTACCGTAAAGGTCTTGGGATAACGCTAGCTCCACTTCGTAATGTTCTCGGCAACTACGATTCTATTGAAAAAATGAGTTTTTCCTGTTGCGATAATGAGGTATTTGATGCAGAATTACTGAGGTTGAATAAAAAAAATATTATTATTGCCGGAATTGAAGCCCATGTCTGTGTCCTGCAAACCTCAGTTGATTTGCTCAAAGGAGGTTATCAACCCGTGGTAGTAGAAGATTGTGTTTCTTCCAGAAAGGAAAACGATAAAAAGATTGCTATTGAGAGAATGCGGCAGGAAGGGGTTATTATCACCAGTTATGAATCTGTGCTGTTTGAGCTTGCAAGAGTTAGTGGTACGGAGACTTTCAAGGCCATCTCAAAGCTTGTAAAATAACATTTCATCTTTATTGGAGCTGCTGTACTTTAATACAAAACCGGGAAACTTGTGATGCTTCAAAAGAAGAGTGAAAAAAAGCACAATATGAAAGTATATTCCATTGGTGAAACCGTACTGGATATTATTTTTAAAGATAATCAACCCATTTCCGCGAAAGCCGGAGGTTCAGTGCTGAACTCTTCTGTGAGCATGGGGCGTTTGGGAATGGATGTAAAATTCATTAGCGACTACGGTAAGGATAATGCAGGTAAATTGATTGATAGCTTCCTTATGCAAAATAGTGTAAATACCCATTATGTCTCCCGGTTCGATAAACACCAATCTGCCCTTGCCCTGGCTTTTCTGGACGAAAATAATGACGCCAGCTATACATTTTATAAGGATTTCCCGGAAAAGCGCCTTGAAGGATTGTCGGTGAATTTTTCCAGGGAAGATTACCTTCTTTTTGGAAGTTTTTTCGCAATTTCAGAATCCGTCCGGGAGAGCCTTTTCAGACTTCTTAATGATGCCCACGAAGCTGGAACAACTATTATTTACGATCCTAACTTCAGAAAACCCCATTTACATGAATTGCAGAAGGTGATGCCATATATAATTGAAAATATAAGGTTTGCAGATATAGTTAAAGGTTCTGATGAGGATTTTGATTTGATTTTCGATGCCGGGAATCCGGATGCCGCATTTGAGAAAATTATGGAGTCGGGTTGTGAAAATCTGATCTTCACTTCCGGTGCCGGGAATGTATCGGTAAGGACCCCGGAAATTATCATTGATGAAAATGTGCCTTCTATTGAACCTGTCAGTACCATTGGAGCAGGGGACAATTTCAATGCCGGCATAGTTTACAGCCTGTGGAGTAATAAAATACACAAACAAAATCTAAAAAAAATACCGGTTGATTTGTGGGGAAAGATCGTGCAAAACGGAATTAGTTTTGCAGCGGATGTATGCCTGAGTTATGATAATTATATATCCTGTGAATTTGCCTCCGGTATCATAAACAGAGACCGGAAATAATCTTCATAAATTCCTGTGAATATAACTATTTCAATAAAATACCCGGGTTCTTGATGAATTGTGAGGCATTAATTTTGCAGGTAATATTCAATGACTGCATTTCCGAGTTCAATCATTTCATCTTTTGCATGTAAACGGGGTTTCCCATTTTTTTCAAGGTAACCTTCTTCATTTTTAGCTCTACAATACTGATGAGCAGCAAGAAGGCATGCTCCTTCAAAATTAATCCGCTTTAGTTCGTCACTAAGTGATTTTCCACCTTGTGCAGAAACTTTCAAGGGCTTCATGTCGGGAGTATTATGTTCTGTTCCAAAGCTAATGATAAAGCCACGATCATGAAAAAAGGCGGTAAATTCCAGAAGCCTGTCATAGTGATTTCTTTCTGGAATAAGTTCAACCGAATAGATATTCCTGGAAGTTAATTCCTTGTATAGCTTCTCAAAATCCTTTTCGAATTCTGTGAAATTTCCCTCCTTGTCATCCAGAAGTACAGGATATACTGGAATTCCTCCGGCATCAAGGATTATTTTTATTACTTCATCAATTTCCAGGAATGCTTTGGAGTCCTCTTCCACCCAGGCCACCCCATTTGCTTTAAGAAGTTTTGTCCTGATCTCATCTTCAAGAGCAGCATTATTTTCAATGCTTACATTAGGTTCTTCTCCACCGTAAATTTTTTTAAGGATTGCTCTACGCTCGGAATCACTCTTATAGTTTTCAAAAATTTTTTCCCGGATAATTTTCGCAATATGTCTTTCTCTGAGCATACCCCGTGTGTGTTTTTTCATTGCGGATTCGTAATCCAATTCAAGACCGGGATCCACCGAACTGAGATGCTCCGAAGCGCGCCGGAACATTTCATGTGCTTGTTTCTGATTTTCCGCCCGGACATTTTCAAGCTTTTTCAGACTGGATCCTTCAAGTGATACCGGATAATCCATGCCTTTACCACTGAAATAGGTTCGGCCGGGATTATCAGGATCATTTATCTTTATTTTTTTTCTCTGTTCATCCTTCATTAACCCCACGAATTCAATGTTAAACAAGGGGAATTTGTTATATTCCAGACTCAATTCATGAAATTCCTCATATCCTGCTGTGGTATAAAAGTCGTTAATGCCCAATATGTCTATATTTTCTGCTGTGGCCATATTAAACACCAGCCGTAATTCTTTAAATGCACTGAATGAGTATGGGGTGTGAAAATGGGCATTTACTTCATGGACAATATTGGTTCCATGCGTTTTATACCATTCCAGTAATTCGGATTTTGCCGGAAATTCGGTGAGAAAAAACCTGGCCATTTACAGATCTAATTTTAGATTTTCCAGTTTTGAATTAATTCTTTCCAGTTCTTCCCTCTCGAGACTGAATTCAACTGCCCCGATGTTATCTCTCACCTGTTTAGGATTTCTGGCACCGGCAAGGGCACATGTTATACCTGGCTGTTCTATGGTCCATCGGAGCACAAGTTGCGCCAGTGTAACATTCTTTTCATCTGCAATTTCTTTTATATCATCAAGAAAAGCATTTGTTTTTTTAATGTTCTCCGGTTGAAAATAAGGTGATTCAGCACGTGAGTCACCGGTGTTGAATTCGTGGTCGGGTGAAAATTTACCCGTTAATAATCCTCTTTGCATAGGTGAATATGCCAGGATTCCCAATTCATTTGCCCTGCAAAAGGGAACTACATCCTCTTCAATATCTCTTTTTACCATACTGTAAGGAACCTGGTTAGAAATAAGAGGGGTAAACTGCATTGCTTCTTCAAGTTGTTCGGTATCAAAATTGCATACTGCAGCATACCGGATTTTCCCTTGTTTAAGCAGTACGTTAAATGCCTCCATTGTTTCTTCAATGGGAGTTGAAGGTACCGGCCAGTGCAACTGATAAAGGTCTATGTAATCAGTCCCCAGTCTGCGCAAACTATCTTCACATTCCCTTATGATGGATTCTTTGGTTCCGTTTTTATAAATATTAACGGATTTACCACTTGGATCCTGGGTGCTGAAGAAAAAATCACGATCCTGTTCCTCCCATTTTAAACCGCATTTTGTAAGTATTTCAACCTGATCCCTTTTCCCTTTAATGGCCTCACCAACAAGTAATTCACTGGCCCCCATTCCGTATACAGGTGCAGTATCTATGGTTGTCATTCCCAAATCGATGGATGTATTGATAGCCTCAAGGGCATCCTCCCGTTTTGCACCGCCCCACATAAAGCCTCCGATTGCCCATGCTCCGAATGTTATCGGAGTAAGAAAGAGATCTGAATTCATAATTTTTCTTTTATCCATAATATATCACTTTAATTGTTTACCATTCAAGGCATTCTTCCGGAGCATCATCAAGATTATCAGCGATCCAGTCTGCTTCAGAAAAGTCCTTGGGTTTAAAACTAGTTGTTAATGCAAGACATTTGCATCCTGCCGCCTTAGCTGCTTCCACACCGGAAACGGCATCTTCGGCTACCAGGCAGGATTCAGGGTCGACTCCAAGTTTTTTTGCAGCTTTGAGGAAGATCTCGGGGTCAGGTTTTTTATTTTCAACTTCAAGGCCATTTATGGTTGTGTTGAATTCGGATTCGGAAAAACCAATTTCCCTGAGGTTCAGTTCCATTTTTATTTTATCGGCTGAAGTGGCTACCGCGGTTTTGAGTCCTTTCTCCCGGCACCGGGAAAGAAATTTATTTACTCCGGGAAGAGGACTTAACCGGCCTTTGATCATGTTTTTATAAATTTCATAGGCCCGGGCTTTATCTTTTTCCACATCGAAATCCATCCCATACTTTTCTGCAACTCCTCCAAGAAAACGATCTTCACCCATGCCTGTGAATTCTTTGAAATCATCATATTGCACTTCGTGGCCTTTTTCTCTGAACATTTCCATTCCTGCCCGGGTTATAAATTCCTCGGAGTCAAGAAGTACCCCGTCCATATCAAATAAAACAGCTTTGAGTTTTTTTTGATCAATGTTATCTGTAGCCATAAATGTTCCTTTACTGTAATTGAAGCCAATATGATTTATTATTATCAACCAATAATAACCCTGGTTGTTCTCTGAATATAAAATGAATTTATTTTAACTCCTTTCCCCAGGGATTTCGCCAACGCCTTTCAGAACATAATGAGCCCGGTAGGGAAATTCTTCAAGGCTTCGTTCGGTGGTAATACCGCTTAGTACGAGACAGGTATCAATTTCAGATTCAATTCCGGCTATTATATCAGTATCCATCCGGTCACCTATTATTACAGAATCCTCCCGTTGTAAGCCCAGCTTTTTTAAAGCGATCCTCATCATCAGAGGATTGGGTTTTCCAACGAAATATGCGTTTTTTCCAGTAGCCAGTTCTATAGGAGATATCAGCGCTTTGGTTGCAGGTGCAATACCATTCTCGATGGGACCGGTTACATCGGGATTTGTACCAATGAGTTTGGCTCCATTCAGCACAAGATTTACCGCCCGTTCAATTCTTTCGTAACTGTAAGATTTCGACTCACCAATTACCACATAATCCGGATCCATGTTATTCATAGTGTAACCAACGTTATAGAGAGCATTAATAAGACCCGCTTCACCAATAATATAGGCACTTCCTTTAGGCCTTTGGTTTGCCAGGAATGTGGCGGTGGCAAGAGCACTGGTATAAAAATGACTTCTGTCTACAGATACCCCCAGTCTGAAAAGTTTTTCCTGTAATTCCTTCGGTGTGCGCTCACTGCTGTTTGTAAGGAACACGAAGTGTTTCTTATTATTTTTGAGCCAGTCCACAAATTCTTTTACTCCGGGCAGAAGCATATTACCATGGTATATTACTCCATCCATATCACAAATGAAGCCTTTCTTATTTCTTAATTTATTAAGATCGTTAGGTTTTATCATTTTTTAATATTTTCAATTATTCTTTCATTCAGGTTCATCCCAAGAAAAATTAGATCATTTTCTCCTGAAGGTGTAAATTTACAATGATCCACAAGGATTCGTGATAAATTGCGGTTAAATTTATGTAAAAACTTCTGGTCGGATACATGCATTTCATTGTTCTCATCTCTTGCCTCAAAATATATTCCTGATACCAGAACCTTCATGATGTTCTGAAAAGGAAGATTGTGGTTATGGGCATATTTTATTACCGGAACCAACCTGTCTTCAGAGCCAAGCTTTCTTCCAATTTCACATCCAACCCTGAAAATCGTATCATTCAACGACTTATTGGCAAAACGATTAAGCAGATCATTGATATGTTCCGTTAATTCTGCTTGGGTAAATTCTTCCGGATACATATGTATGAGAGTGGTGGCCGCTTCCTGCATAGCCCTGAATACTGCATTTTTCAGTTCCATGTCTTCAAGAGCTTCCCAGGTAAATTTCCATTCAGGATTTTTCAGGTAACCAAGATAGGCAACTGAAACATGTCCGAGGTTATGAATAAAGAGTTTGCGGTCTACCCAGGCTTTCATGTTTTGTTTTGGTGACAGCCCATCAACGTCAGGAACCGGATTGATAAATCCCTGTTTATCCAGAATAAGGGTATTATATGGTTCTGCGAATATCTGGAGAGGATCTTCCTCTAAGTCTTCTGCTGTCATTAAGGGAACCATTTTACCTATACTTGCCTCAATTAATCCCACATATTTGTCAAGGGGAAACCCCGGTGGTAATTTTCTGTTGAGCGCCTGGTGCATTATGTTTGCAGCATTTCTTAAGTTCTCGGCCAGAATAATATCGAGGCCTTTTTCCGGTCTTTTATGGAATCGGGTTTCAATGCTCTGTGACAAAATTTCCGACACTTTCCCAAAGCCCCTCTGGCCAACAGAAACCGCACATAGATCCGTTTCTGTGATTTCTCTCTCTATTTCAGGAATATTGTCCAAACTAAGCGCCTTAAAACCTGAAATTTGCTGAGAATGATTATCACCCCCTTTGACAACAATGGTGTAACTTTTTTTTGTATTGAGAAGGTTAATGAGCTTTGCATCAACATCAATAAATGTTAGTTCGTAACCGGAATTATGGAACAGTTGAGCTATGAAAGACCGGCCGATACGCCCGGCTCCGAATAGTACTAATTTCTTTTTTGAAGTATGATTCATCATTCCGTAATTAGGAAAACAAAAATAACAAAAAATGATAAGGGACAATTGATAAAACCTTATAATGATCATTAACTCCGCCTGGCCTGCAAGACTGGTTTTGAACCCTCATGTTCGAGGGCGGGCCTGCCCCTTTCTTTTACGCGGTTGCAGAAACGCCGAACCGAGTGATAACGAACTTCCCGGTATTCAGAAAAAAAACGCTTAAAATATGAGATCCTTCGACTATCTCCCGAAAGCTTTCGGGACGGAATCAGTTCGATTAAGTGATTTTGAAAACCAAAATCATAGTCTCACTGAGTAAATCGGACATTATGAACAGACAATTAGGAAGGGAGATGAGATTATCCTGTAATGATTAGCTGGAATTCAAGTGATCGGTATTATTGAATAGAAGCTTATCAGCATGGCCGTTTTCATATACTCTGTAAATACTGATACTTGCATTGGATAAATGGGGTAAATTCGTGTAACCTTCATTTCCGGACTTTTCCAGCAGAGTCATCATAGCCTTTCCTGTGCCTCCGTGCATCACAAGCAGGATCGTGTCATCGGGATGAGCAGAGACCATGAGTTCAAGTATTTTTTCTGCTCTGGAAATAAGCTCTTTTACAGACTCTCCGTTTTTTGTTTCAAGAACCAGAGGCTTTTTTTCGAAAGACGGATTTATGAGGTCTTCTCTCTTCTTTCCCTGTAGTTCACCCAGATTCCTTTCCCTCATTATTTCCAGGTACCTTACCGGTACACCGGGATGAAACTTTTTTATTTCCGCAGTAGTGTCAACCGCTCTTGCCAGATCGCTTGAGTAAATATTCCGGATCCTCTCGGAGCGTAATCGTTGCGCTAATTTTTTTGCCTGATCAATACCTTTGGGAGAGAGCTTTCCAGGTATATGTCCCTGGATAATGCCATTGCTGTTTTCAATTGTTTCCGCATGTCTGACAATAATGAGTTTCATGTTTTTATGCTAAAATTATTCATCTCTTACAAGAGTTATATGTTCTGTGTTTAATGCTCAAAGCGGATTAATATTGAATTAATTTATACAGGTTCTTTTATTTTAATATTTTTGTCGCAACCCTCTGAGTACGGAGCAGATTTTAATTCCGAACATTAGCTTCGCTGAGTTCGTAAGTCTGGCTCTGAATACATCACTTTGCTCTATTGAAAGGCTCTGGTATCTGTCAATAAAGTAGTTATCAGGTTAATCTCTGCAAAAATTGTGTAACAGCTTAAAATTAATAAAATATCACAATTTCTAAATAAAAATGTCTGGTATTTTAATTCATCCTCATTTCTACGTTGACAGATTAATTTTATTAATGCAATTCCAGGAATGTTTATGAGAATTATAACTCTTTAATTCCCCGGCCCCAGCACGTTTCAATCGGTCTTATGTTGTTGCAACCGCGTGTCGCTGAAGCTTTAGGCGCCTACGCTAGCGTCTCCCTTCGGCCGCCAAAAGCTTGCCTGAAGGCGCAGCGCAGAGCTTCTACGCTCGCGGAAAGCTTCAGCGACAGCGTGCGGAGGCACAAAATTTTAATTCCTCGAAACAACCGGCATTCTTCAGAGTAACTCAGATTATTCCCATATTTTATTATTGAAGAATAAACCTAGACTCCGTAAATTCAAATTCCCTATTCAGACAGATAAGCGGTTGTTCTATATATTAAATCTTCCTAATATTATCTCGCCCTTCGGTAAGCAGCAGGCGGATGCCCTGGAATGCTCATCATAGGACCAAAAAAAATGGGTTAACTGGATCAGAATGAATACTTCTGTTGTTTCCATTTTCTTTTTTTATATTTAGGCTTTCAAACTAACCCAAAACTATGAGAAATACAAAAGCAATTATTTTTAGTCTGGCAATATTTGTATTGGCACTCGAATATTCCTGTAAAAGCAGCAATTCAGAAAATCAGGGTTCCCCTATACAGAAATATTCGAATGATACGATTGCAATATTAAACAGAATTGACAGTCTTAAAAAACTTGGTTATCCAATGGAGGATCTTCACGTTCATTTGAAAGGCGGACTTACCATTGAGGAGGCGGTGGAAAATTCAAATCTGACCGGGATAAAATATGGAATCGCGGCAAATTGCGGTATCGGATTTCCTATTACGAACGATTCTTCGCTTATGGATTATTATTATTCTCTTGATGGTTATCCTGTTTATAAAGCCCTGCAAGCTGAAGGAAGGGAATGGATCACACTTTTTTCCATCGACTCGGTAAAAAAATTCGATTATGCATTTACCGATGCAATGACTTTCACTGATGACATGGGAAGAAGGACACGGTTATGGATGGAAGATGAGGTATGGGTGGAAGATGAGCAACAGTTTATGGATATGCTTGTTGACAGGATTGTCGGTATCATGGAAAACGAACCTGTGCAGATCTATGTGAATTCAACATTTCTTCCTGCAATCATAAGTGATAAGTACAATGAATTATGGACAGAGGATCGTATGGATAAAGTAATTGCAGCGGCTGTAGAGAATGATATTGCTGTAGAGATTAATGCGAGATATAAAATACCCTCACCGGTTTTTATCAAACGGGCAAAGGCCTCGGGCGTAAAATTTTCAATGGGAACAAACAATACCTCCCCGGAACTTGGTTTTCTTGAATATTGCATGGATATGATAGATGAATGTGATCTTGAGCCTGCCGATTTTTTCAGGGTGAAGTAAAAACGAACTTTTTCTATTCAGATAAAAAAAACAAATCAGATGAGAAGATCAGAAATCAATAATGAGATCAAAGAAGCAATTGTCTTTTTTAAAAAGCATAATTTTAAGCTGCCTCCATGGGCTTATTGGGGTCCGGAGGAATGGAAAGGCAAAGGAGAAGAAGCATCAGAAATAATTGAGAATATGCTGGGATGGGATATTACCGATTTTGGTAAAGGAAGGTTTTCTGAACGGGGTTTATTACTTTTTACCCTTAGGAATGGAAACCCGGGCAGGGATTCGAAAACCTATGCCGAAAAGATCATGATCGTAAAAGAAAATCAGGAAACTCCGATGCATTTTCATTGGAGTAAAATGGAGGATATAATAAACCGTGGTGGAGGAAATCTTGTTATTGAATTATACAACAGTGATAAGGATGAGGCGTTGGCAGAAAGCGATATGATTGTGAGCGTTGACGGTATAAAAAGAAAACTGTCGGCCGGTTCGCAAGTTATATTGGCCCCTGGTGAGAGTATTTGCCTGGAACCCGGACTGTATCACCGGTTTTATGGTCAGGAAGGGAAAGGAATGGTTTTGGTTGGAGAGGTAAGCGCTGTAAATGATGATAACAGCGATAATAATTTTCTGGAGGAAATCGGCAGATTTCCTGATATTCAGGAAGACGAACCACCGCTACATCTACTTGGTTCTGAGTATAAAAAGTATATATAATGGGAAAAGTGAAAATCTCCGGTATTGGATGTACCCTTATTGATTATGTTTATAACGGGGTATCGTTAACCGGACCTGGAATCGATCCTTATCTTTCCCGTGAAGAGGGGGATGGGGGAATCAGCCCTGGAAAACTCGTTTTTACAGAAGAACTTGAAAGGTATTCAGGTGAATCGTATAAAGACATTCTTAAGAAAATAACAAAAGGAAGAGGCCCGGATGCTAAAAACATCGGAGGCCCCGCGATTGTTTCGATGATCCATGTTTCTCAAATGCTTGGTGAAATGTCTGACATTCATTTTGTTGGTGCTGCCGGAAATGATATTACAGGAACTGATCTTCTGAATTTTCTTGAAAAGACTCCTCTTGATTCAGGCCATCTCCGGTTTTTTAACCTACCTACTCCTTACACTCACGTGCTTTCAGATCCTGAATATAATAATGGTGAAGGAGAGCGAACATTTATCAATAATATCGGTGCTGCTAATGAATTGAAAGAACCCGGTCCCGGTTTTTTTGATGCCGGGATATGTGTTTTCGGGGGGACAGCCCTTGTACCTGAAATACATGATAAACTGGATATCTTTCTTCGTAAAGCTAAAGAGGCCGGAGCTTTTACAGTAGTAAATACAGTATATGACTTCAGAAATCAAAAAAAAGCCCCCGAAGCTCCCTGGCCCCTGGGTTCAGGCCATGAAGCAGTTAAATTTATTGATCTTTTAATCATGGATCTGGAAGAAGCACTCCGGATCAGCGGAAAAAGTAACGGGGATGATGCTTTTGATTACTTTATTGAAAAAGGTGCCAGGGGAGTTGTTATAACGCAAGGAGCTGAAGATATCAGAGTATATTCTTCTGATGAAATATATTTTGAATCCATAAAAATGAAAGTACCGGTCTCTCAGAAAGTCAAGTCCGATCTGAAATGTTCAGGCATAAATGGTGACACCACAGGATGCGGCGATAACTTTGCCGGAGGGATGATATTTTCCCTGGCGGATCAGTTGAATAATTCACCCGAGAAAAAACCAGACATAATTGATATGGTCCTTTGGGGAAGGGCTTCCGGTGGATTTGCCTGTTTCTATCTCGGCGGTACATATTTTGAAGAATCTGCCGGGGAGAAAAGAGTTAAAGTTGAACGCTATCTGGATTAACCCCGAGTGTCTTATTAATTCCATTTAATAGTACACCCAATGGCTTTAGTTTCGGCAATGGATACATCTTTTCCGGATATCAGGGCGTTAATAGCGTCACTTACATAGTGTTCATCAGCTTTTGACGGATCATTTACATTATTATCAATCGTGCCGGTATAAACCAGATACAGCCCATCCTCTTTCTTTTCTAAAAGATAGATTTCGGGAGTTCTTTCTGCTCCGAATCTTTTCGCCACCTGCTGATCATCATCTCTCAAATAGGCAAAACTATAGGATTTGTCCGCGGCTCGTTTTTTCATGGCATCCATAGAGTCACCGGGACTTTTCTTAACGGAATTTGGATTGATCGCAACCACAGGATAAGCTTTGCTGGCAAATTTTTTATCCAACGCGATAATTCTTTCTTCGTATTTATGTACAAAAGGGCAGGTATTACAGGTAAATACTACAATATAACCTTTGGCATCTTCATAATCTTCCAGAGAAACGTATTCTCCACTGGTGCTTTTAAGTTTGAAATCCTGAACTTTATCTCCGATCTCATACTGAGCAAATACTCCGGTGCTCAGAAATAGGCCTGTTAAAACTGAAAATAAGACTTGATTGGTTTTCATAGTTGTTTGTTTTAATTTAAATTTTTTTTCACAAGATCTATAAGTTCTTCCTTTTCTATTGCTCCTGCAACAAAGCTCCGTTTATTCTGCTTGTTGTTGAAAATCAACGTAGCCGGAAGATTTCCCTTCCATTCAGTGTCCACCTTTGAAATCCATTTATTATAGTCAAGATCTTCCATTAAAACTACAGGCAGTTGTATATTCTTTTCCTTAAGAAAGGGGACAAGTCTGCTGTCTGCCTGATCAGGAAAATCAAGACTGATAAGTAGAATTTTTATATCCTCCTCGGAATACTTATCGGATAATTCCTGGAAATATGGTAGTTCAGTTACACAAGGACTGCACCATGTTGCCCAGAAATTAATAACATGTAAGCGGTCTTCCTCATTATTCAGGATAGCTTCAAGCTCTACAGTTCCAATTCTTTCCGGTTTTGGATTGTCTGAAAATGCAGGTTGAAGTAACAGAACGAAAATCAGGTAATGCAACATATTATAACTCAATTTTAAAACATAACAAGATGATAATGAAAAGGTTTTTAGAGATCAACCAAACTCTTGTTAAAAATACGTTATATTTGAATTCCAAACTTACTGTTGCCGGTCAAAGAAGTGACTTTCCGAATCCTTCAAGGCAGAAGTTAAATGAAATCTAATACCAGGGTATATGAGAAATTATGTTCTATTCTTAATGATCAGTATCAACATAACTCTTTCATCACAGATCCCGGAAGGTCTTCCCGGGATTTTGGAAACGGAAAATGACAGACTAATCTCAGAGGCAAAAATCTGGGAAAAACAAAGAAGGCCTGAAATTTTAGAAGTATTCCGGAACGAAATTTATGGAAAGTTTCCAGCAGAGTTCAATCCTGAGATCAGATTTGAAGAAATAAGTACCAGTTTTGACGCACTGGATGGTCACGGGATCAGAAAACAAGTTCGTATCCACCTGAAAAGTAAAGAAAATAATGAACACTTAAGTATTGATCTTTTGATTTACTTACCTTACAGAATCTCCGGGAAAACACCTCTTTTCCTGGGATTGAATTTTTACGGCAATCATACGATTCATCCCGATCCCGGCATAATTATTTCAGATAGCTGGGTTCGTGATAACGAGGCTTTCCGTATTTCAGACAATCTTGCTGATGAACGATCAAGGGGGGTAAGAGTCAGCCGATGGCCGGTTGAATATATTCTTTCGAGAGGATATGGCCTGGCTACCATTTATTATGGAGATATCGATCCCGACTTTGATGATGATTTCAATAACGGATTACATAAACTCTTCCGGGAAAGCGGTCCTTATCCAGTCAACGGAGCCGGATCGATAGCTGCATGGGCATACGGGCTTTCCAGGGCGATGGATTATTTTGAAATTGATGATAATATTGATGAAAATAGAGTAGTGGTTTTCGGCCACTCAAGATTAGGGAAGGCTTCGTTATGGGCTGGTGTTCGGGATGAACGCTTCGCATTGGTAATTTCCAATAACTCAGGCTGCGGAGGAGCGGCCCTGAGCATGAGAAAACATGGAGAAACAGTCAAAAATATAAATGATCAGTTTCCTCACTGGTTTTGCGATAATTTTAAGAAATACAATGAGAATGAAGATGAATTACCCGTTGATCAGCACATGCTTCTTGCGCTGATTGCCCCACGGCCCATATACCTGGCAAGTGCACAGGAAGATAATTGGGCAGATCCATACGGAGAACAGTTATCGGGATACCTTGCAGGAAAAGTATATGAACAACTTTATAATCTTGAAGTTCGAATTCCGAAAGACCCCCTTAGTATAAATTATCCGGTAAAATCCGGTGCCATTGGTTATCATATCAGAACAGGAAAACATAATATAACCGGTTATGACTGGGAACAGTTTCTTGATTTCTCGGATCTGTTTTTTAGAGATTAAAGAAATCCGGTATTTTATTCAGTATTCAAAAATGAATTATGCAACGAATTTGGATAAAAATACTCCAGAATTATATTCAGATATGTTTTTTCCAATTTATTCAGGTCAATAAATTGAGCTATAAATGGTTGTCGGAAATAGAGAATTTGCGAATAATAAATTTGTATTTCACAAAACGGGTCTTCGTAACCTGATGGATAAAATTGTATGCAAAACTTTCGGATTTTATTAATTCTAAATTCAAAAAACCGTGGTGGAGGTTTTTCCCGACACTGATGATTTTCCAGGTAAATTATCTGCATAATACATCTAATTTATTATTTTTGACCTGGCATATAACTATAGACAAATTGGAGCATTTCCTTAAAAAACGATTATGGCAGTAAATAATTTATTAGCAATTGATCTGGGAGCAGAAAGTGGTAAGGCAGTAGCCGGAATTCTTGAAAATAGGAGATTATTTCTTGATGAGGTGCATCGTTTTCCCACAGGTATGGTTCAGATTGACGGTCATTTCTATTGGAATATTTACCGTTTTTACGAGGAAATAATATCCTCTATCAGAATTTGTAAAAATAAAGAACGGATCAAACCCGAATCCATAGCAGTTGATACCTGGGGAGTAGATTTCGGATTTATTGGAAAAGACAATGGACTTTTGAGAATACCTTATGCTTACAGGGATCCTCAAACATCTGAGGGAATGGATCATTTTCTGAAAAACATCATGCCGGCAAGAGAGTTATACGAACTTACCGGTATTTCCCTTCAGCCTTTTAATTCTCTTTTTCACCTTCATATTCTGAATAAACGGGGTGATTTTGCGACAGAACATGCAAGCAAAATGCTATTTATCCCGGATATCCTGAACTATTTATTAAGTGGAGAGATGAAGACAGAATTCACCTTTGCCACAACCTCACAATTATATAATCCCAGAAAAGGGAAATGGGAAGAAGAACTTTTTCAAAAGTTGGGAGTCAATATGGCTTTAATGAATGAGGTTATTAAACCAGGTCAGAACCTCGGAATGTTAAAACCTGAAGTGGCAAAACAGGCGGTTGTCGATCCTTTTCCCGTAACAACAGTATGTTCTCATGATACAGGATCGGCTATTGTAGCTGTTCCTGCTGAAGGAGATGACTGGGCATATATAAGTTCAGGAACCTGGTCGCTCATGGGCGTTGAAAATCATTCACCAATAATAACCCAGAAGAGTTTTGAATATAATTTTACCAATGAGGGCGGAGCTGAAGGAACATTCCGATTTCTTAAAAACATTATGGGATTATGGTTATTACAGGAATGTCGCAAATCATGGTCTGTAACCGGGCACCAGGTGGAATATGCCGATCTTGTAGAGACCGCAAAAACGGCCACTTCATTTAAGACTTTTATCGATCCCGATTATCAGGGATTTTATAATCCCGAAGATATGCCCTCAGAGATTGATAATTATTGTTCGTTAACAATGCAGGAGTCTCCTGAAACTGTGGGTGAATATGTCAGGACAATACTGGAAGGACTAGCTTTTAAATACCGGCAGGTACTCGATCAGCTCAGAGAAGTTAACGGAAGGAAGATCAACAGAATCCATATAATAGGAGGGGGAAGCAAGAATGAACTTCTCTGCCAGTTCACTGCTAATGTGACGGGATTAAAGATCATTGCAGGACCAACAGAGGGGACTGCTGCCGGAAATCTCCTGATCCAGGCAAAAGCGCTGGGAATACTGGAATCACTTGACCAGATAAGGGAAGTTGTCAGAAATTCATTTGAACTCAAGACCTATAAGCCCGAAAAGAGCGAGGAGTGGAATAAGGCTTACCTGAAATGGAAGGAGGCAACGGGACAATAGATATTTAGCCCCTTACTTTTGTTAGGAACCCGTGTTGTTCAATCATTCATCTCCCAGATCCTTCTTCACAGTTGTATGACGGACAGTGTTTTGTAATTTAATCTCTTCTTTCTCTTTTACCCTGAGTTGTCATTCTGGTTTTTCTGTCTTTTCCATTCCTCTTGTTTCTAATTCGCTCTCCCAGTCCTCATCATAAATCACCTCAGCTTTTTCCCGGATCTCATCCAGGAGTTTCATGAGCTTTGAGGTAAAAGCCAGTGGCAATAAAGGGGATTCAGTCAGTCCTTGATCCAGACATTTCATCACCTCTATGGCTTCGTATTCATAACCGTTTTCAATGACAGTAAATTCATGATGGCTGGAGGTTTCTCCATCTATGTGGACAGATATGGAAGTTGGCGTAAAAAACATGCGGTGAAATTTGATTCTTCCTTTTGTACCGGCTATATCTGCTGAAGTTTCTGTATTTACCCGGAATGTGCTTGATAGGCTTGCCATCGCACCGTCCTTGTAGACAAATGATATGTTACAGCTCTCATCGACTCCGGTTGTGCCTTTAATCACATCTACGACTATTTTATCGGGATAACCCAGTAACTGAAGACTGAGAAATATTGGATAAATACCAATATCAAGGATACTTCCGCCTCCAAGTTTTAGGTTAAGAAGTCTGCCTTCCGGATTGGGGTGGATCTTGATGCCAAAATCGGCCTTGATGAATTTTATTTCGCCAATCTTTTCCTGTTCAATAAATTCCATGGCCCTTTTCATATGAGGAAGGAATCGTGTCCAGAGAGCCTCCATGAAAAATAACTTTTTCGATACAGCCAGCTCCCTGAGTTTTTCAAACTGCCTGGAATTTATGGTAACAGGTTTTTCACAGAGTACGTGCTTTCCTGCTTCCAGACTTTTCTTCGCAAGCTCATAATGAAGGTTATGCGTGGTTGATATGTATACTATATGAATATCATCATCTTTTATAAGATCATCGTAATTACCATACCAGCGATCAAGGTTATACTGTTTTGCAAATTTCTCCGCCTTATCGACCGTCCTTGAGCCGACTGCAAATAAATTTCCGTTTTCAGTGGCATATAGAGCCTGAGAGAATTTGTGAGCAATATTTCCAAGTCCGAGAATGCCCCAGTTGTATTCTTTTTTCATAGATATTTATTTAAAACATTTAAACGCTTTGAATCTTAAATTGTTGATAAAAACAAGCAATACTGCTTTAAAAACTCCATATCTGACATGAAACTTTCAAAAGAATCATGGTTAATGATGCCTATGCTGCAGTTTTAAATGCTTTGCGAAAATAAAGAAATTAGCTTTCCTCGTTAAAGAAAGTTATTTTTAATCTTTATTTTTTTTACACTTAATTATTATTCTCCATGGAAGAAGTATTAAGCCATAGAAATCTATACATTGAATTATCTGAACTCCTTAACAAGAATCATTCATGTTCTCTGGCTACGGTTGCTGAAACTAATGGATCCACTCCTCAAAAACCCGGCAGTTCGGCACTCTTCATTTCTGAAGGATTAATCCGGGGTACAGTTGGCGGTGGACAGGTAGAGCATCTTATTCAGAAAGTAGCCATGAATGCAATTGAAGGCAAAATCTCCGGCTATTATCAGTTCGATCTCAATGATGATATCACTGATCCTGATCCCGTGGTATGTGGCGGCGAAATGGCTGTTTTAATAGATGCCTATCCTGAAAAACATATTGATACTTTTAATGAATTAAGAGAATCTTATTCGCAAAGAAAACCCGGTGTACTGATCAGCATTGCAATCCACGAAAAAAAAGAAAATTATGCACTTGAACGCATCTGGTTCAACAAAGAGAATCAGGAAGAGGTAACCGGCAGAATTACAAGGGAGATAACTGAAATGGCAGAAAGAATGCTTGAAAGAAATAAGCCGGGTGATTTTAATAAAATTCTGATCGAAAATTCTGATACCGGTGAAGATACCCTGGTTTTTTTCGAAAGCATAATTCCTTTGCCTGAGCTTATAATTGCCGGAGCAGGTCATGTGGGAAAAGCATTATCGCATTTAGGTAATTTATTGGACTTTGAGGTTACTGTCTGGGACGACAGAGAAGAATATGCCAATAAGCAGAATCTACCTGATGCTGCCAAGGTACTTTCAGGTAAACCTGAAGATTCATTCACAAAAATCAGGGTAAAAAAGGATACCTTCATTGTTATTGTTACCCGTGGACACAGGCAGGATTCTGAAGTTTTAAGAAAATTCATTAGTTCCGGGGCAGGATACATCGGTATGATAGGCAGCAGAAAGAAAATAGTGCAAACCCGCCAGCTTTTTATCGATAAGGGCTGGGCTACTGAAGCAGAATGGGACAGGATACATGCTCCGATTGGTCTGGAAATAAATTCCAAAACAGTACAGGAAATAGCAGTAAGTATTGCTGCCCAGCTGGTAAAGATTCGATATGATTTAAACAAGAGAAATGAATAATATAAAAGCTATAGTTCTTGCAGCAGGAGCATCTACACGAATGAAAAGGCAAAAAATGCTTCTTCCTTTTGGGGATGAAACAGTTATTGAGAGAGTTATTAAGAATATTGAAGCGGTTTTAGAATTAAAAATATTGGTGGTTTTGGGCTCACATTATAAGGAAATTAGTGAAAAAATCAGTAATTTGCAGGTGGATATATGTATCAATGAAAACTATAAAGAGGGTATGCTATCCTCTGTAATATGTGGTTTTAACGCCTTACCGCAAAACATTGGAGCTGCGCTCATCTTTTTAGGAGATCAGCCACAAATTCCGCAGGAAGTGACACGAAAAGTTATCTCGGCCTGGGAAAAATCTAAAAATGGAATAGTCATTCCCACATTTAATGGAAGAAGGGGTCACCCGGTATTGATTGAGACACGATACCGGAATGATATAACAAACCTTGACAGAAATGAAGGACTAAGGCAGTTAATGAAGCTCTTTGAAAAGGATATATATGAAATTGAGTGTGGGCGAAATGAAATATTAAGAGATATTGATACTCCGGATGATTATCAATTCGAAATTAAACAGAAAACATAAACAAATAAAGCTTATGAAACAGAAAGTTCAATTTGAACTGAACGGCGAAAAAGTCGAAGCAACATACGAAGGTAATCAATCTCTTCTATGGGCGCTGCGTACACAATTTAACCTTACCGGCACCAAATATGGTTGTGGTTTGGGGTACTGTGGATCATGCACTGTATTAATGGATGGTGACGCTGTGAGATCCTGTGGGGTTTATCTGGAGTTTATTGAAGGATCAAAAGTTGTTACTATTGAAGGTCTTGAGAAAGATGGAAATCTTCATCCTGTCCAACAGGCTTTTGTAGATAATGATGCTCTACAATGTGGCTATTGTACTCCCGGTATGATTATGAATGCAATTGGTTTCCTGAACCGGAATCCCAATCCGGGCAGGGAAGAAATTATTGAAAGCATAGATGATAATCTATGCCGGTGCGGAGCCCACACAAGGATCATTAAAGCAATAGAACAAGCATCTAAAGTAATGAAAGGAGAAAAAACATCATGAAAGCAGATGACATTAATAAATTTTATTTTGACGATTTTGACAGTGAACCTGTAAAATTTGACCGGCGCGATTTCCTTAAAAAACTGGGAGGAGGCATTATTATCGTCTTGGCTCTCCCGCAGATTGCATTTACAGGGAAAGATGGAAAACCCGGACAGGATGATGTGCCGGACTTTAATGCTTATCTCAGGGTTAGAGAAGATGGAAAAGTTGATTGCTTTTCAGGTAAAATTGAAATGGGCCAGGGCATTAACACTTCACTTGCGCAGGTTCTGGCCGATGAACTTGAAGTTAGCCTTGAAAGTGTGAACATGATCATGGGCGATACAGATCTTGTTCCTTATGATGCAGGTACCTGGGGTTCTATGACCCATCGCTTTCATGATCCCTTACTGAGAGCAGCTGCAGCTGAAGCCAGGATAATTTTAATTCAACTTGCTTCTGAAAAGCTGGATGTTCCTGTTGATCAGCTCGAAGCTTCCGATGGAAAAATATACCTAAAGACTGATAAAAGCAAAAACATTCCCTATGAGGATCTAACCAAAGGTCAAAAAATCGTTCGTTCTCTGGACAAGGAACCAGAGTTAAAAAATCCGAAAGAATTTGATCTCATTGGCAAATCGTTTCTGAGAATTGATTCAGAGAAGAAGGTGACGGGAAAAGCAATGTATACTGCAGATATTCAATTACCAGGGATGCTCTATGCTAAAATATTACGGCCACCTGCTCATGGAGCTAAACTGGTTTCTATCGATATTTCCAAAGCTGAGGCCATGGAGGGGGTAAAAATATTCAGACAGGATGATTTAATTGTTGCGCTTCATAAATCTCCGGAAAAGGCGGAAAATGCATTATATGAAATGAAAGCTGAATGGGATATACCCTCCTCGGATGTAAACGGTGAATCTGTTTTCAGTCATATACTCAAAAATGCCAACGAAAGTAATATCAGACATAAGGGTGGAGATCTTGAAAAGGGTAAAGCTGAAGCAGAATTACTTTTTGAAGAGGAGTATCATGATGGCTATAAAGCACATGCTTCAATAGAAACTCATGCTGCTACTGCTGTCTATGAAAATGGAAAGCTTACCATGTGGGCCTCTTCCCAGACACCTTTTGGTACAAGGCGTGATATATCAGAACTCCTCGATTTACCAGTTGAGAATGTGCATTTAAAGCAAATATATCTTGGAGGCGGATTCGGAGGTAAGATATATAACAGGCAGGCAATAGAGACAGCACGCATTGCACGGGCATTGGAAGGTACCCCGATACAATTGATGTGGTCCCGCAAAGAAGAATTTATGTATGATATGTTCCGTTCTGCTGCTGTGGTTAAATTTAATTCTGGTATTACTCCGGAAGGAAAAATTACTTACTGGGATTTTAATACATATTGTTCCGGTGCAAGAGGAACAGACATGTTCTATGATGTTCCGAATCACAGGACAACCACATGGGATGGTGAAGATGTTCACTTTTTCGGAACAGGAGCATGGCGGGCACCGGGAAATCCCACTAATACTTTTGCCCGGGAATCCCATATGGATATTATGGCTCACCGGTCCGGTATGGATCCGCTTGAATTCCGGTTGAAAAATATCGGCAATAACAGAGCAAAGAGGTCGCTAGAACTGGCTGCTAAAAAATTTGGCTGGGATAATTCAAAATTGCCAGAAGGGCACGGCCGTGGAATTGCCCTGGGAATAGATGCCGGAACTTATGTGACCATAATTGTTGAAGTAAAAGTGGATACCTCAACCGGTAAAGTAAAAGTTTTAAGAGCTGTGGTGGGACAGGACATGGGGCAGGTCATAAATCCCGAAGGCACCGATATACAAGCTGAAGGATGTGTGAACATGGGACTGGGTTATGCTTTAACGGAGGATATAGATTTTGAAGGCGGAGAAGTTAAAAACAATAATTTCGATGACTACCAGATACCGGTATTCTCAATGATCCCTGAAGTTATTGAATCTGTACAGGTTGAAGCCATGGATGAAAAAGCGCAGGGAGGAGGAGAGCCCGCGATCGTTTCAGTAGGCGGAGCTATTGCCAATGCAGTATTTGATGCCTGCGGAGCCCGTGTATATAGAATGCCGTTAAGCCCTGAGAGGGTGCTGGAGGCTTTAAAGAAATCCTAAAGGGATAAGGTGAATAAAAAAATTATTATACTTCTTTTTGCTCTGCTACAGGTCGTTTCAGCCAAAACTGAATTTATAACCAATGTGCATGCAATTTCGCGGCGTGACGGGCTTTCGAATGGTGCCGTTAATTCAATTGTAAAGGATGCTGAGGGTTATGTATGGATGGGTACCTGGAATGGCTTGAACCGTTACGATGGTAGTAATATTGCAACCTATTTGCCAGGAAGTAGCTCTCATTCAATACACAACCATGTTATTCGCGAGATGTATCCTGTTGCATCGGGTCCTATATGGATGTTGACCAACCAAGGCGTGGGATTGTATGATAATGTGGGTGATCGGTTTTTTTCCTTTTTCACTAACGAATCGGATCAGATAAACTATGAGAATGACATCGCTATTTGTCATTCTGATAGGGTTGGTACTTTTGTAACTGTTAATGGAAGAGGTGTTTTCAGGTTCGATACAGCATCTCATCAGTTTGCCAGGATTGGGTTTTCAGGTAGGTCGGCATCAGTTTCGCACAGCATAAAAAGAATTCATATTATAGGTTCAAGCCTTTATTGTATTTCTGATAGTGGGACTCTGTTTAAAAAGACAGGTGATCAACTTACTGAGATCCTTCAAATATCCCTGACCGGTACGATCACTACCTCAATGGCTTATAGTAATGGCAACAATGCGTACATTTTTATCGCCCAGCGAAATGGCGTGGCTATGAAATTGGATCTGCAGGCGAAAAAAGTTTACTCTCTCTCTGTCAAAGATGATATTATAACTTCATTTGCTGCCTCCGGAAAGAAAGGAAATATATGGACCGGAACCGAAAAGGGGAATATTTTCAGAATAAACTTATCTAAGCCGGAATTTGAACCCTTACATCTATCAACCGGAGATTTCAAGACTAATTCTATTGGTACCCGTATTTTAAGTCTGTATGAATCGAAAGCTGACATTCTATGGATTGGTACTGATGGCAATGGAGCCTATAATCTCAAACTGACTGAATT
Organism: uncultured Bacteroidaceae bacterium; assembly: GCA_964426915.1. GTDB lineage: Bacteria > Bacteroidota > Bacteroidia > Bacteroidales > CAYRTD01. The sequence goes on along the minus strand of CAYRTD010000018.1, from coordinate 17,241 downwards.
CCCGAACCAACGATTAGCTTCAGAAAAATTATCCTATCCTATTGTAAGGAGTATTCTGGTAACCCGGAAGAATGACATTCTTGTGGGAACCAAGGGGGGCGGAATAGATGTGTTTGATGCTGATGGAAAACATAAACGGCAAATTTCAGTACAAAATGGACTAAGTAACAATTCCGTTATTTCCCTCCTTGAACAAAGGGATGGTTCTATCTGGGCAGGTGTTGATGGTAAAGGAATTGATATTATTTCATCAGATTACAACACTATTCGTAATTTTCCAAAAGATTTCATTATTCCGGATAAGCTCGATTTTGCTTCTGTTTACCGGATTCTTAAATCAAGCGATGGGCGCATATATCTCGGGACGAGTGGTTACGGGGTTATTCTGGTTGAGCTTGATAAACAAACAGGCTCAATTCCCATAAGTTGTGAGCAGGTTGTACTTGATACGGATATGGACTCTCCGGCAAAACAGCAACAAATCGTATATACACTTGCTGAAGAAAAACCCGGAGTGATATGGATTGGAACCAGAGGATGGGGCGTGTTTCGCTACAACACCATTACCAAGCGTGTAATTGGGCATTATTCTAATAAACTGCACCCTAAATTAATCGGCAACGATGATGTCATTTCTCTCTTTGCTGATCGTAATGGTTATATTTGGGTAGGTACCAGCAATGGATTGTTCAGCCTCATACCAGTATCTGCCGATTCGGTATCTGCCAGTGGATTATCCCTGCAATCCGATCTTTCAAGTGCAAGCATTCACAGCATTCAGGATGACAGATATGGAAATTTATGGCTTACTACAAATCAGGGTTTATCTTTGATTGACCAGGGCAGGGAAAATGTGAGAAGTTTTAATACTAACGATGGATTGATTAACTATGAATACAGTGACGGCGCTTCTTTTTTCGACCCAAACGATAGCCTGCTTTATGTTGGTGGAACTATGGGAGTTGATATTATCCGGCCCCATAAAATTAAGTTTTCGTCATATTTTCCTCCACTGGCGATTAATCGCTTACTGATTAGCAACGTCCCTATGGATGTATCAGATAACGAGATTCTCACCAGCCGGATTAATCTTCAGAAAGACCTCCATCTCAAATACAACGAAAATACATTGACCTTCCGTGTATCTCCCCTGGTTTATTGGGGAAAGGACCGGCATAAAATATGGTACCGGTTAAAAAATTTTGATGATACATGGACAACCAATTTACAACAACAGGCTATTAGCTTTTCAAACCTTGATCCGGGTAATTACATATTTCAGTTAAGGGTAACCGACGAAAACGGAAAATGGTCGGATGAGATAAGAGAAATTAAAATTTTTATCCGACCTCCCTTCTGGAGAACGGGATGGGCCTTCATTGTATATTTTTTAATAATTATTGGAATACAAGTGCTAATCATCAGAACACACCGCCAACGAGAGGCGCGTAAAAAGGAACTGGCTCTTCAGGAATTTAAGAAAAAAAGAGAGGATGAATTGCAGCAGTATAAGCTGGAATTTTTCACCAACGTAGCACATGAATTTCGTACACCATTGACACTTATTTCAACGCATGTTGATGAATTGATCGAAGATTCTCCAGGAATCCGGGAAAATTCGCGACTACAGAAAGTTTACAGAAACAGTATAAAACTTCAGAAGCTTGTGCTTGAAATCATGCAGTTCCGCAAGCTGGAAAAAGGGAAAGAACCCCTGAATATACAGTTAACAAAACCGGTAGAGCTGATAAATGAAATAATAACTGATTTTGAGTTACTCACCCGGCAACGAAATATTAGTTGTGAGTTGATAACAGAACAACCCGATATTGAATTTAAAACAGATGCGGATAAGTTTCAGCGAATTATAACCAACTTGATCTCTAATGCAATTAAATACAATAAACCGGGCGGTTTTATTAAGATTAGAGTTCACTATATCAATTCAGTACTACATGTTGAGATAGAAGATAATGGGGAAGGCATTAACCAGGCATTCCTTCAGAAAATTTTCGAGCCTTTTGGTATACCTTCTGTCAGAAAAAAAGATAATTTATCGGTTTTTCGGTCAACCGGTCTTGGACTGGCCGTTACAAAGGGCCTGGTTGAGTTGCTGAAAGGAAACATTCGGGTGGAAAGTGAACCTGAAAGGGGAACGACTTTTTTTTGTTATCTCCCTGATGTACATCAACTGAGCTCAGAGGTATTGATAGATGATCCGGCCTCAGGGAATACCGAAAGGGGATATATTGAAGATGTTGCTGAGCCTTTGCCAGTCAAGGGCACAACTAAAGTAAATGAAAAACATACCATTCTGATAATCGATGATGAACCGGAAATGCAAAAGTTACTCCGGAATATTCTCAGGCAGGATTTTAATGTGCTTATTGCAGGAAGCGGGCTGGAAGGTTATGATAAGTTGATTGAAGCTAATCCGGATTTAATTGTTTCTGATGTTATAATGCCTGGAATGGATGGTATAGATCTTTGCAAAAAGATCCGTGATAATGTTGATACCAGTCACCTTCCTTTAATACTTCTTACAGCCAAAGCAGAAATCGAAGACAGGATTTCAGGTCTCAGAGCAGGTGCTGATGCTTATATTCCCAAGCCCTTTCATTCCGGCCACCTGAAAGCGATGATTTTAAATCTTCTGGAATTGCGTCAACGGATCAGGGATCACGTGGGGCGACATACCAATGACCCCGCTCTGGTTAAAGAAATCCCTGATCCTTTTTTTCAAAAACTATTGAGTTATATTGACGAAAATCTGTATGACGAACATTTGTCATCAGAAAAAATATGCGATAAACTTGCTGTAAGCAAATCTTCACTATACAATAAAACCAAATCGGTACTCGGCATTACACCACACAGCCTGATAAATCAGCGTCGGCTTAGCAAGGCAGCAACCCTCCTGCGATCCACCTTGCTTACGGTTAGCGAGATAATTGATCAAACCGGGTTTGCCAGCCGTACTCATTTTTATGATTTATTCAATAAGGCATATGCATGCTCGCCCTCAGAATATCGAAAAGGATCATAGCTTGTGTCTGTCCATAATTTCTTAAATGTTTCATTTTGTACTCTGGCGGACAAGAACAGGAATATAGCGGACGCTATTTGGGTTGCCCTGTCGTATATTTGTAAGTGACTAAAATATACGGCTATGGATATGGCACAGCGATTTTCTGAAAACCCGATTCTTCGTCCCACTGATATGAAACCTGGTATTGAAGGAATGGAAATAGTGTGTTTGCTTAATCCTGGTGTTTTCCGGTTTGAGGATAAAATTTGGTTACTGCTGCGCGTGGCCGAAAGGCCAAAGCAAATTGAAGGTAAAATCAGCTTTCCGGTATACAATAATGAAGGGATCATTGAAATTCTTAGTTTCGATAAAGATGATCCGGATCTCGATGTCTCGGATCCCAGGGTTATTAATTATAAAAAGAAGGATTACCTGACCACACTCTCATACCTTCGATTGGTGTGCAGCAACGATGGTATAAATTTCTATGAGCCGGAAGGTTATTCTCCAATTTTCGGACAGGGTAAACTGGAATCTTTTGGAATTGAAGATTGCAGGGTGGCATATATAAACGATGAATATAACCTCACATTTACGGAAGTATCTGAATATGGCGTTGGTGTAGGGTTTATCAGGACAACAGACTGGAAAAATTTTAACCGCGAAGGCATGATTTTGCCACCCCATAATAAAGACTGTGCTCTTTTTGAAGAAAAAATAAATAACACTTATTATGCCTTGCACCGTCCCAGCAGCCCGGAACTGGGAGGTAACTATATCTGGCTTGCTCAATCGCCGGATTTATTGCACTGGGGAGGTCATACATGTATTGCTACCTCGCGTCCAGGTATGTGGGATTCGGCAAGGGTAGGAGCTGGAGGAGCGCCCATCAGGACAGATAAAGGCTGGTTAGAAATTTATCACGGAGCCAATAGTGAGAATCGTTATTGTCTGGGTGCATTGCTGCTGGATTTGGAAAATCCTTCAAAGCTAATTGCCCGGAGCACAGAACCTATTATGGAACCTACTCAGCCATACGAACAAACCGGATTTTTTGGCAATGTGGTTTTTACCAATGGTCATTATATCGAGGACGATACAATCACCATTTATTATGGTGCCAGCGATGAAGTAATCTGTGGGGCCCGCTTTTCAATAAAGGAAATATTATCAACATTAGTGTAAGAACAAGCACCGAATATGTTAGCAAAACTCAAAACGGAATTTCAATTTTTTTTAACAATGCCGCACAGCATGAGGGTTTTGTTGATAACCAATATGCTATACGCATTGGTTTTGCCCGTTGTTGAGATTTTTATGGCCGCATATATTATGCGGTTTTTTTCCGATACCAGCTTTGTGGCAATATTTCAGGTGGCTATGTATACAGGGATAATCATTACTTCATTTACTAACGGGGTTTTGCTTAAACGATTTAAAGTAGCTCACTTATACAGCTTTGGCATTTTGCTGAGTGGCATTTCCATGGTAGGTATGATGTTCGTCAAAGACATCGGACTGAGTGGGCTGATTGTTGCGGGCATGTTAATTGGTGCAGCCTCGGGCTTTTTCTGGACAAACCGTTATCTCATGGCTTTGGATACAACCCGGGATGAAAACCGCAATTATTTTTTCGGACTGGAATCTTTTTTCTTTACGATCTCAAACATTATTATACCGCTTGCCATAGGTGCATTGCTCGTATCCATTGATGGGTTGACCATAGGCGGATTTACCTTTGATGTATTCAGGGGATACCAGTTAGTTACCATCCTCGTGTTTGTAATTACTGTTTTTGCATGTATTATGCTTTCAACGGGCAAATTTGAGAATCCCAAACAAAAAGATTTTCTCTTTTTTCGTTTTGAAAAGTTATGGAACAAACAAATTTTGCTGGCAATGATGAAAGGAATGGTACAGGGATTTTTGGTTACTGCTCCTGCCATGTTAATTATGCGGTATGTTGGTAATGAGGGTACCCTTGGCCTTGTGCAGGGAATTAGTGGTGGATTGACAGCGGTTCTGCTGTACCTGTTGGGTCGTTTTACAAAACCCAAACACCGCCTTCTTATTTTCGGTCTTGGCATTACAATTTTTTTGATAGGCACCATTGTAAACGGCATTGAATTGTCGGCTTTTGGGGTAATGGTGTTTGTATTGTGTAAAGTTTTCTTCCAGCCTTTGCACGACCTGGCCTATTATCCCATTATGATGAAAGTAATTGATGTTGTTTCGAAGCGCGAAAAACGAAATAATTACGCCTATATTTTGAATCATGAATTTGGTTTATATCTCGGACGTGTGGCAGGCCTCGGATTATTCATTTTTCTTGCCCTGAATGTATCCGAAGTTTTTGCTCTCAGATATGCCCTTATTATTGTTGCAGCCATTCAGATGTTATCTATTCCCCTTGCAAAAAATATTATTAAACATTCCTATGTTGATGAACCTGAAATAAAACCCTCTGACTTAAAAAGAAAGAAATTAATTTTAAATTAAATGGAATTTTCGTGGATCGAAAGCCATAAATAAAACGTGCCGGCTTGCGGGCTTGACAAATATCAAAAAACAAGGATATTTTATATTGCCAGGATTATTGAGCTGTGAAATTTAAACCAGGCAGTAAATATTGACACTATAGAACTTAGGATTTATTAATAACTGTTTAACAAAAATACAATCGAATGAAAAACATGTCATTCATCATTCTGGCTTTCATTATTAACGGCTTTTTAGGTTCCTGTAAAGACTACGAAGCTATACCAGTAAAACAAACCGGTATTCTTCGTGTCGATCAGATGCCCGATTTGCCACAGCCATTAGAAATTATTGACTGGAAGGATAAAGCCATCCAGTTTGACAGTCTGGTGTATGATTTTGACAAAGATACTGCTTTAGGGCCGTATATCTGGTTGGATAGTTCCCGGCATAACATCGATCAGGTGACCTACGGATTGTATACTGTTATCGGTGATGTCCGCCAGGGGCCTGATAAAAACAACGGCGAATTTCATGAAGCCCTAACTTCTTTAAACTCATTACTCAGCGCAGGTTTGATAGGTATTGATAAAACAAGTCAGCACGGCTACAACTATGTTAAAATGTCGCAAAACTATTTTAACAGCGAGAACGGATGGAAAATTGTGATGAACAACACAAACCCGGATGTGGCGATGCTGGGTGGAGGTTATGGACGCGACTGGTGGTACGATGTGTATCCCAATATTCTGTATTATGGTGTATCGGCAGTTTTTCCTGAGGTTGATAATGCCCGGGCTATACAACACAGCGTTGCTGAACAGTTTTTTAAAGCCGATTCGGTATTAAATGGCAACTATGATTATTCTTATGTTGATTACGCACAATTGAAAGGGATGCGCAATCATATTCCCTGGCAGCAGGATGTTGCCGGAGGACATGCATGGTTATTGTATTCTGCTTATCATCTATTCGACGATGAGAGGTATCTTCAGGGAGCTATCAGTGCTACAAAGACACTTGCTGACCAGAACGAAAGCAGGTTTTATGAAATACTTCAGCCTTTTGGAGCTTATACCGCCGCCCGGTTAAATGCCGAGCAAGGCACCGACTTCGATGTGAAAAAGTTGCTCAATCATTTTTTTGACGGCTGCCAGTCTGCCGATGGCCGTTATGGTTGGGGCGTTATTGCTGAACGTTGGGGTAAATATGATGTACACGGACTGGTGGGTAGTATTACCGATGGGGGAGGATACGCTTTTTTTATGAATTCTGTGGCTGCTGCCTGGCCTCTGGTACCGCTTGTAAAGTATGAACCCCAGTATGCACGTGCAATTGGTAAATATATGCTGAATGTAATAAATGCATCACGCCTTTTTTATCCCGATCAGATAGATATAGAAAATCAGTGGTTACCTCATCTTAAGGATATCACCAACGGAGTTATCGCTTACGAAGGTCTGCGTAAAACAGACGACATGAATAATCCTGACTTAGTGGGTATTACACCGGTTGCTATTGGCGATGGGCCAAAATGGACCGAAGGTCAACCTGAAGAGTCGATGTTTAGCCTTTACAGTTCTTCGATAGTTGGAGTGTTTGGTGCTATCGTACATCCAACGGATGTGGAAGGCATTCTGGCACTTGATTGCAATGTTACTGATTTTTATGCAGCTAACGAATATCCGGTATTTCTTTATTATAATCCTTACCCTGAGTCGAAGGTGGTGACCTACAATTCCGAAGGTGCGACGGATCTGTTTGATATAATTTCGAAGGAATACCTGGCAAAGGGCAATAACAATGACGGAACGATTTCTATCCCCGGCGGCGAAGCAGTTCTGGTCGTGTTTTTACCCGCAGGAAAATCATTAAAAAATGCAGGAATAAAAACAAAAGCAGGCAATGTAACAATAGCCTATAAATAGTATCTGTCAATAAAGTCAAGTGCTTGATCCAGAAAGAGTTTCTGGATCATAACCGAATCCGCCAAATGGCGGTGAGCTCAGCGAAGCTAATGTTCGAGATGCGAATGCGGTCACGCCTGTCCTCGGTACTCCGGGAAATGCCACTTATAATAAAAATTGGATGAGTATATCGGACATTATGGACAGACACTAAATAATTTGAAAAGCCAGCTACAGAGCTGCTAACAAATAATATAAAATTAAATAAATGTTTACCTAAGATTTATTCGAATGAAACGATTTATCTTTCTTCCATTAATTTTGCTGGCATTTCAAACAGCTTACAGCCAGCGTGCAGTCCAGGGAACTGTAACCGATGAAAAAACGGGCGAAGCGCTTATTGGCGTTACAGTTCAGATAAAAGGCACATCTGCAGGTGCAATTACGAACATAGATGGCACCTATAATCTCGAATCTGATTTGCTATCGGATACATCTGTACTGGTGTTTTCATACATTGGCTACGAGAGGGTTGAGCAGACATTGGGTGACAGAACCGTAGTGGATGTATCACTCAATTCCGAAGAATTTTTACTCGATGAACTGGTTGTGATTGGCTATGGAACGACAAAAAAACGCAATGTTCTTGGCGCAGTTTCCAGTGTTGACACCGAAGAACTATCAAAGATGCCGGTTGCAGGTATTGATCAGGCCTTGCAGGGCAGGGCGGCCGGTGTGCAGGTAACTCAAAATACGGGGGCACCGGGGGATGGTGTGTCGGTGCGCATCCGGGGTGCGGGTTCAATTAATTCAAGCAACAGCCCGCTATATATCGTTGATGGAATTGCTACTTCAGATGCACTCAATATACTTTCACCAGCCGATATTGAGAGTGTTACGGTACTAAAAGATGCTTCAGCAGCAGCTATTTACGGTTCGCGATCAAACAATGGTGTGGTACTAATTACCACTAAAAAAGGAAAAAAAGGGGAAACACGGGTGGTATATAACGGGCAAACCGGTATTCAACAGGCCATCAGACTAACCGATATGGTTAATACCGCAGATTATATTACCATATACAATGAAGCAGCAATAAACGATAATACCAATCTCCCTGCAGGATTGCATCGAAGTTTAATTACCCCGGCCGATGCCGAAGCCTTTGATAATGTAAATTATCTTGATGAATTACTTCAAATAGCACCCATAAATTCGCATGAGCTATCACTCTCGGGAGGAAATGAATCCACCAGCTTCAGGTTGTCAACTTCCTTTTTCGATCAACAGGGTATTGTGAAGGGTAGCGGATATACCCGTGGGACGGTTAAGGTGGATGTAACTACCGACGTAAACAAATGGCTTACCGCTGGCATTAATATGCTCGCCGGGTTGTCTTCTACTGATATAATAGGTAGTTCGGGCGATGGGCTTGGAGGTAACGGTGGCAGTGTAATACGTTATGCTTTTTTTCGCAATCCGGCCATCCCTGTAAGGTTTGATGATGGCAGCTTTGTGGATCGTCCTGCTGAATATTTCGGAAGGCAGGTATATGATTCCTTTCTTGGTGATGGATACAATCCTATCGGGATGACGTATTATAACGATAATAATCGTAAAGATGACAGCTATCTCGGAAAAGCTTTTTTCACCATCAAGCTGCATGAAAAAATTGAACTAACAACCAATGCCGGGATGGATTACAGAAATTCAAACAGCCGGAGATTCAACCCTACATGGGGAACTTTGGACCGTATTAATGCCCGTAACAGTCTGAATATTGTAAATGAGAGGATTTCCAACTGGACGGTGAATAATCTGCTTAACTACGAAACAAGCTTTGGCGAAGCACACGAGTTTTCGGCTTTGCTTGGATTTGAGGCCATCAGTAACAACGGGAAAATCTATTATGCCAATGATTCCGATTTCCCGGTCGAACAGGCCGAACTTATTTATATTGGCAATGGTACAGGAGATGCATTAAGCAGCCAGAGTGAATTTACCTCAACCCTGGCTTCTTTTTTTGGGAGGACAAATTATGCCTTTAACTCAAAATATTTTCTTTCGGGTACTCTGAGGCGCGATGGATCGTCGAGATTTACCAAGGAAAGAAAATGGGGTACCTTTTATTCAGTATCTGCAGGATGGGCAATCAGTGAAGAAGCCTTTCTTCAGGATGTTGACTGGCTTTCCGGTTTAAAATTGCGGGCGGGGTACGGTGCCATTGGAAATCAGGAGATAGACCTCTATGCCTATAGCGACAGGATATCACCTTATTATGATTACCCCTTTGGTGGCGTTTTACAGGCAGGATATGTCCAGTCTTCACTGGGAAATGAGGACCTGATGTGGGAAACCAGTTACCAGTATAATGGCGGCCTGGATGTATATCTTTTACAGAATGCTTTTACTTTTTCTTTGGATTATTTTTATAAGGTTACGGAAAACATGCTTGTTAAAGCGCCAAATCCCCCCTCAACCGGATACGCCGAATCAGCATGGATCAACAGTGGTTCGGTGCTGAATACGGGTATTGAACTGGAAGCCGGTTACCGTCAATCCAGGGCAAAATGGCATTATTCAATAGACGGAAATGTTACCTACCTGGCTAACGAAGTACTTAAACTCGATGCTCCTTTGCCAGGTGGTATTGTGGAATCGGGTGTATATGCTACAAAAACCGAAGTTGGCCATCCAATCGGTTCGTTTTACCTGCTTGAAATGGACGGCATATTTCAGGATGAAACAGAAATATTACTTTCTGCATTTCAAGGAAACGGCATTAAGCCGGGAGATGTGAAATTCAAAGATAATTTTAAAGACGGGCGCATTGATAATAAAGACAGGGTTCACCTCGGTAGCGCGATACCGAAGCTTATCGCCGGACTGAATATGACCGGAGGTTATAAAAATTTTGATCTCAATTTGTTTTTTCAGGGTGTTTACGGCAATAAGATTTATGTTCAGATAAATCAGGATATCGAGGGCTTTTACCGTGGGTTTCCGGTTACACAGCGTTATTTTGATGAGCGATGGACCGGCAAAGGAACTTCCGATACCCAGCCCAGAGCATCCTGGATATCCAAGTCGAACAATGCAAGACCTTCATCGCGTTTTCTGGAAGACGGATCGTACCTGCGGCTGAAAAATACACAATTGGGATACACTATACCCGAAAACACATTTCAAGCGGCAGGCATTAAACAGGCACGAATATATATATCCGCTACAAACCTGTTTACATTCACCCGGTATTCAGGATTGGATCCGGAAATGACGGTAAGCGATAATTCAAAAGGAGAAGGCGATCGTGCTGCGGGTATCGACTGGGGGACCTATCCCTCGGCCATGACACTTATGTTTGGCGTTGATATTACATTTTAATGAGAAGGTTTATCTGAAATGAAAATAAAATATAAATATATACAGATGAAAAAAAATAGTAAAAAACTGGTTATGGTTTGGTTTCACGGTGGAAAACCAAAGGGATCGGACAACAGGATAACGGCCCTGTTATTAGGATTGTTCCTGTTTGCTTTGATGTTTAGCGCCTGTAGCGAATTTTTAACAGAAGACCTTAAAGGAACTTTTTCGTCCGATACTTTCTACAAAAACGACAAACAAGCCATACAGGCGGTGAACGGGGTTTATAATGCCATTTCGTTCAGTAATTTTAATAATGCAATATGGGTTTTTGGCGATGTAGCCTCCAACGATGCCGTTAAAGGCGGCAATCCCGGCGATCAGGCTGAAATTGCCTACATTGATGAGTTTAATGTTGATGCCAATAACGGCATCGTTAATAATTACTGGAGCTTTGCCTATGAGGCCATTGCACGTGCCAACAATGTGATTGCCCATGTGCCCGATATACCCATGGAAACGGAACTAAAAAATCGTTTGGTGGGAGAAGCAAAATTTATCAGGGCATATACCTACTTCAACCTGGTGAATATTTTCGGAAAAGTTCCCTTAAAACTTTTGCCACAGGTAACGGCAGAAGCCATACACGTGCCGCTTACCAACATAGACCTTATTTATCAGCAAATAGAGAAGGATCTAATTGAAGCTGCTGATGTTTTACCGGTAGTTTACAGCCCTTCTGAAACCGGACGAATGACAAAGGGGGCTGCACTGGCCATGTTGGGTAAAATTAATATTTACCAGGAAAACTGGGCGGTTGCTATCGACTATTTCCATGAAATGGAAGCCCTGGAAGAATATAATCTGCTTCCAGACTATGCCTCTGTTTTTACACTGGAAAATGAAAATAGCTCCGAATCAATTGTAGAGATCCAGCACCTTTCAGGACAAGTGCCTTTTGCCGGTAATGCACTGAACCAATGGTTTGCCCCGGCACCCGAGGGTGGTTATTATTTTAATGCTCCTACTCAAAGTCTGGTTGATGCTTTTGAAAAAAGTTCACCTGCCATGGTCGATCCGCGTCTCGATGCTTCAATTGGACGAAGTGGCTCACTTTGGTTGAATGGTGAACCCTTCAATGCGGGCTGGTCGCCTACCGGTTATCTAACTAAAAAGCATCAACAGCCGCTTAACCAGGTTCCCTCTTCGCTTAAAGGCGATGGCGATCTGAACTACATCTACCTGCGGTACGCTGATGTTTTGCTTTTAAAGGCTGAGGCATTTAATGAGATCAATAAGCCCGATTCTGCCCTTACTAATCTAAACAGGGTCCGGCAGCGGGCACGTAACAGTTACAAAGGTACTTTGCCGGCCGGTTTGCTGGCAGATATCACTATAACCAACCAATCCTTGCTTCGTACTGCTATTCAAAACGAACGCAGGGTTGAGCTGGCACAGGAATTTCACCGGTATTTCGATTTGATGCGATGGGGAAAAATAGTGGCAGAAACTGCTCTCGGACCCGATTTTAATTTTGAAACAAAACGTTATTTACCTGTGCCTCAGTCCGAAATAGATGCGAATCAAGCTATTACTCCATAAGATTTATTTATACTTTCAACATTAATTTACAATTAAAACTTTTACATTATGAAAACAAAAAAAATGATTAGATGGCAGTATTTTCTGCTAATGATTGCTGTAAGTTTCTCCATGGTGCTTTCATCATGCGAAGATGACGATGACGATATCGTTGAGGGCGATAAAACCGAACTCAATGCATTAATAACTCAGGCTGAGGCACTTGCCTCAGAAGCCAATTCTGCTGATTATCCGCAGGCAGCTATTGATGATTTCAACACTACCCTGCAAACGGTAAAGACAGCTTCAGATGAAAAACTTACTCAGGAGGAAATAGATAACCTGATTGTACAGTTAACTGAAGCTATTAATACCTTTGAGTCTCAGGCTTATGGGTTTATCGATGAATCATTGTACCTCACTGCCGGCTGGCATTTTGATGAGGGATCAGGTACTACGGCCACCGGATTTTCGTCCAATGAACATGTCGCGACTTTTGCCAGTGGAAATGCAGTTATTCTTGGCGATGATGCCATGTCGCCTACATGGGGCACCGGAGTAAGCGGTGGTGCAGTGGTACTTGATAAAGGTGCTCACCTTGAGGTGCCTTATACAACCAGTTTTTTACCTGCGGACATAACTATTTCTGTATGGATTAATCCGACAGAACTCTATGAGCATAACTACATTGTTTCGCAAAATTACTGGAATGGATATAAGCTTCAAACTCAGGGAGCAGGTAAACCATTTTTTACATATAAAAAGGTTGATGGTGGCATTATTGATGCTGATAACGAAACCGATAATTCTATTAAAGCTAATCAGTGGAATCATGTTGTAGTTTCTGTAAATGGCACAACCAACGAATTGAAGTTTTATGTTGATGGTACGCTTACCAAAACATGGACCGAAGACAATAAAGGAATCGGACCTCTTACTCAAACCCTCGAGGATCCTCAGCCGTTTATTATAGGTTGTGTTGCTACAGATGCTGAGCTTGCTGCTAATTTTATGGAATGGACCAATGCCGATAACCTGGGTTATTTCAAAGGATCCATTGATGAACTAAAGATATACAATATTGCCCTTACCGATGGTCAGGTTTCAAAATTGTATAACGATGAAAAGCCCTGACAGCTGGTAAATCTTTCATAGATAGGTAAAGTCTGTCATTAAAGTAGAATCAATTGACATTATTGACAGACACTTGCAGGATGTCAGAAGAAGGCTCAACATATCTTTTCGCAATTGAAAAGCAAGTTGAGCCTTCTTTATGGAAAAGGATAGTAAGGGGATGTTTTTATAGACAGGGTCCGGATTTACGGACTACATGACGATCCGCTTTACATCTGGTACTGGCCACTCTTATTAATTGATTTATTTTTATTCTGATGAAACGGATTTTAAAACTTTTACTTCTTTTTATTCTGCCTTTAAACATCCTGGGGCAACAGGGACAACTATCTGTATCGCGTATAGATCAGATGCCCGATTTGCCTTCACCACTCGATTTGCGGGATTGGAGTTCGATAGCCATGGCCTACGATAGTTTTATATACGATTTTAATAAAACGGGTGACTATTTGCCATTGGGTCGGTTGGGTAGTAAAGGACAATTTAATTATCCGGACAACATTCCGGTGTTTCTGGATTCCTATGTTGGCGCCGATGCTCACTTAAATCAGGCAGAGGCCATTAATATTATTCCCTCAATTGTTGGAGCTTCACTGGTAGGAATTGATAAAAGCAACCAGGATGGGGTGAATTGGGTAGCCAAAATAATAGACTTTTATAACAGCGATATTAACCAGCAGGTATATCTCAATAATTACGGTGCTGCATCAGGAAATGACTGGTGGTATGATATTATGCCAAATGTTTATTTTTATCAGCTGAGGGCTTTATATCCCAATGCAGCACCGGAATTTGACAGCCAGTTTTTATCGGTTGCCAATCAGTGGTTGTACGCTGTTAAGCAACTTGGTGGGAGTACCACCCCCTGGACTATTCCTGACATGAATTATCGTGCCTTTGACCTGGCCACCGGCATGCCCTTAACGACCGGTGTTCCCGAACCTGAGTCGGCTGGAAGCATTGCATGGTTGCTGTATAATGCTTATACCAAAACCGGAAATCGTATGTTTTTTGAGGGAGCTCAGTTGGCCATGGATTTTCTGGCAGGTTTCGAAACAAATCCCTCATATGAACTTCAGTTGCCCTACGGAACACTGGCGGCGGTGCGCATGAATGCAATAGAGGGCACAGCTTACCCTGTTCAAAAGTTGCTCGACTGGTGTTTTAACCGTGGCGACCTGCGGGGTTGGGGAGCCATTGTCGGTACATGGGGAGAGTATGATGTTTCAGGGCTGATTGGTGAAGCCAACGACAATGGCAATGATTACGCATTTGTTATGAATGGTTTTCAACAGGCCGCCGCATTGGCCCCACTGCCGAAATACGATAAACGCTATGCACATGCTGTGGCAAAATGGTTGTTGAATCTTACAAATGCAAGCCGGTTGTTTTACCCGGATGCCCTGCATCCGATCAATCAGGACAGTTATGAGTGGGCGTCACAATACAATCCACAGGCATCCATACCTTACGAATCAATGAAAGAAACATGGGGGGGAAAGGAGCCTTTTGCCACCGGAGATGCCATTCGGGGTGGTTGGGCAGAAACCAATCTGTCACTCTACAGCGGTTCATCGGTTGGATATCTGGCAGCAGTTGTCAGTTCGACTACGGTTCCGGAAATAATTCAAATCGATCTGAACAAAACTGATTTTTATGGCGATCAGTCGCTGGTTTCATACCTGTATTATAATCCAACTCCAACAACAAAGCAGATTGAACTACAAATCCCGGAAGGTTCCTTTGGGGTATACGATGCCATCACTGAAAGCATTTTGTTTTCGACTGTGTCCGGATCAGCCCTCCTGGCGATCCCGGCAGGAGAAGTCAGGCTGATTCGTTTTTATCCGGCTGATTTGGTGCCACAGGCGGAAGAAGGACGGCTTTATGCCGGTGAGCTTGTTCTTGATTATAATTACGGTTATGTGTATCCGGAAAATCTTCGAGTGAAAGCACTTTCGGTAAGCCAAAATCCAGTTGTTACCAGTAGTGATTTTGTAGCTTATTGCGAACCGGGAAACATAAGCCCCACAGATCAGGTGCAGGTGGAATGGTTTATTAATTCAGAACCTGTTGAGGGACAGGATCTTTTGAGTGCAAGCCTTACTGCCCCTCTTTTACCCGGAGAGCTTATTGTGAAATGTATTATAACCATAAACGGACAAACTGCGGAAGATACATTGCATGTGGAAGTTGTTGATCGAATAACATCGCCACCAGTGATTAAGGCTATCGAAACTCAGAATAAATTTACAGCTACAGGTGGAGTAAATATCTTTACAGTAGAGGTTGAACCGGTTCCTGGTGATACACTGGATTATTTTTGGTACACTTCTGCCGGGGAGATAAACGGGTCCGGCAATTCTGATATGATATGGGAGGCTCCTGAGGAGCCTGGAGTGTACCGCATTACAATAGAAGTTACAAATAAGGACTTTTTAACCACTACAGCAAACCTGGATGTGCTTGTAAAAGACACAACTTTAAATATTCAGCCTCCTTTAATATATTACCCTTTTGATTTTGATAATAAAAATGCCATGAGCGATGCTTTTCATGCCGTGGTTTCGGGTCCGGCAAAAACCGCAGATGCCAGGCAAATGCCAATGCTGGCTTACCGGTTCAGCTCCGGTAATGATATTATATACACGGATAATCACCCTGACCTGAATTTTACTGGAGTTGTAGGTCTGAGTTGTTGGGTTAAACCCGAACAATATGGTACGGAAAGATTTATTGTTTCACACGGGTCATGGCAACAACGTTATAAACTATCAATTACTCCCGAAGGTATTTTGCGGTGGACAGTAAAAACAGACGAAGGAGTCATGGATCTGGATGGCTCACAACCTGTTGACCCTGACACTTATTATCATGTTACGGCACAGTATACAGGGTATTCAATGGAGCTATATGTGAATGGGATACTCGATTCGTTTAAAAAATTCACGGGGAATATTTTACCATCCACCAAAGCCCTCACTATTGGCAGGATGGATAAGGTTGAAACCCAGTATGCTCTGGTTGGAAGTGTTGATGAAGTTAAGATCTGGAACCGTGAACTATCAGTAAAACAGATAGAACAATTACCGGATCAGTGGGCAACTCCTTTAATTATTAACGATACACAAGTATCAATGTTTATTTATCCCAATCCCGCCCATGAATATCTTATGATAAAGCTCAAGGCATCAGACAGGATTGAAAGAATCTATTTAGTCACATTGCAGGGTTATGAAGCCGCAGGTTATCATTTAGAATTTTCTCCGGACCTTATAACAGTTCATGCCCCGAATTTACTCCCAGGATTGTATGTGTTAAGATTGATATTAAGTGATGGACGTGGAATTAGTAAAAAAGTAATTTTTAAATAACCTGGGGATATTAGTTCTTCTTTGACAGACACACCGAACAAACGAATTTTCGCAATCTGTCAAAGAAGAATTTGATCGGAAGAGTAAAGCCAATATTCTGAATCAAACACTACTTAGTGTCCGTCAATAAAGTCGTGTGTCTGGATCATAACCGAATCCGCCAAATGGCGGTGAGCTCAGCGAAGCTAATGTTCAAGATCAAGGCGCGCAAAAATTTTAAACCGCAGTATACTAATGTATTCGAGGATTTAAAATTTTTGCAGCAACGCAGAACCGAGTGATAACGAGCTTCGCAACCGCTAAAGCTTTATGCGAACGCGGTCACGAATACCGCTTAAAATTAACCCTGAATGAGTATTTTGGACATTATGGACAG
>CAYRTD010000017.1:0-42334 GCA_964426915.1 uncultured Bacteroidaceae bacterium | reverse complement strand
AAATGATTTTGAAAACCAAAATCATAGTCTCACTGACATTATGGACAGACTCTAATTAAATCTGATAACCTTTGCCGGAGAAATCCGGGCAACCAATATTGATGGAATTACAAGAAATATCATAATAGATAACATGGCTCCGAGATTGATAAGAAGTAAAAGGATAATATCCAGATTTATGGGAACGGTTGTGAGATAGTAATTTGCCGGATCCAGGCTGATAATCTCGTATTTTTTCTGAATAAAACAAAGTCCGATTCCGAACAAGTTCCCCCAGAATAATCCGCGTATGATAAGAAATGCAGACTGATAAAGGAATATCTTTCTGATCATCAGATCTCTACCTCCCAATGCTTTGAGTACCCCGATCAGGTAGGTTCTGTCAAGAATAAGGATTAACAATCCCGAAACCATATTAAATCCTGCAACCACCAGCATGAGAATAATAATGATCATTACATTAAGATCCTGTAATTCAAGCCAGTCGAAGATCTGCGGATTCCGTTCGACGATGTTTCTTACTTTGAATCTGGTTTCCTTATTTAAAACTGTTGGAGCGGTAATATCCCTTATTTCCCAGGTAATATCCTCGATTTTACTGAAATCGGCTATCATTATTTCCAGTCCGCTCACCTGATCATCTTCCCAGTTATTGAGCCTTTGAATATGTTTGATGTCAACAATTGCAAATGTTTCGTCAAATTCAGCCAGGCTTGTTTCATAGATACCCTTTACCGTAAACTTACGGACTCGCGGTGTTTTATCAATAAACCACATCCGGAACGAATCGCCAGTATCGAGAAGCATTTTTTTTGCCAGAAAGGACGAGATTAATATATCTTCGATATAGGCAGAATCCGGTACGGTAAATATTCCCCCCTTGGTTAGCGAACTCCTGAAAAAATCCCACTCGAAGTTTTTGTCCACTCCTTTCAGAACAAGGCCCTGGATCTGTTCTTCGGTTTTTACAATTCCTGCTTTTATTGCATAAGGTTGAATATGAGTAATGCCATCTACATTTCTGATTTCATTGAGGAAATCAGGATTTTCTGGTATTGGTTCGGTTTGGTAACTCAGATTAGAATCGAAATTAAGAATCTGAATGTGAGAGCCAAAACCGATAACCTTATTACGTATCTCCTGTTTAAAACCGGTTACAATAGCTACAGCAGCAATCATTATAGCGATGCTCAGGCTTATGCCAATAACAGCAATTCCGTTAATGGTTCCTGTAAAACGTCTTTTTTTTCCTCCCGATCTTGAGAGTGTTTTGGCTATGAAATATTCAAGGTTCAATACCGAATTTTTTTTAATAGAGCAAATGTAATAAATTCGCAGACTAAGCCCATTAATCTATGCGTATTTTAGGATTGTTATTGTCATTTGCCTTCAGTATTGCTTCCTGTAATGCCCGGTCTGATGAAGTGATTGTTCCGGGAGCAGAAAGAATTGATCTGTACATGGATATGCTGGCAGGAAAAAAAGCCGGAGTAGTTGCAAATCATACAAGCCTGGTAAGAGATATCCACCTGGTTGACCTCTTAATTTCCAGGGGGGTAAGAATTGAAAAGATTTATTCACCTGAACATGGTTTCAGAGGAGCAGAGGATGCCGGAACAGAAATAGAAGGCGGTGTTGATAAAAAGACCGGTATTCATATAGTTTCTCTGTATGGAAAAAGAAGGAAGCCTACCGCAGGAGACCTGGAAGAAATTGACGTGATGATATTTGACCTTCAGGATGTTGGTGTAAGATTTTATACATACATTTCAACAATGCACTATGTGATGGAGGCCTGTGCTGAAAATAATATTCCCGTGATAGTTCTGGACCGGCCCAATCCAAACGGCAACTATATCGATGGCCCTGTCCTTAAACCGGAGCATAAATCATTCGTTGGCATGCATCCCGTACCAGTGGTTTACGGGATGACCATAGGCGAATATGCCGGGATGATAAATGGGGAAAAATGGTTAAATAATGATCAGCAATGTGATCTGAAAGTAATTAAATGTAAGAATTATTCTCATTCCTCTGTTTATTATCCACCGGTAAAACCCTCACCTAACCTGCCCAATTACATTTCTGTGAGATTATATCCATCCCTTTGCTTTTTTGAAGGAACAGTTATAAGTGTAGGCCGTGGTACCGATTTTCCTTTTCAGGTTTTCGGGCATCCGGATCTTCAGTCAGGCGATTTTTATTTTACTCCGGAGAGCAAACCAGGAGCGGCAATTACTCCAAAACTAAAAGGAGAAAAGTGCAGAGGATCTGATCTGCGGGATTTTGAAAATCCTGAATTGATAAATGAAATAGAGCTTGAGTATCTTTTGCTCGCTTACCAAAATTATCCTGATAAAGATGAGTTTTTTAATTCCTATTTCAACTCTTTGAGCGGCAATGAAGAACTGAAAAACCAAATTGTTGAAGGAAAAACGGCAGAACAGATCAGGTCATCCTGGGAAGGGGATATCCAGGAGTTCAAAAAGATCAGGGAGAAATATCTTTTATATGAGGAATAGAAAGCAAATATTTTACAACACTTTCGTGGTCATTTTATCCTGGACTACCTAACCCTTATCGATTGTCACACCGATCACCGATCACCGATCACCGATAACCGATCACCGATCACCGATAACCGATCACCGATAACCGATCACCGATAACCGATCACCGATAACCGATCACCGTTCACCCCTTACCTCCCTCCCCGGATAACTATTCAACCCTTCCTCCAGACATTTCATAGCTTTTTCAAGGTCGTCCTTTTTCAAAACATATGCTATTCTGACCTGCTGTTTTCCAGGTTCCGGTCTGGAATAGAAACCCGATGCAGGTGCCAGCATTACCGTTTGGTTTTCATATTCAAATTCGCTGAGCAACCATTCCGAAAATTTATCGGCATCATCAACCGGTAGTTGGGCTATGGTATAAAAGGCTCCACCCGGAATCGGACAAAGGACTCCCTCCATATTATTAAGGGCATTCACCATAAAGTTCCTTCGTTCGGTATATTCATTATATACTTCCGTGAAGTATGAAATGGGAGTATCAATAGCCGCTTCTCCCAGGATCTGCCCCAGAGATGGGGGGCTGAGCCTCGCCTGTGCAAATTTGAGTGCTGTCTGCATTAACTCCTTGTTTTTACTGACCAGTGCACCTATCCTCACGCCACAGGCGCTATAGCGCTTGGATACGGAGTCGAACATAACTAAATTCTTTTCCAGTCCTGAGAGATGCATTACCGAGAAATGACGATGCCCGTCATAACAGAATTCCCGGTAAACTTCATCGGCATATAAATAGAGATCATGTTTTTTTACAATCTCTCCGAGCTTTCTGATCTCTTCTTCAGAATATAAATATCCCGTAGGATTATTAGGATTACAGATCATTATTCCCCTGGTTTTGGGAGTGATAAGTTTTTCAAGACTTTCAACAGGGGGAAGTGCGAAATTTTCTTCTATGCGGGAGGTTACAGGAACGACTTTTACTCCGGCTGTAGTTGCAAAGCCATTATAGTTGGCATAGAAAGGTTCAGGCACAATTATTTCTTCTCCCGGATCTGCCGTAGACATCAGAGCAAATAATATAGCTTCGGAACCACCGGTGGTGATGAGGATGTCGTTATAATCCACATTGATATCCAGCTTGTTATAAAATTCAGCCAGTTTTCTTCTATAGCTTTCATTTCCGGCAGAATGACTGTATTCAATAACAGTATCAGTCATGTTTTTCACTGCTTCAATGGCTACCTCAGGTGTCCGGATATCCGGCTGACCAATATTGAGATGAAATACTTTTCTTCCCTTTCTTTTTGCATCTTCTGCAAATGGGACCAGGCGCCTTATAGGAGAGGCGGGCATATTTTTTCCTTTTTTAGATAATTCCGGCATTTTTTTAAATTTTATTTTTTATTTTCTTTTTTCAACTTTTCCTTTAATGAAGAGTTTCACCGGAGAATTAACCGCATTGGAATATACGGTTATGTTTTTGTGAAACGTACCAGGTAAACGGGTGTTATAACTTACCCCTATTTGCCCCTTCTCCCCAGGTTTTACGGGTTCCTTTGGCCATTCCGGACGGGTGCAACCGCAGCTTGTTCTTACAGTATTTACTATCAGTTCCTGGTCGGAATCATTTGTAAATTCAAAATAACAACGCCCATTGCTGTCATATTCAATAGTGCCATAATCATAAACGGCATTATCCAGTTTCATGAATGCTCCGGTATTTTTGTTCCCATCTTTCCCGTTACTGTTCTGGCAGGAATATGGCACCAAAAGCAGGATAAGCAGGATCAATAATGTATATGTTTTTTTCATTTCAAACTTCATAAAACAGACTCTATTAGTGATACAGAAAGTTCAAACGCTAAATGAAACCCTATCGCAAAAATAATCTTAATAATGGAAATTCTGTATGTTAAAGGGAAGCATTTAAAGGGATATTTCCCCAGAAAATCCCCGAATTAATTTCTTTTTCACATGTCTTTTTGCAGGGATGCAATTTTTTTTTTCGGGAAAACATAAAACAGACAGTTATTTTCTGCTCTATGGACAGACACTTCTTAATATTTTTTGAAGGCAGAATCATCAAAATTATGTATTCCGATTTTCCTTTCTCCCTGTTCGATTTCTTTAACCATTTGAGTTAGCTTCAGATTTAACGGAACATCAATATTATATTGTTTGGCCCTGGATACTATATAGCCATTAAAAAAATCAATTTCAGTTCTTTTTCCTCTTTCAATCGATTGAAGGCTGGATGATTTTAATCTTCTGTATTTTATGCCAATAAGTCTGACCATTAGGTGGCGTCTTAATGAGGAAAAGGGACCCGGTTGAATAAATTTATAATAATTGATTTTGCCGGCATAGGGTTCAATTTTAATGTCCATAGCATTAGCAACATTTACTGCTTCAGTGATTATTTGGTGAAACATATTTCTTATTTTCTTTTTTTTCAGCATTTTTCCCAGGGTTAATCCCGAGATTGCCCCAAGGGCGCTGATGCAGGAATTAATAATGAGTTTCGAGTACAGGTCACCGTAAATGTTAGAGGAAACATATGTAGGAGCGATATAGTTCAGGGTTTTTTGCAGCTTTTGAATTCTGGTTTCCTCTATTCCGTTAAGTGAGCCAATTACATTCATGCCGCCTGAGGTCATATCATATCTCCCTGGCTCAATCATAGTTGCCCCCCATCCCACTATACATCCTACCGTGCGGTGTACACCCACAATATTCGCAAGTTCATCCTCACAAATTCCATTTTGCAATGAAACCACCAGGGAATCTTTTTCCAGAAAAGGAAGAATGTGCATTGCGGCCTCTCTCATATCCGTCGCTTTTGTTGCAATCATCACTATATCGAAAGTTTCGGAGAGAAGATCTGAAGGTAGATAAGTATTCACCTTTCTGTTAAAGCTTCCGTGGTAGCCGCTAACATGAAGTCCTTGGGTTTTCGCAAGTTTCTTTAGTTCAGGGTATTTTACCAGGAGATCTACATCTACATTTTTTTGTGCCAGCCGGGCCGCTGTAATTCCTCCAATAGCACCCGCCCCTATTACCAGGATGTTTCTTTTCATGTTTTTTGCTTGTTTCTCCTGCTTTACTGGATTAACTTCATCTTTAACCACCGAAGGGCTTCACAATAAGCATCTTTATACAATGATAAAGAATTATTCCGAAATATCCCAGTTAGTTTGTTTAAATCACAAGCTTCATTTAATGGTCAGATTAATAATAAGTTAAACTCATGTTTTGTCGAAAACCAAAGTTTGATTAAAATGACTTAACCTGCTTTATATCAGATTAAAGGAGTAGTTTTTATTAGGGAAGGTTAAATATAGAACTTTTTACCATTTTGGGCGGAAGGATAGAATTCTTATTTTGTTCGCCGGTATTTTTAATTCAACAACTTAAGAATTATTAAACTCTATAATTAAGGGATTTGAAATCCTGTCACTTTTCTTATTTTTGCACATTGTTTTTATAAACTGAAAGTTAATTCTCATGAACATCCCCACAAAATACGATCCTTCAAAAACAGAAGATAAATGGTACAGCTACTGGATGGAAAATGGATTTTTCAATTCCGATCCCGACGCTCGCGAACCCTATACCATTGTCATCCCGCCTCCCAATGTTACGGGTGTGCTTCATATGGGACATATGCTGAATAATACCATACAGGATATTCTCATAAGAAGGGCCCGGATGATGGGTAAAAATGCCTTATGGGTACCGGGCACCGATCATGCCTCTATAGCAACAGAGGCAAGAGTTGTTGACAAACTATCCAAAGAAGGTCTAAATAAATCGGATCTGAACCGTGAAGAATTTCTCAGGCACGCATGGGAATGGAAGGAAAAGCACGGGGGTATCATTCTTGAGCAGTTAAAAAAACTCGGGGCTTCTTGCGACTGGAGGAGAACCAAATTCACCATGGATGATCAGATGTCGGAGAGTGTAATAAAGGTTTTCATTGATCTCTACAAAAAAGGCCTTATTTACAGGGGGGTAAGAATGGTGAACTGGGATCCCGGAGCTAAAACAGCCGTATCAGATGAGGAGGTTGTTTACCGGGAAGTACAATCAAAGCTCTATTATGTTCGTTATTTTATAGAAGGTGAAAACGATCACCTAACAATTGCTACCACCCGTCCTGAAACGATTCTTGGCGATACTGCGGTCTGCATTAACCCCAATGATGAGCGATACAGGAAATTTAAAAACAAGAATGCTGTTATCCCTCTTGTTGACCGAGTAGTTCCTATTATTGAAGATGACTATGTAGATATGGAATTCGGTACCGGAGCATTGAAAATAACGCCGGCTCATGATGAGAATGATTATCATCTGGGGCTCAAACATAACCTTGAGAGTATCGATATTTTTAATGAGGATGGCACATTAAATGAGAAAGCTGTTATTTTCATAGGTGAAGACCGCTTTGAAGCCAGAAGAAAAATAACAGAACTTTTAAAAGACAAAGGACATTTGGTGAAAGTCG
Source organism: uncultured Bacteroidaceae bacterium (assembly GCA_964426915.1). Taxonomy (GTDB): domain Bacteria; phylum Bacteroidota; class Bacteroidia; order Bacteroidales; genus CAYRTD01. Next base: position 35,314 of record CAYRTD010000017.1, on the reverse strand, counting down.
AGGATTATATAAACAAAGTAGGTTTTTCAGAACGCACGGATGCGGTAATTGAGCCCAAGCTTTCACTTCAGTGGTTTTTGAAGATGAAAGAATTATCAGAGCCTGCGCGGAAAAGTGTTATGGAGGATGAAGTCAGACTACATCCACCGAAATTTAAAAATACCTATCGTCATTGGATGGAAAATGTCAAGGACTGGTGTATATCCCGTCAGTTATGGTGGGGGCAAAGGATCCCGGCGTGGTATTATGGGGAGAATCCTGCGCCGAATGACTATGTGGTTTCGGATAATATCGATGACGCCATTGAGCTTGCCCGTGAAAAAACCGGTAACAGAGAATTACAAAAGGAAGAGATAAGACAGGACGAAGACGTGCTGGATACCTGGTTTTCTTCCTGGTTATGGCCGATTTCAGTTTTTGATGGCATCCGGAACCCTGATAATGATGATATTAAATATTATTACCCTACAAATGATCTTGTAACAGCCCCGGAGATCCTGTTTTTCTGGGTCGCACGCATGATTATTGCAGGTTATGAATATCAGGGTGAAAAGCCGTTTAAGAATGTTTACCTCACCGGCATTGTAAGGGACAGCCAGCGCAGAAAAATGTCAAAATCTCTGGGAAACTCTCCGGATCCGATCGATTTAATGAAAAAATATTCTGCCGATGGTGTAAGAATAGGTATGCTTTTTGCCTCTCCGGCTGGAAATGACCTTCTTTTTGAGGAAGGGCTTACCGAGCAGGGAAGGAATTTCGGAAATAAAATATGGAATGTTTTCCGGCTGGTAAAAACCATGGAAGTAGATTCCCGAATTGCTCAGCCTGCAGAAACACGTATCGCAATAAAATGGTTTGAGAATAGACTCAATCAGGCAATTATTCAGATGGATGAACATTTTTCAAAGTTCAGGCTTTCTGATGCCTTGATGCGTATATACCGCTTATTTTGGGAAGACGCCTCTTCATGGTTTCTTGAAATAATAAAACCCGGATATGGAAAAGCCATTGATGCAAAAAGTTATGAAAAAGTCCTGGAATTCATCGAAAAGCTTCTTAAACTTTTGCATCCTTTCATGCCTTTTATAACGGAAGAAATATGGCATTACTTAAAGGAAAGAGATGCAGGTGACAGCATAATGATCTCAGCTCTGCCGGAAGCTGGAATTATTGATCATGATTATCTGGAACAATTTGAAAGGGTTCAGCAGGTTATTACCGCTGTGCGAAATATAAGAAATGAGAAACAAATTCCGGTAAAAGAACCCCTTGAACTTGGATATATTGTTAGTGAAGGGAGTTATAATACCGAATTTTTTCCGGTAGTTAGAAAGCTGGCAAATATTTCTGATTTTCAGGAATTGGATGAAAAGCCGGAAGGAGCAGTGTCTTTTATAGTGAAAAATATAGAGTATTATCTGGATACCGGGGGTAAAATTGATGTTGATGCAGAACTTAAGAAATTAAAGGAAGAACTGAAATATTCCCATGGATTTTTAAACTCTGTTATGAAGAAGCTCAATAATAAAAACTTCGTACAAAATGCTCCGGAGACTGTAATTGAGAAAGAAAAAGCCAAGAAAGCAGATGTTGTAAGCAGGATTCAGGTTCTTGAAAAGCAGGTAAAATCATTGGAAAGTAAGGGGGGGTGATGCAGAATAGAGTATTAATTAGAAAAAGAGCAGGAAGAATACGGAAAATAAGAAAGATCCACAGGGCAACGGGAATTTATTTTCTTGTTTTTATACTCATAATTACTATTACGGGTTTACTTCTTGCCTGGAAAAAAAATGCCGGTCACATACTCGCTATCCCTACCTATCAGGGCAGTACAACTGAATTATCCGACTGGTTACCTCTTGATGAATTGAAAAATGCTGCGCTTGATCATTATTACATCCGGTTCGATAATCCTAAAGAAGCGGTGATCGACCGAATGGACATAAGACCCTCTAAAGGAAGCCTAAAAGTTATTTTCAACCGTAACTACTTTGAAATCCAGCTTGACGGCGCTAACGGAGAAATTTTGCATTCGGGATACCGGATATCGGATGTTATTGAGGATATACATGATGGCTCTATTATTGATACGTTTTTTGATGACGGGAAACAATGGGGTAAACTCATTTATTCCACTATTATCGTTGTTATTACACTGCTTTACTCTTCCTCAGGTTTTTTGCTCTGGTATGAACGCAGAAGAATCAGACAGATGAAAAACTGACCCTCCCACCATTTTATTTGGTACACTCAGAAAAAAAATTCGTTGTAACTACCCAGATATCGAACATTAGCTTCGCTGAGCTCACCGCCATTTGGCGGATTCGGTTATGATCCAGACACTATTTATACGGTAATGAAATATAGAGTCTGTCTAAAAGCTCATAACTTTTAACAAGAACTTACAGATTAGAAGTTATTAAACTAGCTGCTCTTTTTTTTTGCACACCCAAACCCTCCCGGGAGGGTTTCCCTTCGAATGTGCAAGTTCCAGATAAATAAACTTGTTTTGGGTTGGGCCGGAAGGAAGAATACTTTCAGATTCATTTTGTTTTTAAACATATGTCCGGGATGCTTTATATCATAAGAAGGGTCTTATGCCTCCGCTATCTTTGTAATCTGTTCAATAATAATACTTGTGATTTTAAAAGAATAAATTTTTTTCATGGAAAATAAAAATTCAAATATGAATCCGAATCCCCTGGTGAAGTTTCTGGATAAAGCACCGATGCATTTTCGATGCGATGATATTATCCGGTTCATTGAGGCGAATGAAATTGAATTGCTGAATTTGCGGTACATTGCAGAAGACGGAAAATTAAAAACACTGAATTTCGTTATTCAAAGCAGGGAGCACCTCAAACAGGTACTTACCTACGGAGAAAGAGTAGATGGATCCAGCTTATTTTCATTCATTTCTGCAGGATCAAGCGATCTATATGTAATACCAAGGTACAGAACAGCTTTTGTGAATCCTTTTTCTGAGATTCCCGCCCTGGACATACTGTGTTCTTTTTATACCAGCGATGGTAAACCTCTTGAAAATTCACCGGAACATGTTTTAAGAAAAGCACAGGAAATATTCAGGAAGAAAACCGGCATGACCTTCAAGGCTCTTGGAGAGCTGGAATATTATATTAATTGTCCGAGAGAAGAACTGTTCCGGGTTGAAAACCAAAAGGGATATCATTCTGCTGCACCTTTTTCCAAATGGGAGCATCTCCGTATTGAGGCAATGTCTTTAATAGCAAAGGCAGGAGGAAAAATCAAGTATTCTCACAATGAAGTTGGGAATTTCAGTAATGAAGACGAAGATTTTGAACAACACGAAATTGAATTTTTGCCGATGGAGGCGCAAGAGGCAGCAGATCAGTTGGTTGTGGCAAAATGGATTCTTCGGATGCTGGCTGATCGCTATGGAGTGGAATTGAGCTTTGCTCCAAAGATTACTGTGGGGAAAGCCGGTAGTGGCCTGCATATTCATTTTCTTGCAGAAAAGCAGGATGAAAATCTTATGGAGAAGGAAGGACAATTAAGTGATACAGCAAAAATGATGATAGCCGGTATTCTCGGCATTTCTGATGCACTTACAGCCTTTGGGAATACCATCCCAACATCTTATCTGCGATTGGTGCCGAATCAGGAGGCTCCTACCAATATTTGCTGGGGAGACAGGAACCGGAGTGTTCTCATAAGAGTTCCGTTGGGATGGATGGGAAAGACAAATATGATCATTGATGCAAATCCTGCTGAAACTATCAGAGACATCAAAAGACCCGGGAAACAGACGGTTGAATTCAGGGCTCCGGATGGTTCTGCAAATATACATAATTTACTTGCCGGATTAATAATTGGTGCGCTTAGAGGGCTTGAAGATGAGGAAAGCCTGAAAAAGGCTGAAGAATTATTTGTGGATGTGGATATCCATAAGGATGTGGAAAAGAAGAAAAAACTTAATCATTTGCCCGATTCCTGCTACAGTTCTGCAAAAGCCCTGAAAAAGAAAAGAGAGATTTTTGAGAAAGACGGAATTTTCCCGGCCGGCATGATCGATAATATAATCAACACCCTGCTTTCTTATGAGGATGAAAACCTTTCAGAAAAGCTATATGGGAAAAACGAAGAAATAAGAAAATTAGTGGTGAAATATATTCACGTAATGTGATCAGGGAGCAAGCCTGTCTTTAATCCATTTGCGTTTTTCTTTTCTGTAGATAATCCGGTCGTTCATTCTTCCCGGTCGGCCCTGCCAGAATTCAAAGAAAAAAGGTTTAATCCTGTATCCTCCCCAATATGGTGGACGGCTTATCCTTTTTTTTACAAATTTTCTTTCAAATTCATTGTAACGTTCCTCAAGTGCTTCTCTTGAACTAATGACATCACTTTGTGGAGATGCCCAGGCTGCTATCTGACTGTTCCTGGGCCTCCCTTTAAAATATTCATCAGACTCTTTCTTTTTGGTTTTTTGAGCTGTACCTTCAATACGAACCTGCCGCTCCAGCGAAGGCCAGAAAAAGAGAATGCCAACCTCAGGGCTTTCTTCTATTTCTTTTGATTTCCTTGAATTATAATTGGTATAAAAGACTAGCCCGTCAGAGTTTAATTCCTTAAGTAAAACAGTTCTAACAGAGGGTTTCTTATCTTTACCTACAGTTGATACGGCCATTGCATTAGGTTCCGGTACCTCCCTGGAAAGGGCTTCGTCCATCCATGTTTTGAATAACTGGAGGGGGTCAGCCGGAAGATCGTTCTTTCTCATTCTCCGGTCCTGATAATCTTTTTGTAATTTTTCCAGTTCTCTCTTCATTAGTCGTGAAACAGAAAAGAAATATGAAATGTTCAAAAAGACATTATGGACAGACACTATTTAGTGTCCGTCAATAGAGTCGAGTGTCTGGATCATAATGTTCAAGATCAAGGCGCGCAAAAATTTTAAACCGCAGTATACTAATGTATTCGAGGATTTAAAATTTTTGCAGCAACGCAGAACCGAGTGATAACGAGCTCACGAATACCGCTTAAATATAATACTGAATGAGTATATTGGACATTATGGACAGACACTATTTAAAGTCTGCTTTCAAGCTTAGATCCAAACTCCTGATCTGATGTGTAAGGGCACCAACAGAAATATAATCCACACCGCATTTTGCATAATCCTTAATGGAGTGGAGGTTAATCCCACCTGATGATTCTGTCTCTGCCATGCCATTAATCATCTTAACAGCTTTGATTGTGAGCTCAGGACTGAAGTTGTCAAGTAATATGCGGTTTACTCCTCCTATTTTCAAAATATTTTCAACATCACTAAGGTTTCTGGCCTCAACCTCTATTTTCAGGTCCAGATTTTTTTTATCCAGATAATTCCGGGCATCTCTGACGGCATTTTGAATTCCTCCGGCGAAGTCTATGTGATTATCTTTTATCAGGATCATATCATAGAGTCCAAGCCGGTGATTTGACCCGCCCCCGAGTCTAACAGCTTCTTTTTCCAGAAATCGTAATCCAGGCGTAGTTTTTCGGGTGTCGAGTATTTGTGTTTTATAGGCTTCAATTTCTTTGACATATTGCCGGGTCTGGGTAGCTACCCCTGAAAGTCTTTGGAGAAGATTCAGCGAAATTCTTTCAACCTGCAGGATGGATTGCACAGGTCCATTCATTTCGAAGATAATATCCCCGTTCTTTATCTCAGATCCATCAGGAATAAATACTTCCAATTGCAAATTTTCATCGAATTTCCGGATCAGTTTTTCAACTATAAAAATTCCAGCGATAATGCCTTCATCTTTGGACAGTAGTTTTGCTTTTCCTCCTGCAACAGGAGATATAGTGGATAATGTGGTATGATCCCCCTCACCAATATCTTCAGAAAACCATATATCTATTGTTTTGTCAATTAATTTATTAAATTTCTGATCCATTGTATTTTTCAATTCTTAGCAAATGTATATGATTTTTACCGTTATTTTTTTTGAAGAAGATGTTAACCCTGAATCTTTCTGAATTTGTATATAATGTTCCTATTAGGAAATTAGAATTGTGTTTTTTCCCCTCAAATTTTATTTCGAAACTGCTCAACTTTTTAGTTATGAAAAATGTATGGATCCTTTCTCTTGCTTCTTCTTTCGAACACTGAACTTCTTCTCCGGTAATATTAAGGGTGATAATATCACCAAAATGGGTGCTTAACATTCGGGCATTACCGGTTTGAAAAGCCTTTTTCACTTCAATTGAAGTATTCTGAGCGATTGTTTCGTCTGTTTTAAGAGAAAACAGTAAAGCAATTAAAAAGCCAACAAATATTAAATTCACCCGGAGATTCATAAATTTGAGCTATTTTAATGCAAGATAATAAAATTCTGTTAACAGTTGAAGAATGAAACTAAGCTTCCTTTTTACGGGCAAAACAAAGATCAATTATATAGAACAGGGAATCCTCGATTATTATAACCGTTTAAAACATTATGTTAAGACTGATATCATTATTGTTCCTGATATAAAGAATACAAGGAATATGTCGGTTAATGAACAGAAGAAAAGAGAGGGTGAAGGGATAATTAAAGCTATCCCGGATAATTCTTTCCTGATATTACTGGATGATAAAGGGAAAAAATTTGATTCTGAGGCTTTTGCATACTATCTTAACAGGAAAATGGTTGAAGGGCGCGATATTTGCATGCTAATTGGTGGTCCTTATGGTTTTTCAAATGAGGTTATTGCGAAAGCGGATATTAAAATCTCCCTGTCAGCGATGACCTTTTCCCATCAGATGGTAAGACTGATATTATTTGAACAGGTTTACCGGGCCTTTACAATAATCAGAAATGAACCTTACCATCATTTCTGAGTATTGTTTAAAACTGTATATATGAGCAATGGATTTTTTCCTTAGATTTAGTGTTTATTTAGTGTCCGTCAATAAAGTCGGGTGTCTGGATCATAACCGAATCCGCCAAATGGCGGTGAGCTCAGCGAAGCTAATGTTCAGGATCAAGGTGCTCATAGGAGTTAGTCGATAATGTTTTTGCATTATCTAGTAAGTCATACCGAGCCTCCACCCCCGGAATACGGGGGCATAAAGCAAAAATTACAAGGTGTTAATTATCAGGGAGATAATTAAACTTGTCATTAGTATTAATCGGTATTGGTGAGAGTGTAAGTTGTGTCTGTTCCGATAGCTATCAGGATAAAGGTTCGAGATCTAGGAGCGTGCGGAGGCACAAAAATTTAAACCGCAGTATACCTATGTATTTTGAGATCCCTCGGCTATCTCCCGAAAGCTTTCGGGACGGGATCAGTTCGGCTAAATGATTTTGGAAACCAAAATCATAGTCTCACTGATTTAACTCTGAATGAGTATATCGGACATTATGGACAAACACTATTTATAATTATTACTTATGTTTGATACTAATAAAAATAAAAAGCATCTTTCAGTCCTGATATGGTATATCTCCCTAATAATAATTGTTTTTCTGTTTGCATATGCTTTTGAAAAATTTTATGAAAACCGGGGGTATGGCAAAGAAGATGTCGAGGATTTTCAGAATAAGATATATGAGAAAGAAAAAATTCTGGATGATTATCTTCAAAAAACAGAAAATATTATTGATTCCCTGAACCTCGCATCCAGAAATTTTGATGGATTTGGTGAAGAATTCTTCAATTTATATGATCAGCATGGTTTTTCAGTTTTTTATTTTTCGGATGATGAATTGGTATTCTGGACTGATAATCAGATTCCACTTCCTTCTACTCCTGGCCTTTTACCCTCGGGAAGTGTTATTAGTTTGGGGAATTCGATTTATTTGATGGAAAGAATCGATAATGATTCCGCTTTAATTTTGGGATTATTACTGATAAAGACCGAGAATCCATATGAAAACCGTTTTCTTAGGAATGGCTTCCAGGAAGACTTCAAGCTTGACAGGAATGTTGAGATAATGTTTTCCGCTCCGGACGATCCTTACCGTATAGAGAACCGGGAAGGTGATTATTTATTTTCTTTGGATTTTAGTAAATCCCATCATGAAATGCCTTTAGCCAGGACTTTATCCATAGGTTTTTACCTGCTTTTTTTTCTGATGTTGCTTTTTTTTATCAGGAAAATTGTTCATGGATGGAGAGGGCGAAATAAAAATATGATTGTCCTGCTTTCTGTAATTTTTGTAGTTCTTATAATGAAGATCGTGAGTTTCCACCGAATTCCTTCTGTACTTTATGAGGTGGATATTTTTTCAGCAGTGAAGTATTCCAGTGCTTTTGTGTTTTCATCAATAGGAGATCTTTTTGCAGGAATTTTCATTTTCTTTTTTATTGCCTATAGTTTTTATACTGATTTTCAATTTCCATACAAAAGATTGAAATACAAATCATACTCAAGATTTATTTTGCTTTTTTCCTTCCTGTTCGTAACCATTACACTTTATGTTTTCAATACCTATGTTTTTAAATCCCTGATGCTGGATTCATCTATTTCATTTGAAACTTATAAAGTGTTGGATCTGAGTGTTTTTACCTTCCTCGGATTTTTTATGCTTGCATTGTTATACCTGGCGTATGCCTTGCTTACGGATAAGGTTTTATTGATATTCGCAAATCTTGGAATGAAAAAATATGCCATGGGCTTTATCATTTTACAATTAATATTTTTTTTCGTTCTGTTTATCATTCCTATATTTCCGCATGTAAATTTTGCCTCCATTCTTTTATTTGCCATTAGCTCTGGCTTATTGTTTTATTTCCGTTTTATAAAGAGGACCGATTACCCTTTTTCAAATTTTGTAGTTTTTGTATTCCTGTTTTCCATATTCAGTCTTGCGCAGGTAATGAAATATTCTGATATACGTGACCGCTCTGAAATGAAAATGCTTGCAGTAACTTTATCAGCTGAACATGATCCTATTGCTGAAATATTATTTGTGGATATAAATAAAAAGATTAAAGAGGATAAGGAACTGGAGGCCATTCTTTTTAATCCCGTATTCGATTTTGAATACCTGTACGCTACCCTTGAGAGGAAATACTTCAGCGGATACTGGGATAAATATGATTTGCAGGTTACTATTTGTGAGCCCCATGACAGTGTGTATGTTTCTCCTCCTGAGGATTCCTGGTATCCCTGTTATTCATTTTTTCATGAAAGCATATTGTCTGATGGACTAAAGGTACCCGGAACAGATTTTTATTATCTTGATAATCTTAACGGAAGGATCTCTTATTTTCTTTATCTGACCTATCACGATGGAGAACCTGACGAAGTCACCATGTTTATTGAGCTGGATTCGAGGTTTTTTGCAGAAGGACTTGGTTATCCGGGTTTGCTTCTGGAGGATTCCTATACAGAACCTTCCGGGGAATATTCATACGCAAAGTACAATAATGGCCAGCTTATTACCAGTACCGGAGAATTTGCCTATTCGACCGGTACTGATGTATATACCAGTGAGAAAGATGGCTTTGAGTCTTTCAGTTTCGATGATTATGATCACCTTGCATATCACCTTGATGAGGATAACACTATAATTGTAAGTAAACCTTCGGTGTTCTGGGTAGATATTTTGATTTCATTTTCCTACATATTCAGTTTTTATTTTATCTCACTGATATTTTTACTCACTATTAGCTGGATAAGTCCGATATCCATGAGGATAAAGCCTAATTTCAAAAATAAGATTCAGTTATCAATTACCTCCGTGTTGCTGATCTCCTTTATACTTTATGGTGCAGGAACCGTGTATTTCAGTATTCAGCAATACAAAGACCGCCAATTCGAGATACTTGAAGAAAAAGTTCAGTCGGTTTATATTGAATTGATCCATAAACTGGAATATGAGACGGATCTGGAGGATTGGTCATCGGATACCTATTATAGTCTGAATGAATTATTACAAAAATTTTCAAATGTCTTTTATTCGGACATTAATCTTTTTTCCGAAAACGGTGAGCTCCTGGCTACCTCCCGAAGTGAATTGTTCGACATGGGATTAATCAGCCGGCGAATGAATGCCAGGGCTTATAAGGAAATGACCGTCAACAAAAGATCGGAATACATACATTCCGAAAATATTGGAAATCTTGAATATCTCTCAGTGTACGTTCCATTCGTCAACGCCAATAACAAAATGCTCGCTTATCTCAATTTACCTTATTTTACCCGGCAGGATGAACTTACCAGAGAAGTTGCCAATCTGGTGGTAGCAATCATTAACATTGTGGTTCTTCTCTCACTCCTCAGTTTCACCATTGCTGTTTTCGTTTCCAACACGGTAACCTCTCCCTTGCGGCTGATTCAACAAAAAATTGCCAGGATCAGTTTAAGTGAAAAAAATGAAAAGATAAATTATTCAGAGAAGGATGAGATCGGGAGCCTGGTGAATGAATATAATCAGATGGTTGACCAGATCCAGCGTAGTGCCGAAATGCTGGCAAAATCGGAGAGGGAGCTGGCATGGAGGGAAATGGCTAAACAAATTGCCCACGAGATCAAAAATCCTTTAACCCCGATGAAGCTCAGCGTCCAACATTTGAATCGTGCTTATAAAGATCCTGGAAAAAACATGGACGAACAGGTAGATAAAATAACTAAAATGCTTATTGAGCAAATTGACAACCTGTCTTCTATAGCCACAGAATTTTCAAATTTTGCCAAGATGCCTTTGGCAAATAATGAAAAACTGAACCTGGTCAAAAAACTTAAAAATACCATTGCGTTGTTTACAGATTATGAGCATTGTGAGATTTCATTACAGATAAATGCAGAAGATGATATCTATATTTATGCTGACAGAGAGCAGATTTCTCGTGTTTTTATCAATCTTTTAAAAAATGCCATTCAGTCGATTCCTGAGTCTAAAGCCGGGAAGGTAGATGTTGTACTTGATTCCAGGGACGGAGTAGCAGTTGTTAGTGTAAAAGATAACGGGAAAGGTATCCCTGAAGATATCAGGGATAAATTGTTTCAGCCTAATTTTACAACAAAGAGCAGCGGAATGGGGCTGGGACTCTCAATTGTCAGTAATATTATCAGGAATGCCGGAGGAAGGATATATTATGAAACGGTTCCGGATGAAGGAAGTACTTTCTTTGTGGAACTTCCGGTTGTCGAATGAAACAGCAATATTTTTTTCTAAAATGGCAGTGTTAAAAAAATTTTGTTTTTTTTCAGTTTGCCAGCTTCTAATCAGGCAGGAAAATTATCTTTACAAGTGGAAAAACACATTATAAATTTTAATTTTATAACTTTAAACTCAAAATCTTATTCATCCTGATATAGTTGAATGCACGATAACCTTAATTCTTGATTTTGAACAGAAGATTCCAGCATATTTATTTTATCCTTCCGGTTCTGATATTAGGATTCCTCCCGGGGGTGAATTTCGGGCAACCTGTTCCTGAAGTTGATGCGCGCAAGGCGGTTTATACAAGAGTCGACGATTACATGTCAAGAATAGTCGGGGATGAGGATTCGGTAATAGTAGCCGATCCCAGTGGATTCGCAGTTGATGATACCGTGCTTTTTTTCCAGACAATAGGCGCAACGCCTGTTACGGGTGGTAGCGACGATGAATATTTTTATACCGGCAAATACGGGATCATGAAGATTCAGGAAATTGACGGTAACATAATTGTCTTTAACAGTACACTCCCGTCAATGGCTGTAAATTCACGAAAAGATGGAGAAATTGCCCAGCTTGTAAAGATACCGGTATACCGGGATGCCCGTTTAACCGATAAATTCGCTAACGATTCTGCCTACTGGAAATGGGATCCGGCAACTAAAACAGGAGGAGTGTTTCCTCTTATTGTCGGCAATCTAACCCTTGAAACAAACTTCTCTGCAAATGCTCAGGGTTTTACTGGAGGGGTGCCGGATGGAGAATACGAAGGAGTCTGTTCAGAAGGTGATGTGATTTACAATACCGAAGGAATGTTTACTGATGCGGCTGACAGTGCAGGAAGAAAAGGTGAATCCTATGATAAGGAGGGCTATCCTTTCACAAAAGGTTTTGAAAATGTGGGTTCCGGGGGAGGGGGTGGAAACGGGAAATATTCCGGAGGCGGAGGCGGTGCCAATTCGGGCTATGGTGCCCATGGTGGGTTTGAAAGTGAGAATTGTATTACTGCCCAGGATATAGGTGGAAAGGGCGGAAAGGCTTTTCCTTATAATAATAATCCGGGAGGTTTCTATTATAACCGGATCGTTCTTGGTGGCGGAGGTGGTACAGGGACCCAGAATCCCGCCCTTAACCGTTTTGCCACTGCCGGAGGGGATGGAGGTGGAATTATCATTTTACTTGCGGATACAGTATATGGTCAGGGTTACTCGATAACCGCCAATGGAGCCTCTGTGGAAGAGCTTGCCTCTGCAGGAGCAGGCGGCGGTGGTGGTGGTGGAGTGGTGGTAATTGATGCCGGATTCATAAATAATGTCACTTTTGAAGCAAAGGGAGGAAATGGCGGAAATGTTAGTACAGATTTTGAAAAAACCGGACCCGGTGGAGCTGGTGGCGGTGGCGTTGTCTGGTATAACAATGATTTACTTTTTCCTGGAATTATCAATATTTCTGCTGGGAAAAGCGGAACCGTTAACGGAGATAAATATGGGGCCGATGGTGAAGCGGCTATCGGTGCCAGGATAGCTGACCTGAGGCTGCCCATCAGAGGATTTATAATAAATCCTTTACCGGATGACCAGAATATTTGCGAAAATGAAGTTCCGGAAAAATTTCAGGCTGCCAAACCCAAGGGCGGAACCGGCACATACGATTATCAGTGGCTGAAGTCGGAATTTGTAAGCCCGGATTCCTTTAAGGTTATCAGTGGGGCCACATCAATGACTTTTCAATATCCCGATCCTCTTACAAAAACAACCTATTTCAAGAGAAGAGTTACTTCAGGAACTGTTTCCGATGAAACATTCTATATCACGGTATTTGTTACTCCCGCGATCAATAATAATCTTATATCCTCAAATGATACAATTTGTGCGGGTCTTACACCCGGTGAATTAACCGGAACCGATGAGCCTGTCCTTTCAGGAGGACTGGGAGCGGGAAGCTATACTTTTCAGTGGCAATCAAGAGAAGATAATAATGACTGGAATAATATTGGCGGTGCTTTATCTGTTGATTATTCCCCGGGATCATTGAATGATACCACTTATTACCGAAGAGTTGTACAGTCCGGGGTATGTGTTGATCCCAGCGATTCCGTTGAAATAATCGTATTGCCCGCTATTGAAGGGAATCAGCTCACAACCCCACAGACGGTATACTGCAATAACCAGGAGATTCAGCCGATAACAAGTGAAACGATCGAAGGGGGTGATGGTTCTTACACATATAAGTGGGAATCGAAAACAGGCTCAGGGCCATGGTCAGACGATCTTACAAGCCCGGATTACTCCGGAGTGATCCTCACGTCAGATGCTACAGAATCTCAGACTTATCAATTCCGGAGGACGGTTTTTTCGGGACCCGGGAATACCTGTCTGGATATAAGTTCACCTCTTAGCCTTACCGTTTTACCGGATATCACCTCCAACAGTATTTCCGTAACTCAGGATACTATCTGTAGTAATCTTCCTGCAGTTACGATACAGGGCTCACAACCCGAAGGCGGCGATGGAACCCCCTATACTTACAAATGGGAAAGGAGTCCCGATGGAACCGGCTCCTGGACTGTGGGTGCAGGAACCACGGACCAGTCTCTATATCAGCCGGGAATATTGAGCTCGACAACTTACTTCAGAAGGATTGTCACTGACGGTGTCGGTGATGTTTGTTCAAGCATAAGCAATGTGCAAAAGATCACGGTACTGCCTCCGATCACAAATAATACCATAAGCGATGATCAGGATCAGTGTGTTAATGAAACGCCCGATGTGCTTGAAGGCACTAATCCGGTTGGGGGAGACGGGGAATATAATTTCCTGTGGCAGGAGAAGATTAATGAGGAGGGTGTCTGGACAAATCTGGATGAGATTCAGAAAGACTATGCACCTACCGTTCCGGGTGTTGGCGGACAATACAATTATCGCAGAATTGTATTCTCCGGAGAAAATAATACCTGCAAAGATACTTCTTCAGAACGGACAATACATGTTGAAGACGCCATTGTTGATAACAGACCCACTCTTCTCCTGATAGAGGCCTGCTTTAGCACTGAGGCAACTATAGCTGCAGAACCTGCCCTTGGTGGAGACGGACTAACACCCGTTTATACCTGGCAGGATAGTATTGATGGAGGAAACTGGGGAAATGCACCCTTCAATTTTAGGGCTGAAGATTATGTAAACCCCTCGCTTAACCAAAGAATATGGTACCGGCGAAAAGCTGAGTCTCAAAGTGGATTATGTAATACTACTTCGGATATTGTCATGGCAGACACACTCACCTTACCGGTTTTGCTGGGGCTTTCTGCAAGTGCTGATACCATTTGTGATGATGAACCATTCACCCTTTACCTCGATTTTGAAAGTAACTATTACGGTCCCTTCACTGTGGAATATACGAACGGTAAAGAGATCATGACAGAAGATTCAGTTAATGACAGTATTTATTACTCCCGTTATGACAGACCTTTTGAAGCTTTTGATTTTGCGGTATTAAATGTTGAGGATGCTAATGGCTGTCTTGTCAATGGCAATTTCAATGATGTGATCTCTCTTTGGGTTAATGATGCTCCTTCGCCAGCAATCATAAAACCTTCAGAAGTTTTTAGTATTTGCGGACCTGCATTCCAACTCGAATCTGATCCCGATACGAATCCTGGTGTTTCATCCGGATGGTGGGATACCGGAGCCGATTCTGAACTGGACATTACTGACAGGAATGCTGCAACAGGAGAATTTAGAAAATCCCTTCCCTTTGACAGCTACTCAGACACGGTGTTTTTTAAACAGGAAACAAAAAATTGTGGCATGCGTGCCGATACCCTTCGGATAAACATGTATGAACAACCTGAAGAGCCTGTGATATACAGAGGGGAAGAAACTGTCTTATTCATTATAGATTATGATACCCTGACCGGAAGTACACCAACCGCGGGGAATTTTGAATGGACGCTTGCTTCTGAAGGTGCATCCCTTGAGGATCCCTATGCAAATCCTGTACTCGTTCAGAATATTCCCCTTGAAAATCGAACTATCCTACGGTATACGGTTAGCAATGGAGTTTGTAATTCGGTTATGGATGAGATAAGGATTGATCGCAGAGAGGTAAATGTATTTGATGGGATATCCCCCGAAAATCAGGATGGACTCAATGATTTTCTTGTAGCAGAGGGGCTGGATGTTGAGGGAGCAGTATTTACATTCCAGTTGTTTTCAACTTCAGGAATGCTGGTAAGGGAAATCAATACTGCCGATATAGAGGAATTGGGCTTTACATCTGGCCTGGCAAATAATGGTTTGGAATTGTGGGATGGCAGAGACAGGAACGGAAACAATTTTGTTCCCGCGGGTACTTATTATTATGTGTTAACCATAGATTATAAAAATGCTGAATTTGTTGATAAAGGTTTTGTACTGGTAAGATAGAATGAAAAGATTTCTACATATTATTTTCCTACTGAATATTTCATTATTGACATTCGGTCAGTTTGAGGTGCCCCGTCTCAGCCAGTACCTGAATAACGGGCTTTCAGCTAATCCTGCTTATGCCGGTAGCAGGGAAGCTCTTAGTTTTACCGGGGTACACCGTTCTGTTTATACCGGCTTTGAAGGGAATCCGAAAGGCTTTCTGACGGGAATACATTCGCCAGTCAAAGAAGGGAATGTAGCCCTTGGCCTTAGTTTGGAAAATTCACGAAATCCGGGAATTACTAATACCGGGGTATATACTCATTATGCTTACAGAGTATGGCTGGGCAAGGTCAGGTTGAGTATGGGATTAAGAGCCGGTATATATAATTATAGTATGAATAATGAAGAATTAAACCTGCGTCATCAAAATGATAACTCTTTTAGTAGCCGAAGTGGATTTGCCCCTAATTTCGGAGCAGGGCTTTATTTGTATAATTCCAGGTTCTTTGTAGGTTTTTCAGTACCCTATTTCCTGAATTTACCTGATAGTACAGGGTTTTCCGGAAGATTTGATTCAAAAAGTTACCGTTATCTGTTAATGGCGGGTTATCTGTTTGAATTATCAGAGAATTTAAAGCTTAAACCTACGGCAATGATAGAGTACTCTATCGGGATACCTGATATTCAGGGAGGGGTTAATCTGATAGCATTTGATGATAAATTGTGGCTGGGAGCTCTCTACCGCACTACCTCTAAAACCGTGACATCAATACTGGAGCTGCAGGTTTCAAGTCCCCTGAGACTAGGAATCGCTTATGATTATTCTTTTACAAATATTAGCAGGGTTACTTCGGGATCCTTTGAGATCATGTTTCGCTACGAACTTAATTATCAGACAAACGTAAAAAGTCCTATATATTTCTAATGGGTAGATTGAGTAATATATTATTAACTGTTTTATTATTTCAGCTCACAGCTTATGCTTTGCAGGCTCAAAAAATTTATGAATATAAGCTTCACCCTGTTTCTACCCGTGTATACGATGAGCTTGCACCGGTAATGACAAAAGAAGGGCTGGTATATACAACAAACAAACCATCAAATGCAATTACAAGCAGCAAGGATGCTCAGGGTGATTACCCTTCAAATATTTATGTAACTATCCAGGATGAGGAAGGTGACTGGAGCCCCGGAAAAATCTATTCTCAAAAATTAAATTTTCCTCAGCATGATGCCGTTGCCAGCTTTGACCTGAACGAAGAACTTGTCTTTTTTACCAGAACCAGAGAAACACTTTCGGCTCTGGGGATAAGAGGGATCCTGACAGGGAAATTAAATACTCAGAATCCGGATGCCGGTCTTTTCTATGCTGTCAGGGAAGCTGATGGGTGGGGAGAGGTAATTGAATTTCCACATAATGAAGACATGACCATACATCCAAGTTTGAATCCTTTTGGCGATGTAGTATACTTCTCCTCTAACCGGGAAGGTGGTTTCGGGGGGTATGATCTATATGTTTCCGAATTTGTAAACGGAGGATGGAATGCTCCAAAAAATCTCGGACCCGTGGTTAATTCTTCCGGAGACGAAATCTACCCCTATTTGCATTCTTCAGGGCGGTTGTATTTTTCCAGTACCGGGCATGATAATGGTGTAGGAGGTTTTGATATTTTTTATACAGACTTTTTCAATAATAAATGGTTCAGTCCTGTTAAACTTGGTTCTCCTTTCAATTCAGGGCTGAATGATTATACTTATTATGCGGATGAGGATTTTGAAAGCGGGCTTTTTACCTCCAACAGGCGTGGCAGTAAAGATATATTTACATTTGAACTTAACCTGCCAAAATTCGAATACTGTAAACAACAGGTAGTGGATAACTTCTGTTATGTATTTTTTGAAGAAAATACCGTTAGTCTGGATTCGAGTTTGTATATGTATGAGTGGAATCTTGGAGATGGCACAAAAGTAAGGGCAACAGAAGCCGAACATTGTTATAATGAAGCGGGTGATTATCTGATACAATTAAATGTTGTTGATAAATTAACAGGATTAATCGCCTTTAATCAGGCGGAATATCTTGTTGAGGTGAGAAAAGCGATTCAGCCCTTTATCACCGGTCCCGACACGGCTTCTTTACATGAAGAAATTCAGTTTCACGGTTTGGAATCATATCTGGGTGAGGCTGAGCCGGGGGAATATTACTGGGATTTTGGTGATGGCCAAAAAGAGGTGGGAGCAACTGTTAAACATACATATATAACCCCCGGAGTATATAAAATTAAACTCGGAATTATAGAAGAAAGTGAGAATCCTGAAACAGCAGAACGTTTTTGCACGTATACCTCAATTATCGTTGAGGAATGATATTAAAAACCTTAACAAAAAACGGCATTTATTTTTTGGAAACGGGAAACGGGAAAAAGGAAATATGAAGATTGCATGTATTTTTTTATTGCTTATTTTGATTTTATTCCCTTCAAGGGTAGATTCTCAGCCTGTTCCCAACATTGAGGAAAACATTCCTTATCTTATGGTTTTCGGGAATCAGGCCGAAACCAGTTGGGGAGATGATGATTATAGTCAGACTTTCTTTTTTCTTTTACCCAAAGAATATGATAAACCGGTTTTTATCTGGGTTTATGACCCTGATGTGGGTGGCGATGTTGATGAAATAAACGGGGATTGGGATACCCGGGTAAGCTATTCTATTTACGGAGGAAATGGCTGCTGGTCGGATGAAGATGCCCAGGGTACCGATCCTGTAGGGAATTACAAAAGCGGGACATTATTGGCAACAAAAACATTTGGAGAAGATCCGCGTTACGATAAAAACTGGTACGTATTCGGACCCTTTAATCCTCTTGAGGGTGAATACGTTGAAAGATGGGATGGTAATGTACTAAAGATCATTATAGAAGGTATATCCGGAGATGACGGAAATCTGTATCAATTTTTTATGAGCAACTCTCCAACCGAAAGAATAGCTATTGAGGGTGCCAATGCATTTGCTTACGAATATTCTTTCAGAATGCATGATAATCCGGAAGAAGTTTCGCATATCTATCCATTTGTTGATGAAAATACTTATTCTGTTAAACTTTCCAATTTTGATTGGGATAATGATGGTTTTATCAGAATCGTGTCTGTTTCCAGAAGGGGGCAGCTTAGCAATGTTTCAGGGGAGGATAATTGGGTAGAATCGGAATTCAGGATTTATGAGGAAGAAAAAACCACTTCACTGGATATTCAGTTTATCAAAAAAAAGACAAATCCTACGGTGAGGAATAATAATGTTGTTATTTATGTGAAAAACCAGTATGACCGGAATCTTGAATTCTTCACAAGTCCGATCGGAGGTGTTCCGACTTATAAATACAGCATTGGTGTACGAAAAAAACAATAGTTGCATTTTGAAAAATCTATAAGCATTGATCAATTATCTTCTAAAAATATCATTATTCCTTTTTCTAGTCATCGGACATTTAACTGACTCCAGAGGTCAGAATTATCTTTTCATGGATTACAACGCGAAAGATGGTCTGTGTGATAATTTTATTTATAACCTTATACAGGGTGAGAACGGCTATCTATGGCTGGGCACAGGAGAAGGGATTTGCAGGTTTGACGGGTTTGAGTTTATCTCAGAATTCAGAGGGGATACCTTGCCCCGGACACCTGTTAAAACCAGTTACAAAGACAGTCGTGACAGAATATGGTTTGGGTATGATAACGGACAGATAGCGGTACTTGATGATATTACTTTAAGCTTGATAAGTCCTCCCGAAGACCGGTTGAGTGCAGTTAATGGCTTTACTGAAGATTTGGAAGGAAATATACTGGTGGCTACCCAGACCAGTGGCATTATCCGGATTGATCAGGAACACCGGTTAAAATACTTCGAAAATGGTATTGAAAATCAATTGATTTCATCAATAAAAATCACAGATGGCAATGATATCCTGATAGGCACCTTTTCCGGTTTGTATCTTTATGAATTTACAAATGATACAAGTGGTCTTCAGCTTAAGGGCAGGTTCGAGGAAATACCTTATACAAATGTTCAGAACATCTTTTCCTCACCATATAATGAAAACGAATACTTTATTGCCACTGATGGTGAAGGCTTATTTCGTCTCTCAGCCGGAGCGGCAGAAATTTTGCCCTATCCGGTCAGCAGGGTGGGAGAGGACCTCGATACCCGGTATTTAAATATACGGAGTATTTATATGGATGATGGAAAGAACCTTTGGCTGGGGACCTGGGGGCAAGGCATTTTAAGGCTTGATTATTCAAAGGAAGAAGATGATTACATTTCTGTAACCAAATATGATAATACAAATGGAATATCAGGAAATTATGTTCAGTCATTGTATGAGGATCTCGAAGGGAATTTATGGATAGGAACATACGGATCCGGGGTATCGGTCCTTAAAGACCGCTCTTTCTCTTTCTACAGCTCAACAAATGAAAGTTTTAACAACGATGTCCATTCCCTGTTACAATCAGAAAATCAATATTATCTTGGAGGGGAAAACAGCATACTTATTACCAACCTTTCCGGAGAAGATGAGAGATTACTTGGAATTAGGGATGGACTCCCTGCTGACAGGATAACCTCATTATATGAAGATTCTCTGGAGAATATCTGGGTGGGCACTGCCAAATCCGGTATTTATAAACTTAATTCCTCCCGCACAGGTGCATCCCGGTTTTTCAGTTCCCAGAACTCCATCGAAAATATGATCAACAGGATTACCGGTATAGGTGAAAACGTTTGGGTGGCGACCAATGGAGGAGTTTTTCATTTTAATATTTTATCCGGAATTAGGGAACACTATACCACGCAGAATCAGTTGCCTCACAATAAGATCAAAGATGTGTTCATTGACAGCAATAATGATGTATGGATTGCAAGCCCTGGAAACGGAATATACAGTATTACTCAAAAAAGACAATTGAAAATAGATGCTCCGGCAGAGCTGGACTTTGTATCCATTACCCAGGATTCGAAAGGGGTTTTATGGGCGGTAACAAACGGCGACGGTGTATTTGAATTTGACAGGGATAGTCTTAGGTATTACTCTTCGGCCGACGGGTTAAGAAATAACTACTGTTACAGTGTTGCCGAGGATAATGAGGGGAATATCTGGGTCGGACACCGCCTGGGCATGAGCAGAATCAACAATAACAGGGATGTTATCAACACCTACAGCGTTGAACAAGGAATAACGGCAGATTGTAACCCAAATGCAGTGATGCAAAACAGGAAACAGGAGCTGGTATTTGGCACTTCCGAGGGGCTGATTTTCTATGATCCTGCAGCAGAAAGAGAGGATACTGTGCCGCCGGTACTGAATATAACCTCACTTACTATCTCCGATCAGGAATATGATTTTTCCCAACCTGTATACCTTCCTTATGATATTTATAAGATAAGGATCGATTTCCGAGGCATCAATCTGAGTAATCCCGAAAAGGTAATGTATCAATACAAACTGGATGGATATGACGAATGGTCTGAACCTACCAGTGTACCTTACGTTATATACAGCAGGGTTGAGGACGGAGATTATACTTTCATGCTCAGAGCCTGTGACGAAAATGCCGTATGTACCGAAGAGCCTCTGGAACTCAGGATCAATGTGAAGATCCCTATCTGGAAGGCCTGGTGGTTTATCGTCAGTATTATTGTTGTTCTTTTACTATCCGTTTACCTGATAATTGTGATCAGAGAGCGAAAGCAGAAGCAGTTGCAGGAATATCTCCAAAGATCTCTGGATGAGAGAACAAAGGAGGTGAGGGAGCAGGCCCAGGAAATTGAGAATAAAAATCGTGATATTACAGATAGCATAAACTACGCACAAAGAATACAGGCAAGTATATTACCTCCGATAAAGAGATTGCAGGATACTTTTGCCGGTAGTTTTGTTTTTTATCAGCCCCGGGATATTGTAAGTGGAGATTTTTACTGGTACGATAAAATATGGGGTGATAAATTTGTCATAGTCTGTGCCGATTCTACCGGACACGGGGTGCCTGGTGCTTTTATGTCGATGATCGGGACTACCCTTATTAAAGATATCTGTTCCCGACCTGAGGTTGATTCCCCCTCCAAAATACTGGAAACCCTTGACAAAGAAGTACAGGAAGCCCTGAACCAGAATAAAGAAGCTGAAAAATCCAATGATGGTATGGACATCATTGTAGCTGAAATTAATCTTTCCAATAATTATCTGAGGGTAGCATCGGCTATGCGTCCGCTGATAATTTATATTAATGGGGAACAGATGTATGTAAAGGGCTCCCGCAATTCTGTGGGTGGACGTTTTGATGAAGAGATCGAAAATAAGAGTTTCCGTGATGAAGGTTTTCAATTATCTCCCGGCGATCTGATCTATATGTTCTCCGACGGTTATCCTGATCAGTTTGGTGGCCCTCTTGGTAAAAAATTCAAGATGGTCAGGCTTAAAAATCTCCTGAGAGATATTCATGACAAGCCTATGGATGAGCAATACAATTATGTCAAAAGTAATTTTATGCTCTGGAAAGAAGATCTCGAGCAGGTGGATGATGTGTTGTTTATGGGAATAAAGATCTGATATAAATGTCTTTTACAGTTATCTTGCCTCTTCCTCCTCCAGGAACTCTGTTCCTGTAAAAATGAGGATATCTGTACTATCAATGTTGCTGCGGTTATAATCCCTGTCAGTAATATAAAAGCTATAAAAGATAGTGTCGTACTCAATTGTTTTGTATTCAAGGTCTACTGTGATTGAACCTTTCAGGGTTTTATTCTGTCCCTCACGTTCAATATAGGGAATTCTGAAATTCAGGGAGCGGAGGTCTTCGACTTTTTCAAAATCACCTCCGTCTTTATTGAAAAGAGAAAGAAAAAGATTGTATTTAAGGCTATCGGCAATGTTTGTTGAGGAATCTGATTTAATACCTATGTTGCCGTCTCCATCTGTAAAATCAAATTCAAGCTGGCCTACCAGGATTTTATTTCCCAGGGCATCAACGGTACTATAAAGTCCGAATGACTTATACTCAATCTGTGGGTTGTCAGGATATGACTGAATATCTTCACACGCGCTGAATATGATCATTGCCAAAAGTGCTGCGAATAATAATTTTAAATAGATTTTCATTTTACCCTGTTTATGTCAGCTAAACACAAAAATTATGCTAAAGTTCTATTTTTTCCTGAAAAAGATCTGTATGGGAACGCCGGTAAAATTAAAATTTTTCCGGATTTGATTTTCAAGGTAACGCCGGTAGGGTTCCTTTACATACTGTGGAAGATTACAGAAAAAAGCGAAAGCAGGAGCATGAGATCTTAATTGTGTGACATATTTAATTTTTATATGCTTACCTTTTATCGCGGGAGGATGATGCTTTTCAATAGCTTCGAGCAAAACATTGTTGAGTTTGGAAGTTGGAATCTTCTGGGTGCGGTTTCTGTAAACCTCCATGGCAGTATCAAGAACTTTGCTGAATCTTAGTTTTGTAATTGCGGAAGTGAAAATGATGGGTACATCTACAAATGGCTCCAGCTTTTCCCTGATCTTTTTTTCAAACTCTTTTGTAGTATCCTGGTCTTTCTCAATCAGATCCCATTTGTTGACCAATATCACAATGCCTTTATGATTTCTTTCAACCAGCCGGAAAATATTAACGTCCTGCCCTTCAATTCCCCTGGTGGCATCGATAAGAAGGAGGCATACATCGGAATTTTCCACTACCCGGACAGATCTCATTACAGAATAGAATTCCAGATTGTCCCTGACCTTTCCTTTTTTTCTCAGTCCTGCGGTATCGATAAGAATAAAGTTGTGGCTAAATTTATTAAAACGGGAATTGATGGAATCCCTTGTTGTCCCTGCCACGGGAGTAACAATATTCCTGTTCTCGCCAAGCAGGGCATTACTAAGTGACGATTTTCCAACATTTGGGCGACCGATAATTGCAAACCTCGGAAGCTCATCTTCTTCTTCCTTCTCTTTTTCCCTGGGAAAACTTTCCACTAATTTATCAAGTAGATCACCGGTGCCACTGCCATTAATTGAAGAGACTGCATGTATTTCACCGAGCCCCAAAGAATGAAATTCGTGAATATAAGACATTTTATCACTGCTGTCAACTTTATTTACAGCGACTATTACGGGTTTCCCCGATCTGCGAAGCTTTTCCGCGACTGCCTGGTCAAGATCGGTTATACCACTCTGTACATCAACCATAAAAAGAATGGTGTCGGCTTCCTCAATGGAGATTATTACCTGACGGTTAATTTCTTCCTCGAATACATCTTCTGAATTGTCTACGTAGCCTCCGGTATCAATAACTGAAAATTCTATCCCGTTCCACAGCGATTTCCCATAAATCCTGTCACGTGTTACTCCGCTGGTCTCGTGAACAATGGATGTTCTGGACTCTATCAGTCTGTTAAAAAGGGTAGACTTACCAACATTCGGTCTACCTACTATTGCAACTATTTTTGGCATATTCAGGTTTTAACGATATCCGAAATCTTTGAGATTTTTTTCGTTGGTTCTCCAGTCTTTTTTAACTTTAACAAACAGGGTCAGAAATATTTTTTTTCCGAAAAATTCTTCCAGATCCTTACGGGCATCGGTACCAACCTTTTTGATGGCTTTCCCGGCGTTTCCTATTATTATCCCCTTCTGCGAATCACGTTCCACATAAATAACGGATCGTATCCGGATTATATTCTTTTCTTCTTTAAATTCTTCTGTCTCAACTTCTACAGAATAAGGAACTTCCTGTTTATAATTGAGAAGGATCTTTTCTCTGATGACCTCACCGGTTAGAAAACGTTCCGACTTGTCGGTCAGTTCTCCTTTGGGAAAATAGGGTGGACCCTCCGGGAGTTTTTCGAGTATTCCCTTAAACAGGTTATCAAGATTGAAGTTCATTAATGCCGATACAGGGAAGAACTCGCACTCGGGGAGTATTTGCATCCATTTTTCATGAAGCTTGCTTAATTTTTCATCATTGCCAAGGTCAATTTTGTTCATGACCAGAAATACCGGTACTTTCGATTTTTTAATTTTTTCTATAAATGGAAGGTCTCCGGAAGGTTCTTCATTCACTTCAGTAACAAAAATAATTATGTCAGCGTCAACCAGTGCGCTTTTTGCTGCTTTCAACATATTCTCCTGCAACTTGTACTTTGGATTCATTATTCCCGGTGTATCTGAATACACAATCTGAAAACTTTCTCCATTAACAATACCATGGATGCGATGTCGGGTTGTCTGAGCTTTGGATGTGATGATGGATATTTTCTCACCAACCAGGGCATTCATCAATGTTGATTTGCCAACATTCGGACTACCCAGGATGTTAACGAATCCGGATTTATGATCTCCTTTTTTTTCAGTCATCTAAGCTTTTCTGTTCATGAATTAGTTTTATCAACTAGAATTTTTTTGTCATTTTGAGGTAAGATATTTCTTTATCATTAAGAAAGCGCCATTTTCCCCTGGGGAGATTCTTTTTGGTCAAACCGGCAAAATACACTCTGTCAAGCTTCTCAACTTTGTAATTAAGTGCTTCGAATAGTCTCCTCACTATCCTGTTTTTACCGGAATGGATCTCAATTCCCAGCTCCGATTTTGATTCAAGATTTACATAACTTATACCATCCGGTTTGATGAAGCCATCACTTAGTTCAATTCCCGCGGCCAGTTTTTTAAAGTCGGGCAGATTAAGATCTTTGTCGAGAAAAACATGATAGATCTTTTTCTGGTCGTATCTTGGATGTGTCAGGCGGGAAGCAAGTTCACCGTCATTTGTAAACAGAAGGACCCCTGTAGTATTCCTGTCCAGTCTGCCTACCGGGTATATCCTTTCTTTTCCTGCATCTTTAACAAGATCCATAACTGTCTTTCGGTTTTCCGGATCATCCAGGGTTGTAACGTAATCTTTTGGTTTATTCAGTAATACATAAACCTTCTTTTCAGCCCTGATCTTTTGGCCATTATATTTCACCACATCCCCGGGTTCGACCTTTACTCCCATTTCCGTCACAATCTCATCATTCACAGAAACAAGGCCTGCTTTAATGTATTCATCCGCTTCACGACGGCTGCATATTCCGCTGCTGGCAATATATTTATTCAGCCGGATACGATTATCCGATTGCCTGTTTTTACTTTTATCCTTTTTAAAAATACCCTTTTCTGTTAATGAATCCAGTTCAGGACTACTGAAGGGAGATTTGGATTTATCTATTGTTTTCTTCGGAGTGCGCTTTCCTTCAAAAATATGAGTTTCTTTCGCCCGGCCATGTTTATCTCCGTATTTTTTTGAGGTATAAACCGGATCGGTTTTCTTTACAAGCTTTTTTGTACGAGGTCTCTTTTTTTTCTTGCCTGAATCCATGAGCAGATAATGATTTTACTGATAAAGTGTAATTAAGCCCGCAAAAATACGCATTTAGCTTTTAATTAAGAGCGATTTGCATTAAATTTCTTTAAAATTTGCTCCTTAATTGCAAGTTATTCTTTTTTATCTCAAGCAGCAAAAGAATTCAGAAATTATGTACTAATTTTAAGTGCTTACGTTTTATAATAAAAAATCAGTATAAAAACCCGAAATCATCATTCATATGACGTTAATTAAATCAATTTCAGGAATCCGTGGAACAATTGGAGGAAAACCAGGTGAGGGGCTTACCCCTGTGGATATTGTAAACTTCACCTCAGCCTTTGCCTCTTTTATCAAATCACAAATGAAGAAAGAGAAAATCAGGATCATTGTTGGCAGGGATTCAAGAATTTCTGGGCCTGTAGTAGAATCTCTGGTAACAGGCACGCTGAATTCCATGGGGGCGGATGTTATCTCCCTGGGGCATGCAACTACTCCCACTGTGGAAATAGCCGTTACAAAGGAATCTGCCGATGGGGGCATTATCCTTACGGCAAGTCATAATCCTGCTCAATGGAATGCACTGAAATTATTGAACAGTAAAGGAGAATTTTTGTCCGCATCCGATGGTGAGGAATTGATCCGTATGGTTGAAAAAGCTGACTTTAGCTATTCGGATTTTGAAAAGCTGGGAACAACGGAAGAAAAGTCCTATCATCAGGTACATATTGATGAAATTTTAAATCTTGATCTTGTCAAACCCGGGCTGATTAAGAAAGAGGAATATCGAATTGTAGTAGATTGTGTAAATTCCGTAGGAGGGATTATTATCCCCGATCTGTTATATTCTCTGGGTGTTAAAGAGGTAATAGAATTATATACAGAGCCTGATGGTAATTTCCCGCATAATCCGGAACCCTTACCCGAGAATCTCACTGATATCTCGGATATGATCAGGGAAAAGGGGGCGGATATGGGCTTTGTGGTGGATCCGGATGTAGATCGGCTTGCTATTGTCAATGAGGATGGTACAATGTTTGGAGAGGAGTATACACTGGTGGCCGTTGCTGATTATGTTTTGTCTCATCAGCCTGGCAATACTGCCTCCAATTTATCTTCTTCAAGAGCATTGAAGGATATTACAGAAAAATACGGGATGAATTATTTTAGTTCTGCTGTTGGGGAGGTAAACGTAGTGGAAGCGATGAAGGAAAATAATTGCGTCATCGGAGGAGAAGGGAACGGAGGAGTGATCTATCCGGCTTTACACTTTGGACGCGATGCCCTGGTTGGGATTGCTCTTTTTCTTAGTCATATCGCTGAAAAAAAGGTAAAATGCTCTGAACTGAGGGCTTCATATCCGGAATATGTGATAGTAAAAAATAAAATAGCACTTGAAGAGGGAATGAATATAGATCTGATTCTGTCAAAAGTAATAGAAGAATTTTCCAGTGAAAAAGTTAATACCGTTGACGGAGTAAAAATTGAGTTTGATGAAGGATGGGTTCATCTGAGGAAATCCAATACGGAACCCATAATACGAATATATGCTGAGCATAAAAGTATTGAAAAAGCCGAATCACTAGCCGGAAGTATAAAAAAGATAATAGGGAAATTAACCGGATCAATCACATGAAAAAAAGAATATTAATCCCCCTGATCATTATTGGAACGGCAGTAGTTGCACTGATCGTATATTCCGCTGCTTCAGAGAGTGATTCCTCAGTGCAACTGATAGCTGAAGTTGAGCACGGGAAATTTGAGATAATTGTTGCTGTTACCGGAGAGCTTCAGGCAGAAAGTTCGGTTGAGATACAGGCGCCCTCGGAACTTAGAAGCAGGGGACACAGGCTACGTTCAATTAAAATACAGAATCTCATTGCCGAGGGAACTGTTGTTGATTCGGGCGATTGGGTGGCAACACTCGACAGATCGGAGGCAGCCAATACCCTCAAAGATAAAATGGATGAGCTGGAAAAGTACGAGTCGGAGTATACTAAAACCAAACTGGACACCACCATTCAGCTAAGGCAATTAAGAGACGACCTGATAAATTTACGATTTAACATGGAGGAACAAAAAATTGCTCTTGAGCAGTCTCAGTATGAGCCACCTGCAACAATTCGCCAGGCACAGATAAATCTTGACAAGGCAGAACGAGCCTACGAGCAGGCATTACAGAATTATGAGCTTAAGGTACAGCAGGCGGAGGCCGATATGAAAGAAGTTACCATTGAGCTTGCCCAGGAAAGTAGGGAAACAGAAGAGATGAGGATGCTGCTAAATAAATTCGAAATATCGGCACCCGCTTCAGGAATGGTTATATATAAAAAGGAATGGGGTGGGCAGAAGCGAACTGTTGGGTCTGAGATCAATCCCTGGGATCTCACTGTTGCCACTCTTCCTGATCTGTCTACACTGGTATCCAAAACCTATGTGAATGAAATTGATATATCCAAAATTTCAAAAGGACAAAATGTAAGAGTTGGCGTGGACGCTTTTCCCGAAAAAGAATTTTCAGGCGTGGTTACAGAAGTTGCGAATATTGGCGAACAGCTTCCAAATACAGATGCCAAGGTTTTTGAAGTAGTAATTCGCCTTAATGAAAGAGATCCGATTTTACGACCTTCAATGACCACTAGTAACCAGATCATTACCCGGACTTATGAAGATGTAATGTATATCCCAATTGAGGCTGTACACAGTGATGACAGCATTTCTTTCGTATATACCAAAAAGAATGATAAACAAGTTGTTATGCTTGGTGAGTCAAATGAAAATACAATAATCGTTGAAGAAGGTCTGGATCCGGGACAAAAAATATTTCTTTCTATACCTGACAATCCGGAAAGTTTTAATCTCGCCGGTAAGGAGCTTATAGCAAAGATTGAAGAAAAAAATACCGCTGAAAAAGAATCGGAGAGACAAAAGCTGGAAGAGGACCTTAAAAAAGCAGATGACAGAGGAAAGCGGTCACGGGGATCCGGAAGACAGGGAAAAAGAAATTCCAATTAATGAAGGACCGATATTTACACGATATAGTAATTGCCTTTGAATCTATATTGGCAAACAAACTCAGGAGTTTTCTCACCGGTTTGGGCATTGTATTTGGTGTTGGTGCGGTTATAAGTATGCTGGCAATCGGAAAAGGAGCTCAACAGGAAATTCTGGAACAGATTAAGATGGTTGGTGTGAACAATATTATGATCACACCCATTGTTAGCCCCAAAGGACCGGAAGAAGATTCGGAAGATGGTCCATCCAGACAAAAATCCAAATTCTCCCCGGGTCTTCATCTTAAAGATGTTGAGGCGATAAAGAAAGTATTGCCTACTGTAAATAGTATCAGCCCTGAGATCATTCTGAATTCTTATGTTGTTCAGCAGGGGAAACGCCGCTCTGCAAAATTACTTGGAGTCTCAAATGAATATTTTGATATATTCAATCTTGAGTTGTCATCCGGAATTGTCTTTAACGATTATCAGGAAGAAAGCGGTATTCCTGTTTGCGTGATAGGCGCAAATATTGCCCAGACTTTTTTCAGTGGTGTTAACCCCATAGGGGAATACATAAAATTTGATAAAGTTTGGTTAAAAATCATCGGAGTTCTGGAACGAAATGATATAAAGCTCACTGGCTTCGAAAATACCGGTATAAACGTAATGAATGATAATATTTATGTGCCGGTTAAAACGATGTTGTTAAGATTTCAGAACAGAGCACTGGTTACTTCGGGTGTTAATTCCGGCAGCAGCCGGATGGGGAGGTTTTTCTTTTCAACCAGTACGAAGCCCGGCCGGAATACAGAATCCAATTACCATCAGCTTGACAGGATTATTGTGCAGGTAAGGGATTCCAAAGAACTTGATCCTTCAACCAGGTTTTTAAGCCGTATGCTGTTGCGCAGGCACCAGCAGGTAAAGGATTTTGAAATTACCGTTCCGGAGCTGCTTCTGAAACAGGAACAGAGAACAAAGGATATATTTAATATTGTTCTTGGGGCAATTGCCAGCATTTCTCTCCTTGTTGGAGGTATTGGGATCATGAATATAATGTTCGCTTCAGTTATGGAAAGGATAAAAGAGATCGGAACACGCCTGGCAATTGGAGCCCGGAAAAAAGATATCGTGGTGCAGTTCCTTTCTGAAGCTGTATTAATAAGTGTTACAGGAGGTCTTATAGGGGTTGCTCTAGGTATTCTGGCCTCCAGATTAATTACGGAAATTTCCGGCATACTGACAATAATATCCCCTTTTTCTGTTCTGGTGGCATTTATTGTCTCAGCATCCGTCGGAATCATTTTTGGTTATTCACCAGCAAAAAGGGCTTCAGAAAAAGACCCTATTGAATCATTACGTTATGAATAATAGATTATCAGCACTCTGTTTCGTATTTTTTTTCTTCATGCAAATATCCCATGGTCAGGAAATTAGGAAATATACCTTTGATGAAATTATTCTTATTGCCCGCCAGCAATCACCCCCTGCCGTACTTGCCCGGCACAGGTTTCGGCAAAGTTACTGGGAATTCCGCACCTATAAGGCAAGTCTTCTTCCGGGTTTAACCATGAATGCTACCCTTCCCGACCTGAATCGTTCAATAGAACGTATTACCCAGGATGATGGTTCCGATGCCTTCAGGGAAAGAAGTCTGCTGAATTCTTCTGCAAGTTTGGAACTCAGTCAGAATATAGGACTGACCGGCGGTAGTATTTTTTTAAGCTCAGATATTGATCGAATAAAGTTCCTGAGCGACACTATTCCTGCCTCCTATTCAACTACACCTGTAAGTATTGGAATACGACAACCCATAAACGGTTATAATGAGTATAAATGGGAAAGGCAGATCGAGCCTTTGAAATATAATAAGGCACAGCATGAATACATTCAGAATCTGGAGCAGGTAACACTAAGAACAGTTAATTTTTTCTTTGATCTGTTGCTTGCCCAGAAAAACATAGAGATCGCTGAAACCAATTTTTCCAACGCCGACACACTTTATCAGATTGCAAAAGGACGTTATCAGTTGGGAACGATTGCTGAAAATGAACTTCTTCAAATGGAACTGGCCTACCTTAATGCAGGAACGGCTTTAAATGAGGCTAATATTGACGTGGAGATAAAACGGTTTCAGTTAAATTCATATCTCGGACTTCCTCAGGATGTTAATATTGAATTGATAATACCTAAGGAAATTCCTGAGCTTGAAATTGAACTCCAGAGAGCTCTCGGGGAAGCATGGGACAATAATCCGGATGTTCTGGAACGTCAGCAGCAATTGTTGCAGGCACGCCAGGATGTTGCTCGCACCAAATCAGAAAAAGGACTTGATGCTTCATTATTTGCCCGTTACGGACTCACCAGGCAGGCTTATGCTATTCAAAATGCTTATTCCGATCTTGCCAATGAGCAAAGAGTGGTTCTCGGAATCGAAATTCCTTTAATGGACTGGGGTCTTGGGCGAGGAAGGCACCAGATGGCTAAATCGGCTATGGAAGTTATCCGGACCAATGTCCGGCAGGCAGAAATGGATTTCCAGCAGGAAGTTTTGCTCGAAGTCATGCAGTTTAATCTGCAGGATGACCAATTGAAGATTGCAAAAAAGGCAGATACCATAGGATTGAAAAGGTTTGAAGTGGCCAAACAACGATTTCTGATCGGAAAGATCAGTGTCCTTGACCTCAATGTGGCCCAGACAGAAAAGGACCAGGCTACACGTTCGTATCTTGGTGCTTTACGCAATTATTGGACGTACTATTATAACCTCCGTTCTCTTACATTATATGACTGGCTGTCGGATGAGCCTCTAAAACAGGATTTCGATGAATTGCTGAATTAATTTCTACTAATTGTTTTTTTAAATTAGTACGGGACCAGAAAGTGTGTATTAAGTTGAAAGATATTATACAAAAGATTT
This sequence comes from uncultured Bacteroidaceae bacterium, assembly GCA_964426915.1. Taxonomy (GTDB): domain Bacteria; phylum Bacteroidota; class Bacteroidia; order Bacteroidales; genus CAYRTD01. The sequence continues at coordinate 3,480 of CAYRTD010000017.1, read as the reverse complement.
TCTTTTCGGGGCATCAATTTTTTTTATTACTTTGAGCTGAATTAAAATTATCTGACTTAAATATCTGTTAATAAATATGAAAACAAAAACAGCTACCAGCATGTCAATTCTGATGATTGCCTTTGTATTTCTGAGTATTAATATGGCTCAGGCTCAATCAATCAGTGACCGCTCAGACAAACCCAATATCCTGTGGATTACCAGTGAAGATAATGGATTATTTCTGGGATGTTACGGTGATGAGGTTGCGTCCACTCCAAACCTGAATGCCTTGGCAGAGAGGGGTGTACGGTATACGAATTGTTTTGCCAATGCACCGGTTTGTGCACCGGCCAGAAGTTCATGGATATTAGGAATCCCTGCAATTACAACCGGCACTTTCCAGATGCGAAGCAGGTACAGGATTCCGGATGAACTGGAAACATATCCCGTACTGCTGCAAAGGGAAGGTTATTATGTAACAAATAATTCAAAAACAGACTATAACATTTTCGGTTTATATGAGGAAATATGGGATGAATGCGGAAATCAGGCTCATTATAAGAATCGGCCGGAAGGGAAGCCATTTTTTGCCGTATTTAATATAAAATACAGTCATGAAGGACAGATCTTTGAATCTCTGTATCCTGAAGATTATCCTCCTGCCAAAACTCCTGCAGAAGGGATAGAAATACCTCCCTATCAGGTTAATACTCCTGAAGTGGTGACAGACTGGCAACGTATGTATGATCGCATAAAGGATATGGATGATCAGGTAGGGAAGTTGCTTGAGGAACTTGAAGCATCAGGAGAAGCGGAAAATACGATTATCTTCTATTGTTCAGACCATGGAGGAATTACCTTGCGTACAAAACGTTTCCTTTTCGACAGTGGAACCCGTGTTCCTTTTATAGTGTACGTGCCCGAGAAGTTTAAAAAACTTTCTCCGGGAGAGGCCGGTTCTGTGAGTGAAAGACTAACCCAGTTTATCGATATGCCTCGCTCGTTCCTTTCACTTGCCGGTGCAGAGGTTCCGGATCGTATGCCGGGACAAATCCTTATGGGAGAAGAAAAAGAAAGTGCTCCCGAATCAGTCCTTTTATTTTCCGGAAGGTTTGACGAAGCGCCGGATATGAGTCGTGCAATTACCGATGGGCGATGGAAATATATCCGCAATTATGAACCTGATCGTCCACGTTATCAAATGTTGGCATATCCCTGGAATCAATCCGGTCAGGTTTCCCAATATGAGGAATACAGGGCAGGAAGGACCAATGCCGTCCAGTCTGCCCAGTACCTTCCCCAACCTCCTGAAGAACTGTATGATACCCATACGGACCCACATGAGGTCAGAAACCTGGTTGAAGTTGAAAAATATGCCTCAATGCTAAATAAAATGCGTAAAAATCTGGATCAGAAGATGATTGAAGCCAGGGATGCAGGATTTATTCCGGAACCGATGATGGTGGAGATTGACCTGGACGAATCCACCACCATTTATGAATTCGCTCAGTCGCCAAAAAAATATTCTCTGGATAAAATTATAGAAATAGCGAATCTTGCAGCGCTTCAGAATCCTGCTTTTATTGAGGTTTTCAGGGAACAACTGCGAAATGAGGATCCAATAATACGGTATTGGGCTATTGAAGGCTTGCGCGTTTTGGGCAAGGCGGCCAGGCCTGCGTTATATGAGATCGAATTGGCTCTCAACGATTCCGAAGCCAGTGTGCGTATAGATGCGGCTATATGCCTGGGTAATCTTGATATGCGGAGGAAAGCAGTTGAAATACTTATCGGTGAAGCAAAAATTGCAAAAAATGATGTTCATGCTAACTTGGCTCTAAATGGAATTAAGTATCTGGGCGAAGCTGACGTGGTTAACGACTATAGCAAAGAAGAGCTTGTAAAAGGGAAGTATTCAGAGAGGACCTACGATCATTTGTCCGGTGGAGGCACCTTGTATGAGCCAAAAAAGATACATTGATGAATACTGGGGAAACTTTAATAACATTAAATTTGTTGTTATATTTTTGTTTCCATACACTAGGATCCAATTTTTTACGTTTGGAAAGCAGTAAAATCTTTTCTGAATGAAAGCTTACCTTGGTTTTATCTTCTGCTGTCTTTTTTTATCTGTATCTGCCTTGAATGCACAAATAGGAGGTAACTATACCTATGCCTTTCTTAATCAGACAAATTCTGCGCGTATCGCATCCCTCGGCGGGAAGTCTGTTGCCATACCCGATGCTGACCTTAATATGCCTTTTCATAATCCTTCCTTACTATCTGCCGGGATGGACAATCACCTTGTCTTGAATTATGTCGGGTATTTTGCCGATATTAATTACGGATATGCTTCTTATGCACGCAGCTATGAGAGTGTTGGCAATTTTGCCGTGGGATTGCATTATATCAACTACGGAGATTTCCCATATGCAGATATATACGGAGTGCGAAACGGCTATTTCAAAGCTTCGGAATATGCACTGAATTTGATCTACAGCCGGAAAATCGATAGTTTTATTACTGTAGGGGTTAATGTGAAGCCAATATACACCTCTTTTGAAAGTTATAATTCCCTGGGTATTGCTGCAGATCTGGGAATTAGCTATTATGATCCGGAGAAATTATTTACCGCAGCACTCGTGCTCAAGAATGCCGGCACACAAATAACTACCTATTATGGTAGTGCGGAGCGCGAAAAACTTCCTTTTGAGATCCAGGCAGGTTTGTCGCAAAAACTGGCCCACGCCCCTTTTCGCTTTTCTTTTTTATTCCAGCACCTTCAGAAATGGGATCTTCAGTATGAGTCGGAACTTAATGAAGATAATAATCTGGGATTCATTGAAGAAGAGACCATCACCCGCAGCCAAAAAATTGAAGATATCGGAGATAATTTACTTCGTCATGTTATTTTTGGAGTCGAGTTTATGCCAGGCGAAAATTTTTATGTGAGCCTTGGATATAACTACCAGCGGCGCCAGGAACTAAAGATAAGTACTACTCCTGCTATGACAGGATTTTCCTGGGGTTTCGGATTCAGGGTTTCCAAATTTCATTTCAGTTATGGACGGGCCAGTTATCACCTGGCAGGAGCTTCCAACCATTTTTCACTATCAACAAATCTTTCGGAATTTTACCGGAGAAGCCCGGTTTCTTTGTGATTATTATTTTAATGAGCCCACTCTGAATTAGAAGTAAGGTGCAAAAAGTAACTGAGGGTTCAATTTTGGTATTCCACAATCACTTTGTTTTCTTTTAAAAAGCAATATTCGGTCATCAGTTTATTTCAGAACCCTGACAGGCATACGCGTCAACTTAAGACCCTTCATCTGTTTTGATTGGAAGGAGAGAGAGGTTTCTCCCTCAAATCCTCCGCATTCTGTCACCGGAGCTTTAGCATAGGTGACTATCGCTCCGGATTTTCAGTCGAAATGACATTCATCCCGGTCAATAGGAGTGAGGAAAAGAAAAACCCCGGCGGCAATGGAATATTCCTAA
>CAYRTD010000016.1:0-42429 GCA_964426915.1 uncultured Bacteroidaceae bacterium | reverse complement strand
TCAGGATACCGGCCAATACCATCAATGGCTGGCAGGATTCCATATCCGGTTTGCTCTGGCCCTTGTTTGAAAAACAAAAACAACTGGTGCTTGGGCAGGGTTACCTGCAGGTAGATGAAACTCCAATCCGGGTGCTGGACAAAGATGTAAAAGGGAAATGCCACCAGGGGTATTACTGGGTGTACAACTCACCGATACAAAACGCCTTACTTTACGATTACCGGAAAGGTCGCGGGCGGGCAGGACCCAAAGAAATGCTCGAAGATTTTAGGGGGTACCTCCAAAGCGATGGCTATATTGTATATGATTGGTTCGGGAAGAAAAAAGAAATATCCCTGGTAAATTGCTGGGCGCATGTACGCAGGTATTTTGAAAAGGCGAAGGATTATAACCGGGAAGCATCAGAATATGTATTAACGGAAATACAAAAATTGTACAGGATTGAGCGTTTTTCCAGGAATGTCAGCCATAGTCCCGATGAACGGAAGGCCATCCGCATTGCGCATGCCCTGCCCATATTAAATAGTCTCGGTAAATGGATGGCAAAGGAGTTTAAGCACACCCTGCCCAAAAGCCCAATGGGGGAAGCGTTGCAATATACCATTCCCAGGTGGGACAACCTGCTGGCTTACCTTTATGACGGGCATTTAGAGATTGACAATAACCTGGTAGAAAATGCTATCAGACCCAATGCGCTCGGTCGAAAAAATTACCTCTTTGCCGGGTCACACGAGGGGGCTCAAAGGGCAGCTATGTTTTATTCGTTTTTCGGGACATGCAAGAGGAACAACATAAATCCCTTTGAATGGCTAAGAGATGTACTGGAAAGAATACCGACCCACAAAGCCCATAAGCTGAATGAACTTTTGCCCCAGAACTGGGAAAAATCTTAAGTGTGGCGGCCAGGTAACAACTTCCCCTACAATAAGCAAAATTATAATATCACAAAAATCTTTTCAAGACCTATTTGGTAGACGGGATACGTGCGAACAAATAATTAATACCTAAATTTAAAACCAGGATAATTATATTTTTTTTAAACATAAGATAGAGTTTTTACATTTTTGGGTCACGAGTTTTATTAACCGCTTGATAAAATTCTATAATAAAATCACTTCTTGTTTTGCTTCGTTTTGCAATTTCGGTAGTTTTTCCCTTCATTTTGTCGCCAAATTTTTCCCCGGCAAATTGAATCCATTCAGTTTTGTTCTAAATCGAAATCTGAAGATTTATCTTTTATCTATTCTATCTATTTCCTGTAAAATGAGCTGATTATTAGATTTTCTTAATTTATCAATCTCAGATTTAATATTACCATTCATCATTCCTGACCTGCTTATTATTTGCAATATCTGCACTTTTTGCCAGTCATCTACTTTACCCATTAATACTGACAAATATTCTATCAAGGATAAATTATAACTATCAAACTTCTTGATTACATTATATAAAATTACGCGCTTGGTGAAATCGGATTTTTTTAAACTTTCTTCAATTTTGGTTTGATAAACCGGGGACTCCAATATCTCCAAAGGGATGCTGTTAATGGCGAAATTTGCCAAAGCTTCCTCTTCCTTTACAAAATAATGAAACAAAGTGTGATAAAAATCATCATCTTCAAAACCTCGTTCCTGAATGGCTTTAATTGCAAATATTTTATAATCTGAATGTTTATAATTTAAAAGCTGAAACAAAACTTCCCTTGGCAAGTTTGCACTGGAAATACTCTTGATCTTCTTTTTTACCGGTCCATTTGCCAAATTCCATAAAGTATGAAAAGTATATACTGCTCCTTCTACTACTATATCCAAAATCTCTCTATTTGTTGCGCCTGATATACCATCCACTTCACCTTCCTTATTCCCATCATTTACTAAATTATCAATGCTATAATATCTTAGTTTTGAATGAGCATCCTTTAAAGCTTTATTTAATTTTTCATATTCGTCTTGAGTAAAAGGCTGATGATCAACTTTGGTCAATTTTTCACCAGGGGGTAATTCATAACCTACAAAATCACCTATCAAATTCCAATAAAAAGTAATACGGACAGGATAGCATTTTTCTGAAGCACAAACAGCGGTGAATATTTCTCTAAAATAAAAGGTTTCAACTCCAGCATTTACCTGGATCAAGTCGCTGGCGTTTATGATGAGATTGTTATTTTCTATTGTGTAACGGTTTTTTTCCAATACCTTTTTCTTAAGTTCCAGATATCTTTCCGGAACAAATTTTATATGTATATCCTGAAAAAACAGCAACAATATAAATATCAGAGCTTCTTTCATTCATTTACCTCATAATAAATTTGTCTTTGCAATTATTTACTTAAGCTTTCTATTTTGCTTTCCAAAGGTAAATCGGGATTCTTTAAAAGTTGTTTAAATTCCTGCAGGTGTTCTGTATATATCGACCTGGGATCATCATTATATTTATTCAAAATATAGGCTGCTCTTCCCACCACTGTCCCCATCATTCCACAGGTTTGCATTACCCTGGTAGTAGCCAGTGCGGCATGAGTAACACTTATGTCTCTGCCGGCCATCATCAGATTATCAATATTTTTGGAATAAAAACAGCGGAATGGGATTGCATATGGTTCTACTGGTATATATTCTCCCGGAAATTTATCATCGTATAGACCCCAAATTGGATCATCATAAGCAATAGATCTAAATTCTTCACCAGGAAAATATTTAGAATTTTCTGGATGGGGAAAGTGAAGGTCAAAATACCAGGTGGTGGTAACGCAACCATCATCGAATGCCTTCTGCTGCATGATGTCATTTTGAGTAATTAATATATCTCCTACCAATCTTCTTGATTCTCTTTTTCCTAATACATGTGCTACCCACTTCAATTTACCTTTGGCATATTTTTCTTTTTCCGGATTTTTATTTTTTAAGAAGTCCCAAACTCCAAAAATGGCTCTTAAATTGTGATCTCTGATATATTCTGCCTCTTCAATGGTATTCTTATTAAATCCGGATTCCCAATTCCAGGCAGAAGACGCTATAATACCTGGCACCAATTTCATGGGCCATTTAGGAGTTGGTACTTTATACATATCTTCATGTTCTATTGGTAATGCCCAGGGGCAGTCAGGAAAATCTGTTTCAGTTTTTTCTTCTGCAGCATACCAGTATTGGGTGTTGCCCATAAACATAGAATCTGCCTGTACAGGTGCTAATGATTCATTAAATTCAGACCTGCTTTCCCTGCCCATTCTATATTCTGCCCCAGCCAAATAGCCAATGGTTCCATCGCCGGTACAATCTACAAAAAGTGGCGCTTCAAATTTATATTTCTGATTGGTTTTTACATTAATTGCATTCACAGAAATTATTCGGTTGTTTTTAGCTTCCACTTCATTGGCATGAGTATTTAAAAACAAAGTAATATTTTTCTCATCCAAAACTACTTGCAACCTTTGCTTATCTACATGGCTCAATTCTGAATAGGTTCGTTGGTCTTTAATATCCATCAGTTGCTTTACAATATCTGCATTACGAGGATATGGTGGAAACTTCGTTTTTCCAATTGGATTTACCCTAACTTCAGAACTTGCATTCCCTCCTAAAACCGGCCGGTTTTGAATTAACGCTACATTTAATCCTAGTCTTGCAGCTGCTACAGATGCACAAATACCTGAAAAACCTCCACCAATTACAACCAGGTCATACCTTCCGGCATCTTTCATGTTTTTATCTATAGCCAGCAATTCATTTCTAAATAACTCTAAATTGGTCAAATCATTAGGCGGCTGAAAACCAGGAGATTGATTCTTTACAAATAAAATAGCGTCACATCTTCCATTGAACCCGGTGAGGTCAACCAATTCCAATTCTACTTTACGCTTCTTAATTTCCACAGTTTCTCCTTCATACCACTGCCATTGCCTGTTATCACCTTTACCAAAAGTTGTTTTCAATACTTTTCCATCCAATTTCAATTTAAAAATACCGGGCTCATATTCTGGTACCCAATTCATGGTGCGCACATATACTTTATATATTCCCTTTTCAGGAAAGTTTACAATAGTAGAAGCATTTTTAATGGGTGTGCCTATACCATGAGCCATGAGATAAGAGGAACCCATTTGATCTATGAATTGTGCATCCAAGGTCCAACCCCCATGATCATCAAATGCCTCAGCTTCGACCAGCAAAACAGTTTGTTGTTCCTGTGTGTAAGCTTTAAAAGCTAAAGCCAAAATAAGGCTAAAAATTATGTTTTTCATTCTGGCGTGGTATTAAATATCTTTTAATTAAGTATTAATATATGAAAGATCAATTTAGTTTGAAAATTCATTAATCATTCGTGCATACCGTGCTATTACATGTGGAGTAACTGATATAACTTTTCCTGATTCTTGTTTTTCATTTACATAATTGAAAAATTCATTAAGTCTTACGAAATAACCCCACTTATGACCTTCTGAGAGATAGGGGCTGTAACCGTACAAGGGCAAGTCCACCGCACCAAGCACCCACCCCGGTTTATTATTTGATTCAAGATCTTTCATCACTTCTTCCATTTCCCAAAACTCTTTTACTCTGATGAATGGAGAATATGGATACATTTTTGAACCAGCTTGATTAATTACGATAAAATCATCATTTTGATAAAGTACTTTATTCTTACCATGTTCCACAGAAGATATTACATATTTGAATCCTTGCCTTCGTATAGCCTCCCAAAGTTCAATTGATTTTTTTACCCAATTTTGCGGATCAGCATCAAGGTAACAGTAAACACCTTTCGGGACAAACTTCTTTCCCGATACCTTACTTATTTTATCTACGGATTCAGTCATTATGGCTGCAATTTTTTCAGGATCGGCCATCGATTCGGCAATTACACCAGTACCACTACTATGCAATACCGGTTCAATTAATCCCAGAGCACCTCCCTCATCCATTGGTACCTGCATATATTCAATGCTCCATGGAGAATTTAAATATCTTTGGGCATGGACTCCCATTCCTATTTTCACTTTCTTCAAAGTTGCCTGTTCAACAAAATTAATAATTGCATCATCATGAGACATTTCTCCGGAATGAGTAATGTAGGATACAAGGATTTTATTTTCTTTTATCCACTGCTTTAGTTGATCATCTGAAGGTTCCATATCGTAAAAAGACGCTTCAAACTGTGGTAACTCAGAGGCAAAATTCATTAGTACCGTCAACGGTGGTCGACCTGGTTCCACTACCTGAATACTTAGATTTTCCTTAAACAAGGGAAATAATCCGACATCCCCTACTCCTTCAACCAACCCTCCTCCATAACGATAATAGATTGTTTTCTGATTTTTATCTTTTATTAAAGTTGGCAGATAATCAATGGCTGTCTGTGTACTGTGGTTACTCATTAATTGAAGTCTGTTTTCCCTAATAGAAAAGGGCATTAAATATTCTGCCAATAATGGTTCGCCTAAGTCTACGGCTTCAGCTTGCTCAATCCAACGCTCTGCGATTTGTTTAGTAATACTAAACAAGCTATCTTCTTCTGAAAATTCTATTATTGAATTTATCTTAAATCCTGCATTTTCCCATTTTTCAATAGAGGAATTATGTGATTTAATGGTATGAATCGTTTGCACGCCAAGGTTTTTTAAGCGATTTATTTGACCATCATTGAGTTCTAAAGGCAATGCAACCGTATTCCGATAAACTATTTCCGGATAAAGATAAGGGGTAACATACTCTAATTTTTTGGGCAGATTTCTGGTTTGAGAAACTACTATTTCTTCCGGAAAATCAGTTTTAAGTTTTTCACATAATAGTATATAGGCATCCAGCAATTCCGATTCATGATTAACTTCTATTGATTCTGTTTGTAAAAATGTATGGAATAAACTAATAGAATCATAATTTATCACTGTTGTATTAAATTTATTTAAAGCTCTCAATACTATTTCAGCATGTCTTCCTCCGATAACAGTACTTCCATACGCTGAAAATATACCTCCTTCTCGTTCACTTGCCAGATATGCATCAAATGCTACATTAGAGGCTTTGCATAAACTCCCATAAGATGCAGTTAACAGAGTATTTTCCTGGTTGCCTTGTTCTATTAATAACAAAATAAGGTCTTTTTCTTTTACACTTTCTGAATATACATTCAGAAAAGAAAAAAAGATTAAATGAACAATTAGGAGTAAGCTTGATGATCTTTTTTCATTTATTTTCATATCATTAAGTTTAAATTATTTTTTTTACAAATTTTATTTATGATTCTGATTTTCATCTAAATATTGGATTCTTAATTCTTTCAATCTATTCTGATGTTTAAGTAAAACTTCCTTATCATAAGCTCCTAAGACTATCAAGTTTTCTTTTTCATAAGGATCATTCTTTAAATTGTATAATTCCTCGAATACTAATTCAAATGAATCATCAGGGTCATAAGTGGCGATATATTTATATTTTTTTGTACGTATTGCAAAATGAGGATAATTCCCACCTAAAGTTTTTGTAGGAACTTCATAAATAAAATCCTTTCGCCACTTAACTTGATCCCAATTGTCAAATAATGTAATAAGACTTTTACCCTGAACATTTGATGGTATAGATAGATTTGCCATCTCCAATAAAGTTGGTGCTATATCTATATTTAAAACCATTTCACTAACAGTTCTTGATTTTATATTAGGGCCGGTAATTATTAATGGAACATGAATTGACTCCTCATATGGCAATATTTTACTCGTTAACATATGCTCTCCTAAAAACCATCCATTGTCGCCCATCAATATAACATAAGTATTTTTTGACAACCCATTTTCTTTGACAGCGTTTAATAGTTTTCCTATAGTTTTATCTACTTCTTCAACAGCCCCATAATACAATTTTATATGACTCTTTAATGAATCAGTATCCCTATAACCATACTTTAAAGCCTGAACATGACTTCGAATTTCTTTAATATAAGGCGGTTTGCCAGATAGATCATCGTTATAGCTTTCTGGCAATTTAATCTCATCATTATTAAAATTACTTAATATTGAAGAATCGACATGCCAAGTAAAACCAGGCTGAGCCATGTGTGGAACTCTGGTATTATAAAACAAAACAAATGGCTTACTTTTTTCTCTAACATGTTCTATGTAGTGAATAGCATTATTGCTTATATAGCTTTCTACATATTCATCTACTATAATTGTATCACCATTATTATTTATTATTTCTGCTCCATAATAGGGACCATTTCCATGAAAATAATTAGTGTAATCAAAACCACAGCTTTTGGGAGAATCTTCAAGATGCCATTTGCCAATTAAAGCTGTTTGATAACCACCCTCTTTTAAAAGATGTGCAAATGTTTTTTCATCTCCATTTAAATAAGCTCCTTTTAACCGATCGTATCTTTTTGATTTATCTCTTCCATAATGAAAGGATAGTTGTGTGACTCCATTTACTGAATTATATCTTCCTGTCAATAAAGCTGCTCTACTAGGGGTACATAATGAAAAAGTCACAAAGGCATTTGTGAAGTTTATTCCATTATTAGCAAGAGAATCCATAGTTGGTGTTTTTACCCAATCAGGACCATTCACCCCAACAGCATCAAATCTTTGATCATCGGTGTAGATTACAATAAGATTTGGTTGATTGAGTATTTTTCCTTGATTTTTACAACCTAAAATAATAACTGGTACTAATAATACCCAAATGTTTTTCTTAATTATTCCTTTTATGCTTTTTCTTTGAAAATATCCCATCATGTATATTTCGTTTAAAGGATTATACGGTTCTAACCCTATGATTATATGCAAATCATTTTTTTTGAAATCTTCAATAAATGTTAGTGAGACTATTATCTAAAAGAAATAGTCTCACTAACGAAACATCAGCTAAAGTGGTGTAACTATGAATGTTAACTGAGAATCACTTGTAGTAATTATTAATTTACTAACAGTTAGTTCATTAACCTGCCATGATGAAGTAGAGTTTTCCCATTCAATAATTATAACCGAATTGTCATCGTTAAAACTCCATGTTCCTGTAACAAACTCCTTTTCTCCACAACCATCTTCAACTTCTATTGTTCCATCCAAATAAATTCTATAAAAAAAACCAGCTCCATTTTCTTCTTCATCATTATTACATGAAGGAGTAATCTTATAATCTGAAGGTAATGTACCCTGTACAATTTTAGATGGGTCAACCAAAGACCATTTCTTAAAATCAGAACCTGCAATGAGAAATTCTGATGTAGCTTTATTTAGTTCATACTTTTCCTCGTCACACGAAAAAGTCAGCAAACTAACAAATAATATAATAAAAATATTGATAAGTTTCATATCTTATAAATTTAAAATTTAATAACCAGAATTTTGAGTTAACAATGGATTTCTATCAATCTCCACTTGCGGAATCGGTTGTAAAAAATGCTTAGGTAGTTCAATATTCGAATTAAAGTGTGGAGATTCGGGATCTGCTAAAACATCTGTAACTCCACCACCAAATCCCATCTTTTCATATCTTAATAAATCAAACCATCTATGCCCCTCAAATGCCAATTCATATTTCTTCTCTTCTCTGATAATTTGTCTAAACTTCTCTTTAGAAATACTATATGGAATATCCTCCAGACCTGCACGTTGTCTTAACCTATTAATATTGTCGACAGCTTCTTCAGGAGGTGAATCATTTACCTCGTTTAAAACTTCTGCTCTCATCAATAAAATATTCGCATATCTCTGTACCATATAATTTATAGGGGCATCAGCAAAACCACCAGCTAACTTACCTGGTCCAGGTCGCCCAAGAACCATTTTACCTTGATGAAAAAATGGAGAATTATTAAAATAATCATTTTTAGATTCGCCTGGTTCAATGACGGCTACTTCACGTCTGACATCCGTGGAATCCCAATTATTGAAAAATTCCTCTTGAACAGATGTACTATTATATATAGCAATCCATTGATTAGAGTGATTACCCTCTCCTTGTCCTCCACTTTGAAACTGAACTTCAAAAATTGATTCTATCCCGTTTTCGTTATTTAATTCAAATATATCTGAATAACTATTCTCTAATTCATATTCATTTGAATTTATTAATGCCTCTGTAAGTTGCAGAACCTTTTGATAATCCCCGGGTGCTGCTCTAAATAAATACATATCAGCCAACATAGTTCTTGCTGCACCTTTAGTAGTTCTACCAATCTCACTAGGAGGGTATTCAGATTTTAATGGCAGTAAATCAATTGCATCATTAAATTCTTTAATAATAAATTCATAAACCTCGCTTTTAGGATTTCTTGGCACTTGAAAATTAGTTTCAGCAGTTGGCATTTCAGTAATTATAGGCACATCGCCAAACCATCTTAACAAATGATAATAATAAAATCCTCTTAGGTAATTTGCTTCGCCTGAAATTCTATTTTTTAATTCCTGACTTATTTCCGAATCAGGTAGTTTTTGAAGAACAACATTAGCAGCTAAAATTCCTTGATACATATTTGACCACATAGCATTAGAAGATGCACTACTAGGTGTATAGGCATAATTATACCAATCAAAAGCTCTATACATTTCATCAGTTTTAGCACCCCATCTAAATCCTGCTCTTTTATAAAATTGGACATGTTGTAACGGGTCATAGACAGCATTTATAGCTGCAATCATATCGTTTTCTGTCTTATAAAAATTTTCAGAAGATACTTCACTTAATGGAGTTCTTTCCAAAAAATCTTCACTGCAACTTATAAACAATATAATGTTTATAATAAATAAAATTAATTTTTTCATGATTAAAAAAGTTTAAAATGTCAGATTTAATCCAAAAGTATATGTTCTGGCGACAGGATAAATTCTTTGATCAATGCCTGAAAATAAAACAGAGTTATTGTTTTCACCAATTTCAGGATCGATACCAGAATAGTTAGTAAAGGTTAATAAATTAGTGCCAGCTAAATAAACCCTTAATTTATCAACATTTAATGATTCTAAAACTTGATTAGGTAGTTTATATCCAATAGTTAGATTTTTTAATCTCAGAAATGAACCATCTTCAATCCACCTATTAGAAACTCTATTGTTTTCAGGCAAATCCCTTAAGATTGCACGAGGATATTCATTAGAAGTCCCTTCTCCTCTCCACCTATTTAATACTTCTTTTAAATAATTTTGATCTACAGTAGAACCTCCATAAATAGCTCTTACTCCATTATATATTTCATTCCCTCCAATTCCTTGAAAAAACAAGGATATGTCAAAAGCCTGGTATCCTAAATTTGCATTAAATCCATAAATAACACTTGGTAAAGGACTCCCAATAATAGTTCTATCTAGACCATCTATTACTCCATCTTCATTTAAATCTTGAAATCTTAAATCTCCAGGTCTTGTATTTGATAATTGAGAGGCATGTGCTTCTACCTCTGCTTGATTTTGGAAAATACCATCAGTTAACCAACCATAAAATGAACCTACAGGATCCCCCTCTCTGGTAATTGTTACATTTTGGCCACCAACTTGGTTCTGTCCTGCAAAACTACCACTTATTATTTCTTCACCTGTACCCAAACTTGTTAACTTATTCTCATTGAAGGCTAAATTTCCTGATAATTTATAGTTAAAATTTCCAATGCTATTTTGAACACCAAGATTAAATTCCCATCCCTTATTTTCCATTGAACTTGCATTCACAAAAGGAAATACTGTAATACCTGAATGATTTGGCACAGGTACGCGCACTAGCATATCATCTGTATTCTTTATGTAGTAATTAACAGATAATTCTATTCTATTTTCTAATAATCCTGCGTCCAACCCTATATTTGTTTGAGTTGTGGTTTCCCACTTCAGATCTGGGTTAGCCAAAGATATAGGTGCTACACCAGGAACTATATCTTGATTTTGTCCTAAAACATACCTTTGTTCATTGCTTAAATTGCCAACAAATCCATACAACCCTATTTCCTGATTACCAGATTGTCCCCAACTTGCTCTTAATTTTAAGTCTGAAATTACTTCAAATTGATTAAGAAATGATTCATCCCCTAGTCGCCATCCTACAGAAAAGGCTGGAAAAATAGCCCATCTATTTTTTTCTCCAAATCGAGAAGAACCGTCCCGTCTAACAGTAGCAGACAATAAATATCGATCTAATAAGGAGTAATTCATTCTGCCTGTATAGGAGATGATAGCCCATTCACTAGCTGAACCATTTGCATCAATATCACCAGTTGATGCATCCATATACGGAATATCCGTTGATAAAAGATTATTGGTTGATTGGCTTTCTATTTCAAATTTAGATTCTTGTACTGAGTATATCCCAACGGCAGAAATTTTGTGTATCTCATTTATTATTTTATCATAAGATATGGTAGTTTCAAATGTCTGTATAATTTCATTCCTATTTGAAATGTTTAGATCATTGGAAGGTTTAAAGATTTCACCAAACACCCATTCAGGATTAAAGGATTTTGATTTACCCGTTAAATTATCTACAGAATAACTTGGTCTTAGTTCTAATCCTTCTAAAATTTCAAATTCTAAATAAAGATTTCCTAAAAATCTGTTATTTACTCTATTATTATCGTTAAGCTCAATTAATGCAACTGGATTAGAAATATCATTGTAAAATTCTTTAATACCCGGAGGGCCACCCCATGATCCATCTTGAAATTTAACAGGAATAGTAGGAAGTTGTCTTATAGCTTGGGTTAATATATTCCCATTGCCTTCCAAACTTTCATTTGTCTGAGAATACAAAATACTTGTTCCAATCTTTAATTTTTCGGATATATCAGCATCTGTATTAGCCCGAATTGAATATCTTTTGAAATCTGACCCTTTAATAATTCCATCCTGATCCATATAATTTCCAGATATTGAATATATAATTCCATTTCCACCACCAGAAAATGATAAGCTATGATTTTGCATTGGCGCGCTTCTTAGTATCTCATCTTGCCAGTCGGTATTTGCATTACCTGGTATATTGGCTGGATCGATCCATTCAGGAGTTAATGGTGCAACCTTTTGTGCAGATCTCATTTCATTTGTGAATAATGCATATTCTTCTGCATTTAATACATCGTACTTATTAGAAATTTCCTGAAAACCATAATATCCATCATAAGATAAAGTTGCTTTACCTATTTCACCTCTTTTTGTAGTTATTATTATAACTCCATTTGCAGCACGAGCACCGTAAATTGCAGCAGAAGCATCTTTTAATATTTCAATTGATTGAATATCATTTGGATTTATAATACTTATGGGATTTCCAAATCCAGAATTGCTGGTATAAACAGGAATACCATCAATCACGTACAAGGGATCATTATTGTTAATAGTACCTACACCCCTGATACGGATAGACACATCACCTCCCGGCCGGCCAGAATTAGTAGTAACCTGAACTCCAGCAACTCTTCCCTGCAGGGCCTGTTCAAAATTGGCCGCTGGAATTCTTTCCAGTTCTTCCTGAGATACTGACCCAATAGCTCCGGTCAAATCACTCTTTTTCACAGTACCATAACCAATTGCAACCACTTCTTCAATGCCAATGGCATCGGTTTCCAGCGTCACATCAATTGTGGTTTGATTACCCACTTCTATTTCCCGGGTAATCATTCCCACATAAGAAAATACCAGCGTAGCATTTTCAGAAATATTCGATAAAGAATAGTTTCCATCAGCATTGGTAACCGTTCCCTGCGTAGTGCCTTTTACAACCACGGTTACACCCGGTAGCGGTTCGCCGGATTCGTCTGTCACGGTACCGGAAACGGCGGGTTGCTGGAATGCAACAAGCGATTCGGAACTGAAAATTTCAGGGGTAGTCAATACAATAATGCGGTCGCGGATAGTGTAATCCACATCCGTTCCGGCAAACATGGCATCGAGTAAAGCATCGATTTTCTGGTTATCAGCTTTTACCGAGACTTGCCGGTCGGCATCAATTACTTTACCACTGTACATAAAATAGAATTCGCTTTGGTCCTCAATTTTTGAAAGGATATCTTTTACAGTGGTCTGTTCAGCGCTTAGATTAATCAACTTTGTCTGTGAGTAGCTTTTACTGGCAAAAACACTAACCACAGAAAGCATAAGAAATAAGCTAGTTAGTTTCATAATTCGAATAGTTTTTTTACCTATGGGAATATTAATATCCCCATACAACTCAGTAATTTTTTTCATACTTTTGTTTTGATTAGTTTAACATTGTCCTGTACCTTTAATCTACAGGATGAATAATTCAAATCAGCCAGGGGAATGTTGGAGCATTTCCCTGTTTTTTTTAAATCTTAGTTCATGTTATAGGCATATTCATTTAGTTAAGTTATCGTTTATTCGTCTTTTCTTTTTATAATAATTTTTTGTTTTGAAAAAGAACCGTCCGATAATTTTTTGTGGGGAAGTACTTTGTAACTTACCGGTGTGGCAATGGTCATCAGTTCAATAATTTGCATGAGCGGTTCATCCATTAATGTTACTGAATAAGTATAGTCTTTAATATCATCCTTTACTTCTATATCAACATTGTATTTTCTTTTTAACTGCTGTGCAACTTCGGTAATTGGAGTTTCATCAAATACCATTTTACCCTCTCTCCAGGCAATGTATTTTTCAACACTTCCTTTGGTGCTTTTCATTTTACCGGTTTTTGTATTAAAATTTACATGTTGTCCGGGAACCAAGACACCTAACGTTTTGGTTTTTCCCTCCGGTAATTTTTTTTCCAGCATCACTTTGCCTTCAACAAGTGTAGTTTGAATAACATGGTCATCGGCATAACTCAGCACATTGAATGCTGTACCCAATGCCTTTATATTTAACCTTTCGGTTTTTACAATAAAAGGTTTATCCGGGTTGTGGGCAACATCAAAATAGCCTTCTCCTTCCAATGTTACTTCGCGTGTATCGCCGGTAAAAATTTGTGGATATTTTAGTTTACTTCCAAAGTTTAAATGAACTTCGGTACCATCCGATAGTTGCAAAACTGTTCTTGAACCCACCGGTGAAATTACCTCCATGTAATTAACCGAAAGCTGCGCGTATTCACCAGGTGCGATATCCTTTTTGGAAACAGTGTATAAAAAGAAAGATAACAGCGGGATAAACAATATTGCTGCAGCCCGGGTCATCCAGGTAATCCATCCTGATTTTCTGCTATGTAATTTTCTCTCTTTCGTTGTTTCTTTATCTATCCTGTTCTGGATTTTATCAAACAGTTCCCTGAATTTTTTGTCGTCGCCGGCAATGTTATCGTCACGAAATGATTGCCAGTTTTCAAAACCCCATTGTATGCTTTCTTTGTCTGATGTTCCGGAATTGATCCATTGCACAATCTGTTTCAACTCTTCTGCTGTGCACTGATTGTTTAAAAATTTTGTATATAATTCTTTTGTCATTTTCAAATTTTATATGCCTCCCGGATTTTCCGGGAGGCATAAGTTACTAACTACCTACCTAACTAAAACTAAAGTATCAAATCTATGAAAATTGATAAGTTATTCTTCCTATTGTTCTTTTTACAATAGTTATACGCGCAAACTATTTACAGGGAGTATGAAAAAATTAATATTTTTTTTTTACTGAACAAACAAGTGAATAAACAAAGCGCTAATTAACAGGCCGTTATCGAGGTGCGGTTTTAAGAAAGAGATGGTATTTGACATGTGTTTTTTTACCGTATTCACTGAAATATTCAATTTTGCTGCAATTTTCTCATGTGTGAGTCCTTCCTCCCTGCTCAATAAAAAAATTTCTTTTTGGCGGGGCGTTAATTCATTTAATAAGGATTGCAGCTTTTCATTCAGTTCATTAAAATAAAGCTCATCAGTGGAATCGGTAGTTTGGTTTGCCTCCTGGATGGATTGAAGATGGGCCAGGTATTTATTTTCGGTGACTCTTTTTCTCAGAAGACTGATTGTAGCATTATAAGCTACAGTAAACAGAAAAGATTCAAAGGAGGAATACACGTCAATTGTTTTTCTTTTTTCCCATATTTTAATGAAAACTTCCTGAACGATTTCTTCGGCATCTGCATCGAGCTTCACATATTTCAATACAAAACAGTATAATCTTTTACTGTATCGTTCGTAAAGATTATAAAAAGCAACCCTGTCGTCATTTCGCAGGAGCAAGAGCAGTTCCTTATTTGATTTAGTTACTTTCAAAGAAATTAATTAACGTTTATTCTCATTTTCTCCATTTCAAAAGTAAAAATTTATACGACACAATAAAATTTGCTGTTAATTACATCACAATTTCGTTCTTTTTATTTTTTTTGCTAACAAAACGGTGAACCAAAAAAATCAGATTAGTGTAAGGTGTTGAAATTCAGATATATTTAAAACTGAGTTAAATCTTCTCACAATTAATATGAATCTTCCATATTAATCTAATTCATGAATTATTATCTTTACATTCAATAATAAAATATAGTTGTAAATAAAAGAGAGACTTTACCGAGAACAAAAAACGATTGACTTTTATAAAAATCTGACTTTAAGTGTGTTATAAAGATAAGAATCGTCCTTTACTGGGCACATAATCAGAGTGAGGGTGAGAGTGAGGGTGAGAGTGAGAGTGAGAGTGAGAAAGAGATTGCTCCGATTCGTATTTTATGCAACCAGGTGAAATGAGACTCACTTTGAACGCGGCTTTGATAGATGAAAGTGGCAATTTTTTGTTTGAGGGTTATTTGATTATTATTATCTTTGCATGCCTTTAGAAAAAGGAAACTGAGTTCTTTTATAAAAATATTTAAATACTTTATCCTTTTTGCCCAGGTGGCGGAATTGGTAGACGCGCCAGGTTGAGGGCCTGGTGACCGTTTAAGGTCGTGCTGGTTCGATTCCAGTCCTGGGCACAAAAAGCCGCAGATCATTTATTGGTTTGCGGCTTTTTTATTTAAGGGTAAGAACTATGAAATCATTGGCATCCATTAGCACTTTCGAGCGGCTTCCTTTGCAATTTAGTTAATTGCATTTATTCAACCCTTTTAGATAATGGCGTAAAATAATATTGACCGAAATTAATGTAAAAAATTATATATTTGATTACGCAATTCATCATATGACAAATGCTGATAACATACTGGAGCACCTAAAATCGAACAAGGACAGAATTCTTATTGATTACCATCTCACAACAATTGGAATATTTGGTTTGATACCTGGATTCGTATTAACAATGAAAAATAAAACAAACATCATTACAAAAATAAAAGGAGAAAAAATTGAACAAAAAACAATGGTACGAAACATTATTTGAAAGATACGGTCAGAAATATGACAATGAATCTTTTACACAGGGAACAATTGGTGAATGTGATTTTATTGAGAAAGAGATTAATTACAATAAGGAGTTAAAGATTATTGATATTGGATGTGGCACGGGTCGTCATTCCATAGAGTTATCAAAAAGAGGTTATTCAATGACAGGGATTGACTTGTCTGAATCTTTAATCGAAAGAGCAAGAGAAAAAGCAAAGCAACATGGATTGCGAATTGATTTTTTAAGACAAGATGCACGAAATTTACCGTTTGAAAACCAATTTGATGTGGCTATTATGATGTGTGAAGGAGGCTTTCCCCTGATGGAAACTGACGAAATGAACTTCGAAATTCTCAAAAATGTATCTCAATCATTGAAGAACAAATCAAAATTCATTTTCACAACTTTAAATGGTTTATTTCCACTGTTTCACTCAATAAATGATTTCCACGATGGTGAAGGTTTAGAAGGCAACGCTACATATGACAGTAAGAATTTTGATTTAATGACTTTCAGGGATTACAACATAACAAGAGTTGTGGATGATGACGGAGTTGAAAAAGAACTCGAATGTAATGAACGGTATTATGTACCATGTGAAATAACTTGGTTGCTGAAAACACTTGGATTTACCAAAATTGAAATCTTCGGAGCAAAACTCGGTGCTTTTACCCGTGATGATCAATTAACAACCGAAGACTTTGAAATGTTAGTGATTGCGGAAAGGTAAAAAAATGTCAGAGTATCTGAGCATCACTATCCGGTAAATAGATTTTTTCTCTCACGCACATATTCCTGAAGGCTGATTGGCTCACGATCTAAGATTTTTGCCACCATATCAGAAGTTTGTGTCACCTGACCTTTTTTAATTTTTCCGAATACAGCTAGCATGGCATCAATATACTTATCAGAAAACCCTCTGTCTTGCATTTCTTTTCTATAGCTATCATCATCGGGATTTTTATAAATGATTTCTCTTCCAAGTACCTCAGAGAATATGTCTGCAACCTGAAAATGATCAAGAGCCTCCGGACCTGTCAGGTAAACTTTCTGACTTTTGTAATTACCGGGTTTTTCAATTATTTCTGCTGCTACTTCACCTATATCACGGGTATGAATAAAAGGAGCTTTTCCATCACCTGTAGGCATAAAGATCTGGTTTCTGTCTCTGATGTCTTCGGTCTGGTACATTTCGAAATTCTGCATGAAGAAATTTGCCTTGATGAAGGTGTAATTCATGTCGCTTTTTTCAATTTTATCCATTAGAGAGGGGTAAGAGGCAATAAAAACGACATGTTTGATATTCTGATTTACTGCTTCCTCAACAAGGGGTTTCAACAATTCTTCAGCTTCAGGAGTAGCCGAAGGACCACAAAGAAATAATATTTCCTTATCCTCCAGGGCCTGCTTAAAACTCGAATTATCCCGGAAATCCATGAAAACTGTTTCCGGTTTGAAACCGAATTTATCATTGGCACTTTCACTATTTCTTGTTGCTGCAGTAAATGGAATCTGCTTTTTATAAAGAGCATTTACAAGGGGAGCTCCTATATTTCCCGTTGAGGCAGTAATTAAAATCTTTGATTTTTCCATGAAAATATCTTTTTAATATATAACAGATTTCTTGCTTCATAGTTCCTGAGTTGTATTTATTTATTATGATAATGTTTTTTTTCAATTTTAAAATCGATAGTTACATACTGACCATCCCTATGTTTTTCCTGTTCTTATCTATCATACGGTCATCGAATATCAAAACCCTGGTCTTACTGCTATCGATTAGGATTCTTAAACACCAGTTAAAAAAAACATTATGATGTGAGGCAACCAGGAGAGAAAACGGTATTTATACCTGAATTAATTATAAAGATTTAAATTATTTTTGCGCTTACGAAATAAGGAAACTGAATGTCGAGGAGGTCGGATGATTAGGTGGAGTGAAACAAGAAAAAATTAGTGTAAAGTATGGAGTTTTACATTTCTTTTAAAGACTTTTTAAGGTAATGATGTTAGAGTACAAAGATAAGCTGATGATTTGGTTGAATAGTTGCCTTAATACCAGGCAATTAAAATAGTTAAAGCCAAACCTTTATTTTTTAAATAAAAGATATATTGTTTTTAATTTAATACGTATTATCATGAAAAGAGTAGTTATAGCAGCCTTACTGATCTTTGTCCTAATGCCTAATGTGTTTTCACAGGTTTTTAATACCGGAGGAACCCTAAAAAAAGGAACATTTTCAGTCGGATTAGAACCTGTATACATGGCTAATGATTTTGGCTTTTTTTTACACGGAGGATATGGTATAAGACCCGGCCTTGATTTGGGGGTTAAAGCAGGTTTAGGCATTGGGAATACGTACTTTGGAGCCGATATTGAGTGGGGGATTGGAAAAAACTCTTCCTTTAGTGTGGGAGGTCATATGCATGGAAATTTTGGAATAGATGGAACGCTATTGTTCACAATACCAGTAACCGGTGACACACGTATTTATGGGGGATTAGACGCCGACATTGTTTTCCCTGAAAACAATGATCTCCTATTCCCTTTGTGGGTTCCTATTGGTTTAGAGGTAGACGTAAAAAGAGATCTAGCCATTATAATTGAAGGTGAAATTCCTATTACAAATGAAGCTTATTCTGTTTTTGGTGGGGGCGTAGTATTCTATTTTTAATAGTTTTACTAAAGTTGCTAGCTTTAAAATTTTTGTGTATCAGTTTATTGATATTTTCTTTTGATGTGATACGTCTTCGGTTAGAGAGTATTCATCTTAATGAATTTTTGGATTATGATCTCTGAATCCTTTTTCAACCTGATGAAATATAGTCCGGATTCAAGGTCTTCTATGGATAGCGTAATTTCTCCATACAGGGTAAAATCTTTTAGAACTTTGCCAGTGGAACTGAGTAGCTCAACTTTTACCGGTCTATTTACCATATTGTATTCCAGGTGAAGAATATCCCTTGCAGGGTTGGGATATAGCTTTATTGTGGAATTTGAATCTGGTTCAAATCCTGTTGACTCATTAATGTTAATATTCAGGACCTGAGAGTTCAGGAATGCCCCGGTGGGGTCTTCAAGACTAAAAATAAATTGGTCATTTTCAACACCTTCACTAAGATGTGAATAAGATAATTGGCCTTGATCTATATCCGATTGAGTGAATGTATCTCCCTGTGCCAGAATTTGCTGACCCCTGAAAAGCTCACCATAAGAAGGTTCTTCAATCAAAATATAACTCAGTGCAGAAGGATAATTCCCGGTTGCATTCAGAATGGTTTTAGTAATTACAGCATTTCCGCCTTTGTTTATCTCAAGCGTATCCTTATGGATTTTAAGTTCACTTAAAGAATCACTTCTCACAAAACTAAGAATGGGAGGGTTAATTCCTGCTTCTTTTGTATTCCAGGGGATTTCCTTTTCGGTTATTTCAGCAGCTTTTATGATGAATGTAATGTGTCGATTAGCCTTATTTCGCTCTTTCACAAGGTGGTCACTTACATCCCAGGTGAAGTAGCCTTCGGAGTTGTCATTTATTATAATCCGATCCAGTAGTTCCGAAGCTTCAGGCCGGTTATCCCAGTTCAGTTCCCCCTCTTTCCATGAGCTATTTGCAGAGCTATATATTTCAATATCTGTACCGTTAACTATTTTACCATAGATATCGATATGTGCTTCCGATACTTTTGTATGTATTGAGCTAATATCAAATTTCAGAAAACTTTCACGTGTAAAGCCGGGGTTGTCAGTTACTTTAGTGATCATTTCCGTCTGATCGCCATAATTGTTATCCGAATAGGATCCACCCCTTGCGTAGGTGTCGGCAACCGGCAAAAGAGAATCTCCTTCAATATTAAACTCCTTTTGTCTGATATAGAATGGGAAGTTTGAAATTCCTACATTTTGAGCAGTATCTTTAACAAACACATACAAACGAAAAGGTCCGGCCATATCAGGAAGCTGAAAAACGATGGAATCGTCATAATGTTCCAGGATAAAATCTTCATATTTCGGGGGTTCTGTTTCTGCATCTCCTCCACTTGCACTGCTTCGTCCTTCTTCGTAAAGCACCCAGTCGTAAATCAGCTTATCATTATCAGGATCATATGTATTTACCGAAGCAGAATATATTCCGGAAGGGGAGAGGGTATCTGCATTTCCCGGAATTTCACCATTCAATAATATTTTTTCTGCCTGTGGGGCTCTGTTCTCCGGCCAGCTACCTCTCCACATATAATGCATAACATCAACAGCCTCTGTTTCCAGTCCTTCTTTAGTGAAAAGATTTATCCAGGAATAAGTGCGTTGCCATTTCCAACCCCATTTAAAAACATATGATCCAACGCAAAAAGCCGTGTCATTTCTCAAGACTTCGTATGCAGCCTTGTATGTATCTGCTTTCTGAGTGTTAAGGGGTTCGAATTTTGCTCCCCAGGGTGTTCCGCTTACCTGCCAGTGATTAACAGGACCGAATTCCCCCATGAACCAGGCTTTGTACCAGCCGGAATTCCTGATTTTTTCAGGTATAGTCAGAAGATCATTTCCATATGCATTAACACCCAGCAGATCGATTTCCGGGGCTTTGTTTTTAATGTTATTGACTATAGTGCTGTTTATGTTTGCAGTAATTGTGGTAACCGGATGAAGACTATCCTCTAGCTTAATCATTTCCGCAATATCTCCGACTGCATCCCAAACTCTTGTATCGTCTGTATTAAGGTGGACTTCATTTCCGACCGCCCACATCAGCAATGCTGGATGATCCTTGTATTTTAACACATCTTCACGAAACCCTTCCAGCTGGGCATTTACTTTTTCGGGATCTCCATAAAAATCCTGATCATGCCTGGGATGTGTAACCCACAAGCCCAGGGTTACGGTTAAGCCATAGGAATGAGCTTCATCGAGTATTTCCTGTACTGTCTTCCCCGATTCCTGCGAATCCCTGGTGCTCCACAGCCTTATTGAGTTACCACCGTATTCCTTCACCCTGTCAAGATAAACCTGACCACCTGCCCCTTTAATGAAATATTCTTGTCCACCACGGTAAAGGGTATATTTACCACTTTCCTCAATAATTTCTACGGGTATGGCCTCTTCATTCAGATGGATTGTTTTCGTTGAATCGATACCCGCCTGGCTAATATAAGTTAATGAGGCTAATATTGATACTATTATCGTTACTCTTATTGAGAGTATATTTTTTGGGTTTATCATTTTGATCTCCTGTCTTGAACTATAAAGTCCGTAAATAAAAATATTGCAAAACTAAGCTTTACTCCGCAAGATAGAACGGGTAGTTGCTAATGGTGACATTGTCTTCATTATCACTTATCAGGACATATAATCTGAAGTATCCTGCTTCATCACGGGGCATTTCGATTCGGACTTTTTCACCTTCTCCTTCAATAGTAAGATCTCTTATAAATGCTTCAGGAGTTTCAGGATCACCGCCTCTTGCTTCGGATCTGCCTTCAGGATATAATCGCCAGTCATAATATAATTCATCATTATCAGGATTTTCCACTTCAACAGATATCTGGTAGGATTTTCCTGCTATCAGTGTATCTTTTTCCCCATAACTTTGTTCTTCGATATAGATTTTCCCTGAGACGGGGCTTCTGTTTTCAGGCCATTCACCTGTCCAGAGATACTGCATGGCATCCACTGAGGCAGTTTCATGGCCTTCTCTTGTAAAAAGATTGAACCAGGAATAGGTTCTTTCCCATTTCCATCCCCACTTGAATACGTAACTTCCGATGCAATGTGCGCTATCGTCCTCAAAAGCATTGTAAGCATTAATATAGGCGTTTAGTTTTTGCTTCATGGTAGGTTCGTACTTTGCTCCCCAGGGAGTTCCCTCAACTTTCCAGTGACCTGATGGGCCGTATTCACCGATAAAGTATGCTTTCTCCCATCCTGCTTCCCTGACAGATTCCGGTAAATTGCTTAAATCGTTGGCATAAGCATTTACTCCTATCACGTCAATTTCCGGAGCTCTTGTCTTTATATCTTCAACAAGATCCGGATTAATTCCTGCTGTAATAGTGCTTACAACATGGTTTGGATCTTCTTCTTTTATCATTTTTGCAATATCATTCACTGCATCC
This sequence comes from uncultured Bacteroidaceae bacterium, assembly GCA_964426915.1. Taxonomy (GTDB): domain Bacteria; phylum Bacteroidota; class Bacteroidia; order Bacteroidales; genus CAYRTD01. Next base: position 20,069 of record CAYRTD010000016.1, on the reverse strand, counting down.
CACACTTTTTTTACAGCCGTATGTAAATGTACTTCATTTCCCACTGCCCACATTAGTAATGCGGGATGATCCTTGTATTGGATTACATCTTTTCTGAATCTTTCCAGTTGCTCTTTTACTTTTGTCGTATCATCATAAAATGTTTTGTTGTGACGGGGATGGGTAACCCACAATCCCAGGGTAACAGTCAATCCAAGGGAATCTGCTTCATCAAGGAGTTGAAAAATGGTTTTCCCCGATTCCTGTGTTTCGTTATTGGTACTCCAGAGCCGGAAGGAATTGCCTCCATACTCTGCAAGCTGGGGGAGATATTTCTGACCTCCGGCACCTTTGATATAATAAGACTCCCCGTTCCTCAGTAAGGCATATGCTCCGTCTGTCTGAACTATTTCTGTTTTTACAGGTACTCTTTCATTATCTGCGCAGGATACAGGAACCAGAAATAATCCTGATATCATTAGCAGATATAATAAATATCTTTTTGGTTTCATCTTTCTATCTCCTGGATTCTTCATCTAACAGATATTTAACACTTTATTATTTTTTATATCAAAGAATTCTTCTTACTTGTACGGCATTAAGGAATGGAAGTCCTTTAATGGATTCAAAATCAATAATTAATCCTTTATCGTTTTTTACAGACATATTTGTTTTTGCGGAAAATGCCTTTCCTGGGATTAACTCAGATCTTGTGCTGATATTTCTCAAAAATAATGAATCATTAAGGTAAACATTAAAAGACCTGTGCTGAAACTCAGGAATATTAGTTTCAGTATCCAGGTTATAAGGCAAGATCTCTTTTGCTTCCGGAAGATTCAATTCTGCAAAATGCAGTATAATTTCATAATAACCATCAGGTACATCGAAACGATATTGTTCAATACCTTCCAGTTTTGATTGAAAAACCGGATCATATTCCGTTCCGTAAACCTGTATATCTGAACCATAGGGTTGACGGTTGGTATTCTTCATTACATATGCTTTGCCACCAATGTTACCCCAATTGTTCTCCCTGTATTCCTTACCGGGCAACCAGATGAGATAAGCTTCCTCATCAACAAGATATCTTTTATCTCCAAGACTGATACTGAGATCAATAAACTCATCTTTTTCATCATTTGTATAATAATCCTGAAGCTTAAAATCTACGTTCAAAATATCATGATATTCTATTCCGTTTTTATGGGCCTTTGCTATAATTTCGTTCTGTCCGTCCCTGAATGGGATATTCCATGAATGAATAACTCCTTCTCTGTCTGTTTTTTCAATCTTTCTGTTATTCAGGTATAAATCAACAGAGTCGAGGTTTGAATATACTTCAAGTGGCTGAGTACAAATTCCGGCATTATTTTCATCTTCTATACCTGACCTAAGCCTCCAGTTTGATGAAGCGATTTTAATATAAGGTTCCTTATGAAGGTAAGCATGATAAAGAAAATACGTGTCTTTGGGAATCCTGTCCCATGCCAGAAGACCCTTATTGTTCATATTTGGTACAGCATCTGTACGGGTCTCTGAATTAAAATCGGCAAAATTCCATACCATAGAAACAGCTACAAAAGGTCTTTCCAATATTGCATCCATGTAGACCTGGTGTAGACGATTATTATACTCTACACTGAAATCAAAACGTTCCGGCTGGAAACTTCTGAGCCTCGGATCTGCTCCGCCACCATACTCTGTTACTAGTAATGGCTTATCCGGCAGTTCACGTTTATGCTTATCAAGAAAACCGCCGAAGCCTGATAACTCACCACCATACCATCCCTGGTAAAGGTTCCAGCCTACGAGCATGGGAATATGCGTTAATTTTGCATCTACATAGGTGCTGAAAGCTCCGTGATTGGGAATCATAGTATAACGGTAAGGATCTTCTTTCCTTGTCAGATCTTCAATACGTTCTGCCAGGGCTGTTATATTCTTTGCGTATTCAGTATACCTTTCGGTGCCTTTTTCAAATCTCGGGCGTAAAAGCACTTCGTTCATATAGGCCCAGATCACGACACTGGGGTGATTGAAGTTCTGCCTGATCATTTCCTTCTGCATGTTCAGGCAGTTATTATAAAATTCTTTGTTTTCAGTTATTCTGTTAACTATAGGAATTTCTACCGAGGTAATTATGCCATAGCGGTCACAAAGTTCAAGGATCTTCTTATCCTGGGGATAATGAGCTGTTCTAAGAAAGTTAATGCCCATATCCTTCATCATTTCAATATCTTTTATATTGATCTGTTCCGGGATAGCAATTCCATAGCTTTCGAAGTCCTGGTGACGGTTTACACCAATCAACTTCAAATGTTCGCCATTCAGATAAAAGCCGGAGTCAGGGTCGAATCGAAAGAATCGCAGACCCAGAGGGTTAACGATCCTGTCCATTATTTCTCCTGTTTCTATATCCTTTATTTCCGAAACAAGCTGGTATAAATAGGGATCATCCACAGACCATAATTCGGGGTTTTTGAAATTAGCGAAATTATGATCGAATTCAGAGGAAGCTCCAGGGCTTAGTTTATGTTTGCTTTCTTTTTTATATTTTGGCTCACCCTTTCTATCATAAATACCTGTAATTACCTCCAGTTTTTTTTCTGAAGTGCCGGTATTTTGCAATGATCCTTTTACCTTGATCACAGCTTTCTTTCTGCTTACTTCCGGGGTAGTAATAAATACTTCTCTTGCACCATATTCATCGAATGAAAAGTGAGTAGATGAAAGGGTTATCAGGTGTACATCACGGTAAATACCACCATAAAAAGTATAATCGGCTGAGAGAGGGGGAATATTTTCATTATAGGAATTGTCAACTTTTACAAGTATTTCATTTGATGTTTTTTCATCATCCCCGAATAAAAGTAAATCGGAAACATTAATACTAAATCCTGTATATCCCCCGGTATGACTTCCTGCACTTTTCCCGTTCACAAAGACATCTGCTACCTGGTTTACACCCTCAAAATAAAGGTATAACTCTTTATTACGCATCGATTCGTCAACCGGCAAAGTTTTCCTGTACCAGGCTGTTCCCCTGTAATAACCCGGCTTTTCATCAACTACATCGTCATAGTTCCATGTATGTGGTATTGAGACCTGTTCCCATGTAAGCTTGGTTCTGTCGGTTTCGAGCATTTCAGGGATATCTTCCTTTATAAAACTCCAGTTCTTGTTTATGCTTCTGCTATCCGGCATAGCATTAAGCTCCGGTTTCAATAGTAAGCCTAAAACAATCGATAAAAAGAAAAATATATGGTTTCTGAATTTGCACATAACATTAAAATGAAGGGTTAAAATCTTTTAATAATTGGAGATTTATTTTGATTTCGGCATTTGATTCATAAAGCCTTATTCTTTCCAGGAATATTTTTTCTATTTCTAATTCATTCTCCGGAGTGTTTTTACTTCCGGCAAAATTTGAGGAAGAAAAATGTTGCCCCGTTTGCATTTTTTCTCCTTTGATCAGAGGTATACGAGGTTCATTTTCATAATAGAAGCTGTTTTTAAGCTCAATAAGTGAGTTAGAATACCAATAGTTAAAGAAGTCCCTTTCACTGAATTGAACAGGGCCATATTTTATATTAGTTGTAGCTGATTTATTTCTATTTTCACAGAAATCGCTATATTTTTTCAAAAAGTATTTATAATCGGGAGATTCAATTATTCCTTTTTCATACATATAGACCAGTCTTGTCTTTTCGTGAATAGCCTTCTGTATTGCAACTTCCTTGAGAACATCTATGGCTTTAGTACCATCGAACTCCTTTTCCCAGAAATCCGGAGATATTTCAGTCAGCTCATATTTGCGGATAAAGTCTGAAATTACCTCTGTTCTTGATTCATGAAGATATTGATCAAATTCACTTACTGTTATATGGAAATCATTCACTGTAGCAATTACAGATCCTTTTTCAATCCATTCAGAGCTATCCCCACACCCTGAGGTAAGGGGGGAAATGAAAAGAAAGACAGGTAACAGCAAAAAGAATTTCAGTGCTTTCCCCAGGCAACTTAGACCCGAAGATGTTTTTTCTTTCGGGACATTATCTTTATGACAATAGTTGTCCATGCTTTAGCTTTTCCGTATAAAAAGTTTGCCCGTCAGTATTTCTTCTTTCGAATACATTCTTACCAGGTAGAGTCCTGGAGTGAGAGAGGATTGGAGGTCCAGTGTATAATCTTTTTCCATGCCGGTAATTTGCGTAGTTTCATTCATTATATAAGCCTGACCGGAAAGGTTGAAGATCTCAATATTATACTTTCCCGGAGAATCGGGAATAGTTTGAAATATTATCTGTTTACTATCGAATGGATTTTGTGTAACAAGCAAATTATTATCTTCATTTTGAGAAGAAAGGCGGGATATTCCTGTAAGTTCAGTATTCTTTTTTTCGACACTAATTTCCAGGAGTGGTGGGTTAGAATTATTCTCCTTACTGTTGAAAACTACATTTCCATTTTTTCCTTCTGAAATTTTCAGAACATAAGTTATCCTGGTATCGCCCAGATCAAGAGAACGTTTAATGTGATCGGTAATATCAAGAGCATAGTAAGAATCCTTTTTAAGAAGGGTGAAATTGCCAAGCTGTTCTACTGCAGATCCAAAATCTGTCCAGTTAACTGTTTCTTCATTCCATTCATTATTATAATTGAACAGCGAAATATCTGTCAATCCCGATGCTTCAGAACAAAACAGTTTTATTACGGCTGAATAATTTTCTATATTTTCTAATTCACTTACATTGAATGAAACAAGTGCCAGTTTCTCGTTCTCATCTTCATTTTGTTCTGATATTTCAAGGTATTCAAGGGTTCCGAAGTTTTTATCCTTATCAGTACCGTTAGTAATAAAAGCATCTTTCAGTGCCGGAATTTCAAAGCTTTCCTTTACCACTTTATTATAGAAACCAATATTAGGTTTTTCAACTAAGGACACCTTATTGCCGAAATAATCTCTGCCTCCGTTATCCGGAACAACTATACCTGTTCCGATTGCCGGTGAACCTGCTTTTAACTTATAGCCGGTTACAGTTCCCAAACCCATTCCTCCGCTTCCGGGATCAAGTAATAATGGATCATCTGTGATTTTATCAGGATCATCGGGTTCATTTTCCGGATGGTATCCATAGAAAAGATTATTTGAAATGGTCCTTTTCGCATTAAACCATTTATAGCCTGCTGTCGGACTGAGGTTATAAATCAGGTTATTTACGAATACATATGTCTTATCAGCTTCACGTCTTTCACTAATAATCAGTGGAGAAAGATGCTCGGGTATGAACACCGTATTATTATAGATAAATGTACTGGTATTGGGATAATTAATGCAGAAAATATTGCCTTTATCATTCCTGCTGATATTGTAACGTACTATTACGTCCTTATCTTTTTCTGTGGTGCACATCCAGAATAAGCCATGGGCATTATCGTGACTATAGCTATATTGAAAAATGACCTCAGGACTGTGCAGATCTGCATCATAAAGGCTTCCGTCATAATCGGGAGAACGGTTAAGGAATCCTTCATTATACTGAAATACAGTTCCCCTGGCGCTTCTTGAAAATATGGTATTGCCAGTTGTTTGCAGAGCCGTTTCATAGCAGAGATTATGTTCCACAATTCCTTTATCGGCTAATCTTACAATAATAGCATTCTTAGAAATATGATGGATGATATTATTCTCTATCCTTAGTTTTGTAAACCTTCTTCTGTTCCAGTCTTCAGTTCCGGGGTAATCAGCGTGAGATACTTCATTATTATTAACAATACCAATATTCTCTACATGATGAATATGGCATCCGGATACTTTTACATCATGAAAGCGGGTTGGTACAAGTTCATCATCAACAGTAGCAATGTATATACCTGCGGTTAATTTTGCGGTAAGGCTGTTACCGGGAATTCCGTTTATATGATGAATGTGCAGGTTTTCCAAATAGATATGTTCAATCAGGCCATAGTTCGCGGCTTTGATTTCAACGCCTCGTCTATCGCCCTGATTTGAAGCAGGATTCGTTATTTCAAGGTTTCTTATTTCCCAGAAGGACTGATTAAAAAGTCTGACAACTCCTTCACCGGTTAGTCCGTTACCATTAATAAGCGGCAAAGGACCTTCTGCGTATTTATCAATTACATTTGGAGCATCCCTACTGCCTTCACCCCCTGGTTTGAGTTGTCCGGTCCATACACTCCCGGCTTTAAGGTATATGGCAGTTCCCTCGTCAAAAACAGCATTATTCACAGCCTCAAGAGTTCTCCAGGGAGTTTCCGGACTCTTTCCGTCATTATTGTCATCTCCATCCCTGGAATCGATATAAAAATCTCCTTTTAGAATCATGCTGTCAGCATAGGTTTCAGTAGCGGATGCGACAGATAATTGTATTAATCCCAAAAAGAGAAAAACACTGACTAAAATGATTTGTTTATATTTTTTCATGAAATATATAGTCAATATCCCCGATATTATAATTTTCAGGGTTAAAAGAATCACTTATCGTGAGAATGAATAAATAGGAACTTCATCAATAATATGATTGGGTTCCCCGATAAAATACCTAACATAATACCACAAGGGAAAATTAAAGTAAACCAGGGAAACCCAATCATTAACCAACTAACCAATTAAAATAATACCATCTTTATTTGATCATTATCTTTTGTGTAATTTGATCTTTGTCATCAAAGTTTACAGAAAGTATGTATAATCCTTTTGGCAGATCAGAAACATTAACAGTATTGGTATTTTCTCTCAATGCTATTCTTTTCACTTTCTGACCTACTAAGTTGGAAATGACCAGTTCTCCACCATTTCTTTCTGCAGGAAGCCTGATAATCATTTTTTCTGATGCCGGATTGGGGTATACCTCCAGACTTGCTTTTTTGATATTGCTTACCCCAACATAATTATCGGGATCAAGGAAAGTCGGGTGACCTGAGATTGCAATATCATCGAGGTAAATCCGGGTAGCTTCATTTGTTGATTCGATCACAAAGCGGATTTGGACGCTGTCACTTTCATTATCTATGGTATACCGCTTTTCCTGCCAGTCTGCTGTTATATCAGTACCGGTTGCAAGTTCTGCAACATCGGTCCAGAATATTTCATCCTGTGACTTTGTACTTACGGTAAGTTTTTCACCATTTTCAATTGCACTGCCATCATTCATTTCCACCATAGTATAGAAGGAGATGGTATCAACTCCGTTATACTTATTGGTGAATAATGTACTACTCAATGTTGTAAATCTCAGTGCATTACCTCCAGCGTAGATCCCATTATCCTGACTCGAAGTAACATAGCTTCCGTCTGCTACCCAGCCTGGAGCAGCAAGATTACCGCCGGTATTCGGGAAACCGAAAGTTTCATGATAACCTGTTACATTAAAGAGTATCTGGTAAGTCTGAGTAGTTGTTCCATCAGGAGCAGTCACTACAACTGAAGCCGTTCTTTCTTCCTCCGTACCAAAATATTCGGCTGGTTGTGGCATGTTTACACTTACAGTTGCATCAGGATGGAAAGTCTCAAACATGACACTGGCTACCGGATAAGTTATGTCGGCTGAATAATTTACTTCAACAGTCTGAAAGTCCTGGAATGACATACCGTCTACCCCAAGATCAAACAGATAAGCATTATCCTGTTCCGGAGCCATTGAAGTTAAACTAGCATCATCAATATAGAAGTTTTTCAGACTTGATGTCCATCTTATCTGCAGAGCAGGAGAATCATCGTTGATTTCAACTGTGTACTCTGTATATTCCAAGGTGTCATTGCTGTTTATTGTAAGAAGCTCAACCCAGTTTTCTCCGTCGGCAGACTTTTCAACAACGACTTCACCTTCACCCGACTGGTTGGAAAATAACCAGAAAGTAAGAGTGCCGGCTGTAAAATAGGGTTTTGTTGTAACTACACATAGAGGAGAGTTCATCTTAACAGCATGTGAACCTCCAAAGGTTTCTTCATAATCAACATTCCTGTTAGATCCGGTAGATGTCATAAAAACTCCTTCTTCAGTCCATCCTGCAGGAAGAAAGGGGCCAAATCCAAGTTCAAAATGTGTAACCTGAGCATGTAGATTTCCCGCCAGGAGTATAACCATTCCCAGCATAATTGTTTTAAAAAATAGATTTTTTTTCATAATCATTAATTTAAATTAGTAAATAAATATTAGTTTCCTATTGTTTCATATCCTTCATTTTGAGGATATCCGTCTATTAATTCCACTTCTGTTTGGGGTATGGGTTTTCTGACATGATAGGGCTGGATATTGACCCTGTGAATGGGTTTATCTGCTTCACCTCCATAGGTTCTTACCCTTTCCACCAATACCCCTAATCTTTTAAGCATATACCAGCGGTGACCTTCCAATGCTAGTTCTCTGGCGTGTTCCTCCAGTAATATTTCTTCATTGATCTCTGTCAGTTCGGATACTCCGGCTCTCTTCCTAAGAGCATTTAAGTATTTCAGGGCTTCGGTATTTTTTTCCTGTTTCATTAATGCTTCAGCCGCGAACAAATAGGTTTGAGCGAGACGGTAAACAATGATGTCCTTATAACTTGCGAGGGAGGACAATGATCTGGACAGGTCAATGTATTTACGGGATCCCGGATGCAATTGCATAAAAAAGGAGCCGGGAGATACACTCACAGTATCACCTATCTCTTTTCCAGAGGGTAATCCTGATGGATCGTTGTAAAGGAAATGGATCTGGTACCAGTTTTTATAGCGGTGATCTGCTGTATCATAGAGACTCAGTACATAATTGTTGGGATAAGCTCTTCCCCAGCAAAGACCTCCATATTCATAGGAAGCCTGAAGGCCGTTTACCATATCATAACGTGGCATGAACAGTAAGGGGAAACGGTGAAATTTCCTTTCATTTCCGGGTTCTGTGAGATTAAAATGCACAACATGAAGAGCTTCTGCGTGGTCCAGGTCATCAGGTTCAAATACATCATTGACGTTATCAAGAAGCTGATGAGGACTTTCATTTATTACTGAGATTGCCTGACGTTCCGCTTCAGCATAATCTTCTTCCCAAAGAGCAAAATCTGCCCTCAGATGTCTTGCCGTGGCCTGGGTGTATCTTCCTAACTGTTCCGGGACCCAGTCCAGATGATCAATGGCAAAATCTAGATCTTTTCGTATCAAATCAAAGATTACTGATTTTGGAGAAGGGGAAATGTCAATGTCCACATTTGTCCATGGTTTCTCCGTCACATAAATATTTTCGTAAAGGCGGTATAAATGGAAATATGAATGTGCACGGAAACATTTTGCTTCTGCTATTATCTGGTTTCTCCTTTCTTCGGTCATTGATACTTCTTCTGCATTGCTAATAACACTGTTTGCTCTGTCGATAATTTTGTGATGATGTCGCCAGATGGAACCCACTGTCCAGTTTGTGGGATTCATGTTCGCATCATAATATGCAGCTCCGTCATCTCCACTTGTTCTGTAAACCGAAATATCTGTACCCAGCATAATAGAAAAGGCATGTCTGCCTTCCGGGTGATGGGTGTAAATGTCTCTTTCGAGATTGTAGAGTCCAACCACGGCTGATTCCAGGCCTTCCTGGGTACTGTATACCAATCCTGCCGTAAGGTCTGTTTTCGAAACCTCATCAAGGAAATCTGAACAGGAGCTTATTAATATTAATGATAGTAAGGGGATGATTATCTTTTTCATAATGATTAATAATTTAAAAAGTTACATTTATTCCGGCCAGGAATGAACGGTTATCCGGGTATCCCGATGGAGTTACTTCCGGGCTATATGATTTGTAATCTGTTATTGTAAACAGATTATTGGTCGTAACGTAAACCCTTAGTCTCTCTATTCTTAGCGGTTGTAAAATCTTTTCAGGTAAATTATATGCCAGTGTCAGATTTCTTAACCGGATGTATGATGCATCCTGATATCCACTGGTCGATTTATACAAAGAGCTTGTATTATCGAGATATACCCTGGGCACTTCATCAGATGGATCTTCAGGTGTCCAGTAATCCCTTTTTACACCATTAAAATGGGCTACAAGACCTCCGTAATTAAAATTGTATAAATAATTATTCAAGCGTGTTACACCCTGAACAACATAAAGATCTCCGCTCAATTCAAAAGCTTTATATCTTAGGGTTGTCCCAAAGCTTCCTATCCAGTTGGCATCCCTTTCAATAATAACCCTGTCGTCTGCAGGGGTCAAAAGGGTGTCATTGTTAACATCTGCTACTCTTACGTGACCAGGTCTGGCAAAAGGCATATGAGAATTCAGGATGTCGTCATCCATTTGCCATATGCCGTCAAATTTATAATCGTAGTATACATTTATAGGTTCGCCAATAAACCAGTTGTTTGCGACATCATCTACCGGATTTCCGTCATCATCCACTTCACCGGATATCGCAATAATCTTATTTCTGTTTCTGGAGAAAGTTGCATCAATTGTCCAGCTGAAATTCGTTGTACTGATTATGTGCGTGCTAAGGAGAGCCTCGATGCCTGTATTTTGAGTTTCTCCAAGGTTATCAAGCACTCTTGTATAACCAGTAGTGCTGGGAACCTGCCGGCTGACCAGCAGGTCATAGGTATTTATTTTATAGGCATCAACAGTACCATTTATCCTGCCGTTAAAAAGAGCGAAATCAACTCCTATATTGCTGGTAGCTGAACTTTCCCACCGAAGATTATAGTTGGGGAAATCATTGGATCCGGGTAAATAACCTACGTTTACGTCATTTTCGCCAAAAGTGTAAGAGCGATTCTCTGTTAAACCCAGTGTAGTATAGGGTTGAATCGCTTCGTTACCTATCAATCCGTAACTGGCCCTTAATTTCAGACTGCTTACAGCCTCTACTCCGGAGAGGAAGTTTTCCTGATCAAGTCTCCAGGCAAGGGCTATTGAAGGGAAAAAGGCATATTTGTTATTGGGTCCGAAGACAGATGAACCATCAATTCTACCTGTAAGAGTGATCATGTACCTGTCATCATATCCATATTGTGCTCTGGCCATATAAGAGATCATTGCCCTTCTGAAAGAATTGTTGTTTACCGGAAGTATCGTGGTTGCGTTTCCAATTCCGTTATACCCCAGAATATCATCAGTAAAATTCTGAGCTGTAATGGAATATCTTTGACTATTGATCTCGTTAATTCCTTGCATTAGTGTTCCTGAAAGGCTGTGAACTCCACCAATATTGGTTTGAAAATCTAAAATATTTTCAATGAGGTATTCAAGCCTATCATAACTTCCCAGTGTGGCTTCACCTCCTTTCCCTGATCCTTCAGCCAATCTCCTTCCGATGGAGTGTTGTGTACTCAGATATTCAGCACTTTCTTGAGTTATAGAATTAATGCTGGAGTTAAACTTGTATTTAAGGAAATCTGTGATGATTATATCTGTAAAGAAGGTCAGGTTAAGATTTGTACGTTTCCTGTTATTAGTGGATTCATACAAATTCAGCAGGGGATTATAATGTTTTACATCATTGGTGATATCCATTTGCAGATTTCCCTGTTCGTCATATGGCTGTGATAAGGGGGGCTGAATAATAAAATTCCTGTCTTCAGTTTCGACATCCTGGTCTGAACGACTGATAAAACTATTTGCTCCGAAAGAAAGCCAGTCATTGATCTTCTGATCAAAATTGAACCTGAAAGTACCTCTTTTATATCCGGAGGTTGGTACCACACCGTCCTGGTCAAAATATCCGAAACTTGCTGCGAACCTTGTGTTTTCAGTACCCCCGGTTAAGCTTAGATCATGTTTATGCATCCATGCATCTCTGAGAACCAAGTCTTCCCAATCCACATATTCTTCATTTTGCAAGGCTTCAAGCATCTTACTGTCGAAAATAACCTCATCGGGCAAAAATTCTCTCCAGTTCTCTATCGTATCGAGTTGAGGAGCCAGGTCTGATCTTACTGCCTGTCTTCTCATCTCGGCCCATTCAGGACCATTGTACAACTCAAAGTTTTTCTGAGCCTGTTGCACTCCCACGTAATTGCTATAGGAAACTTTTATTTTCCCTGATTTTCCTCTTTTGGTGGTAATAAGAATTACCCCGTTCGAGGCCCGGGCCCCGTAAACAGCCTGTGCAGAGGCATCTTTTAATACTTCTATGGAGGCAATATCCTGGGCATTCAGATCATTGATCCCTTCGGCCGGTGCGCCATCAACGATAAAAAGAGGATTATTTCCTCCCGAAAGGGAATTCCTCCCTCTTATAAGTATTGAGGAAGAACCTCCAGGCCGGGCAGTTTCAAGGTTGACTTCAAGTCCGGCAACTTTCCCTCTTAACATTTCACCTACATTTGTAGTTGCCGTTTCAGTGAGGTCTTCAGCCTTAACTGAGGATACGGAACCTGTAAGATCACTTTTCTTAATGGTTCCGTAGCCTATAACCACCACTTCATCCAGACCCACCAGGTCTTCTTTAAGATTGAAGTTCACAACTGAGGAATTTTCTTCCACAACCTTCTCCGAACTGGAATAACCAACAAATGAACATACAAGCACGTCGCCGGTGGAAGCCTGAATACTGTAATTCCCGTTTAAATCGCTTATTGTTCCCTGTGTTGTTCCCTTAATAAAGATATTTGCCCCGGGAACTCCTTCAGGTAATTCCTGAGCGGTCACTTTCCCTTCAATGGTCCGTTCCTGACTGAAAACAGGAAAAACTGTGAACAAGATCAGAACCTGAATCAGTGCAATTCTTAATACAAACCTTATTTTTTTCATTTTATCTATTTTAAAGAGTCTTTTTTCCAGCCGATAATTAACGCAATTTACAAGCATTAGAGTTCCGGAGAAAGTCCGGGTGTAACAGCTTTGTACTCTGATGTAACAAATGAGGAGGAAATTATGGTAGCAGGGAGGTGAAGATTTAGTAACCTATAGATGCAGAGGAAGGTAAGTGTTTATTCTTAACTTAAGTCTTGCACTAAAAATTATATAAAAAGAATGTTTCCACAAGCCCTCCGGGCTATTAAAGCCCAATCGAATAAACAATCATTACATTAACAAATAAATCTAGTGCGAAACTTCTGTTCTTAACTTTATGGGACTGTCCGGATATAACATTTCTATGGTTTTATAATATGAAAGTCCGGTTTCACGATTCAATTTCTATCCGGCATATTTTTTGGCATATTCTTTTGGGGAAATTCCAAATTGTTCTTTAAAGGCTTTTGTAAAATAAGTGCGACTGTTCAGTCCTACATGATAAATAACTTCTGAGACATTTAATTGTCCGTCAATCAAAAGCTGAGAGGCTCTTTTCAAACGGATCGTCCGGATGAAATCACTGGGAGATTGATTCAGTAAACCTCTCATCTTCCGGTTAAGTTGCATGCGGCTCATGCCGAGTTCCTTAGCCAGTAATTGCACATTCAGCTTTTCTTCTGCAATATTGTCTTCTACGATTTTCATTGCACGGTTTATGAATTTATCATCCATAGACTGAATATGAACTTCTGAAGGGTCAAGTTTAAGATTCAGATTAAAAACTTTTCTCAGGTTTTCACGGTTTTGCAGAAGCGTAGAAATCTGAGTTTTCAGTAGTTTCATGCTGAAAGGCTTAGTAATGTATGCGTCTGCTCCTTCTTCGAAACCCTGTATCTCATCATTAAGAGATGATTTCGCTGTGAGCATTAGTATGGGAATATGACAGGTCTCGAAATCGGTTTTTAACACCTTTGTGAGTTCAATGCCTCCCATTTCAGGCATCATCACATCCATAATGATTAAATCAGGATTTTGCATCCTGGCCTGGGTTAATCCCTGCTTACCGTTAAATGCGTTGTATATTTGGTATTCTTCAGATAAAGTGTCACTCAGGTAATTATTCAGACCTTCATTATCTTCAACTATGAGTATTTTATATTTTTTTATAGATTCTTTCTCAGCAGCTATTATTCCCTCATCAGTATCCTCATTTAATTTTTCCGGTAGAAGTATATCCTGATCATAATCTTTGTGTGTTTTTTTCTCCTCCTTCATGGAGTCTCCGCTTTCAATCAAAATATGTTCTTTAAGATGATCATGTCCCGGTCTTAGCTTAATAATAAAACTCACTCCCTTTCCTTTTAGGTTTTCAGCAGAAATAACCCCATGATGAAGATTAATGATATCTCTTGCAAAGGAAAGCCCTATTCCTGTTCCATGATGAAGACCAGCCTCGGGGTTGTCTATCTGATAAAACCTCTCAAAGATTTTTTCCAGTTTGTCTTCCGGAATTCCGGGTCCCGTGTCTGAAATTTTTATCTCTGCGTTTCCTGAAACCGTATTTTTATATGCACTTATTTTAACCTCACCGTTTTTGGGTGTGTGGTGAAAGGCATTGGAAAGGATATTGATAAAGACCTTTTCCATCATATCAGGATCGATCCATACATAGAGGGGATTTATCTCATGAGAGAAAAGGAATTTAATATTATTCTTACCTGCCAGATCCAGGAAGGAATCGTTAATGCGAGAAAGATAACTGACAAGTTCAATTTTCTCTATTTTTAATTTCAGTGCTTCTGCCTCAATTTTCCTGAAGGTCATCAGCTGCTCAATAAGATGTTGAAGGGTAATGGAATTTTTATGAATTACAGATAGTTTCTTGAAAATGCCATCCTGATTGTTTCTGAATTTTTCAACAAGTTCTTCAGCAGGTCCGATTATCAAACTTAAAGGTGTTCTGAATTCATGGGAGATGTTGGTGAAGAACTTTAGTTTCATCTGGTTAAGCTCAATTATCCTCTGTTTTTCAAGCCTTTCATATTTTAGTTTGTTTTTCTCATCCACTCGTATTTCATAAGCTTTTACAGCAATAAGAATTAATCCAAGGGTAAGCAATGCATATACACTGAAGGCCCAGCCCGTTTTCCACCAAGGAGGAAGTACATTAATAACTAATGATGTTCCTTCCTTATTCCATACCCCGTCATTATTGGATGCCCTGAGTTTAAAAAGGTAATTCCCCGGATCAAGGTTCGTAAATGTGACATTCCTGTTGTTACCCATATAGATCCAGTCATCCAGAAAACCTTCCAGGGTATATTCGTACTGGTTATTTTCCGGTGCTATATAAGATAATGCAGCAAATTCGACTGAAAAAACTGTTTGTTTGTGGTTGAGTGTAACTTCTTCGCCGATTATTATATTCGAATTGAGAGGTGAATCTTCATCTGTCAAATTCACAGGTTTATTAAAAAGGTTAAAACCGGTAATAACGGCCGGGGGCATTATGGTATTTGAGCGTATTTCATCAGGATGGAAAAGAGTGAAACCGCGGTTCCCTCCAAATAATAGTTCTCCCTCACGGGTTTTATAATAGGAATTATAATTGAACTGATTGCTCATTATACCGGAATGACTGTCAAAATTTTTCACCGAGTGATTTTCAATATTGAATCTGGACAATCCTTTGTTTGTAGAAACCCACAAGTACCCCATATTATCCGGAATTATGCCATACACAACATTGTTCAAAAGGGCATCTTCCTGGGTGAAAGAACTGAAAAATTCATTTTTCCGGTCATAGTAAACAAGTCCGTTCTCATTAGTGCCTATCCATAAATTATTTTCTTCATCAAGATAAAAACTCCATATCTCACTCATGGGATTTTCCTCACCAATTGAGTTTATGAATCTATTTTGGAAGGTTTTAGGATTGAACATGTTCAATCCTTTATTTGTACCAATGATCAGGAGACCCGAGCTATCTTCAGTGATACTGTTAATATTACTTCCATGTATGGCGTTTTCACCGTTATCGTATGGAAAGCGTTCAAATTTTCTGTTTTTGGCATTATATTTATTCAGTCCGTTACCATTGGTGCCAATCCAGATATTATCTTTACTGTCGATGAAGATTGATCTGATATAGTTATTACTCACTGAATAAAAATCGGAAGGATCATTCCGGTAATTCCAAAAGCTTGATAAGGCAGGATCAAAATAATCAAGTCCAGCCTCAATAGTTCCGATCCAGATTTTCCCATCTTTATCAATAGCCAGTGATTTGATATAATTACTGCTGATACTGTTTTCATCGGGCTGATGCAAATAATGTTTAAAACTGCCTGTTTTGCGATTAAAGTAATTCAAACCTCCTCCTTCGGTTCCTATCCACAAATTTCCATCTTTATCTTCAACAAATGAGCTGATTATATTTGAACTCAATCCTGATTCATTCGGCCCCCTCTCAGTAAAGTTATGGAACTGGGAATTTTCCTGGTTATAGAAGTTAATGCCACCATAATAGAGTCCCAGCCAGATATTTCCATCCCTGTCTTCGAATATCGCTCTTACAGAGTGAGCATTTAATGTTCCGGGATCATTCGGATTATGCTTGTAGTGATGAAATTTCCCATCCCTTTCATTGTGGAGAAACAAACCATTTAATGTGCCTATCCACAAAGTACCGCTGTCATCCCGAATGATAGATCGAATGGTATTACTTTTTAATGTTCCGGTTTTATCACTATCCCCGTTATTAATATGAAATTCTTCTGTTTTTTTATTGAAGCTTATAAGTCCGCCGCCATTTGTAGCCAGAAGAAGCAATTCGGATCCATCAGAATAGATATATCTTATATCATTCCCACCGGTAATATCGTCAGGATGAAATTTATAGAATTTATTACTGTTATTTGCCGGATTATATTTATTCAGCCCGTTCCTGGTACCTATCCAAAGAAATCCTGTTTCATCCTCATAAATTGTCCGGATAGTGTTGCCGGTTAACCTGTCTGAATTGTGATTATTGCGTATGATAAAAAGCGAATCCTTTTTTTCATTATAATAGTTTAAACCTCCGTTAAAGGTCCCAATCCAATAATTCCCTTCTCTGTCTTCAATAATGGTTGTAACAATGGAATTACTTAAGCTTTTCCCGGAGTAATCTTCAAAATTCATGAAATTATCCTTTTCCCGGTTATAAATGGAAAGCCCTTCATTTGTTGCAACCCAGAGTCTGTTTTTTGAATCATGAAAAACGCAGTTCACGGAATTCCCGGGTAATGTGAGAGAGTCTTGTGGATCGTGAAAATATTTTTTGAATTCATAACCATCAAACCTGTTCAATCCTTCATGAGTGCCAAACCAGATAAACCCCTGGTAATCCTGCTCAATGCTGAATACCGTATTATGCGATAAGCCCTGGTCGAGTGTGTAACTTTTGAAAAATAATCTTTTTTTCTGTAGATCATTCTGGGCATAAGAATTCACCCCGTTCATTATTAACAACAGAGCAAAAAAGGGGATATTTTTTAATATCTTCATTAATAAGTATCCAAATGTATTGTAACTGAAGTTTTGCATTTCAAATAGAGCACTTATTTTAAGATATCTCTTTGTTCATCAGCTCCCCGAGCGAAACAAAAGGATCAGTCTTTTGTGCGAAACTTTGGTAAATAAAAAACAATATGAAATTTTAATAATGTAAAATTACAAAAAATAGTCTACATGGGAGTTTATGATCATTAACGGCTGTGATATAATTAAATTGTGTCTTTACCTGCAGAAAGGCGGGAGTATCAAATCATTAAGCAACAGGTAAACCTGGAAAAAAAATTCAACAAGCCAGCAAGGATTTCATTGCAATACATGAGATGATTATTTCCGGTAACTAATGAACTGAAACAAAAATCTCGGTATTTGTTATAATAATATGGAAGGAAAGAAGAAATATAATACAGGTCTCATATTAAGTGGTGGTGCTGCACGGGGATTTGCTCATGCGGGTATATTAAAAGCTCTCCATGAATGGAATATTGAATCACAGATTATCAGCGGGGTCAGTGCAGGATCCATTGTGGGAGCATTTTATACAGATGGTTATTCACCGGAAGAGATACTCGAGATATTTGACAGAAAACGTCTTTTCAGATTTGTCAGGATTTGTGCTCCCGGATCCGGTTTTCTGGAAATGAGAGGTTTAAGGGATTCTTTGAAGAGGAATCTTCGAAGTCATAGATTTGAAGATCTGAAAAAGCCTTTGTGGATTACTGTAACCAACTACCGCACCGGTCAACCGGAGTATATTAATTCGGGCGATTTAATTGATACAATTATTGCTTCCTGCAGTATACCCGTATTATTCAGGCCTCAGAAGATCAATGGAAGTTTCTATATAGATGGCGGTATTACGAATAACTTTCCGGTTGAACCCATAGCAAAGGATTGTGAACGGCTTGTTGGAGCCTATGTTAATCCTGTAGGAAATGTAGCACAGCCCAAAGGAGTTTTTCATATGGCTTTACGCTCTTTTCAATTAAGTATATCTTCAAAGATCATGGATAAAAAGAAGAAAATGACCATTTTCATTGAACCGGAAAAACTTTCAGACTATGGTCTTTTTGAAGTGGCCAGAGGAAATGAGATGTTTGAGATAGGCTATGAGGCAGCAATTACGGTATTGAAGAAAACGTTAAGAAAGAGTGCATGAGAATGGCAGCATTTGGTAGCCCCTTAGCGGAGAAACCGTATTTTCAGGTATCTAACTTGATATAGTCCAGATGGGCAGGCAGTTAACCGCTCAGCAATCACCCCAACTTGCTTACTGTTTACCGAACACTGCATACCGACCAATCACCGACACGATTACCGACACGATTACCGACACGATCACCGATCACCGATCACACCGATCACCGATTACCGATCCCCGATCACACCGATCACCGATCACCGATCACTTCTTCCTGCCATGCAACCCACACTCCTTCTGCTCCGGCTCTTCCCACCACCAGCGACCTGCACGCACATCCTCACCGGGCTTGACCGCACGGGTACAGGGCTGGCAGCCTATGCTTGGAAAACCTTTGTCGTGCAGTTTGTTATAGGGAACATCATGTTCTTTAATATAATTCCAGACGTCTTTTTGCGTCCAGTTAATCAGCGGGTTTATCTTTATCAGGCCATTGCCTTCATCCCATTCGATGGTTTGGGTGTTAAATCTGGTTACAGACTGATCTTTACGGAGACCACAGATCCAAACATCAAGATCTTTGAAAGCACGTTTAAGAGGTTCTATTTTTCGGATATGGCAACACTGCTTGCGGTTTTGCACGCTATCGTAAAAAAGGTTAATACCTTTTTCCTGCACCATTTCTTCCACCTGTTTATAATCGGGGAAGAATACATCCACTTTTATATTGTATTTCTTGTTGGTTTCATCCAATACCTCATATGTCTCCGGAAACATTCGTCCTGTATCGAGGGTGAAGATTCTGGTTTCAGGATCAATTTTTACAGCCATATGGGTTAAGACCTGGTCTTCTGCTCCCAGGCTCGACGAGAGGGCTATTCTTCCCTTATATTCTGAAAGGAAATATTCCAGGACCTCCTCTGCAGGCTTCTTATTAAAGCGTTCATTCAGTTCCTCTATCCTGTTCTTTATGTCTTTACTTGCTATCATATATATTATTCACTTTTTGCTGCTAAAATAATCAAAATTTATGTATTTATAGGTTCCCGCCTGCCATTGCACAGGCCTTCGTGATGGTCACCGGCGGCCATAGCCTTACGCTTGCGCTGAAGCTACAGCGTAGGCGCATGGCGACGGACCGCGGGCAGGTATGAGTTTATGGGTTTATAGGTTTTTTCCTTCGCTCCGATAGCTATTAGAGCGGTGGCGCAGGTATGGGTTTATTTGAAAGAAGTTTAGTTTAATAGTTTTCAAATGTTTTAGAGGTTTCAGAGGCTTCAGGGGTTTCAGAGGCTTGATGAATTTTTGGGTTTAATCCTGCCCGCTCAAGCGCAGGCCAATCTTTACCTCATTCTCCTACCTCATCTTCATTTTCTTTTTACCGGTTTACAACAGTGTTTTTCCTTCACTGCCTCTAAATCACATTTCTTGCATACGTATTTAAGTTTCTTATCCGGTTTATTTATGGATGGTCCCTGTTTGCAAAGCTTTTTGGACATAGAATATCTTCTGTTTTTCTCAGTTTCTCCAGAGTAGAACAACAATATTTTCGATTTATTGTTGAAATTGATTCATCCTAAACTGCCCAACTGCCCAACTGCCCAACTGCCCAACTGCATAACTGCATAACTGCATAACTGCATAACTGCATAACTGCATAACTG
>CAYRTD010000015.1:5461-42599 GCA_964426915.1 uncultured Bacteroidaceae bacterium | reverse complement strand
CTCGATCCCCGGGTGGAGTGAGGGAGAAAATGAAGGCCTTTGGCCTTTATTTTTTTCCTCACGGAACCCGGGGTTGCGGGACCCACCCCTCCCTCCTCCCTCCAGGCCGCGCAGCGGGCTGGGGGGAGGAGGGGGCAGAAGGAATAACAAAGGTTGCCACAGATTCGCAGATGAAGGATTGTTTGATTGTTTGGGTTAAGAAATTTTAGAAGAATTCTTTCTTTGATACAGAAAGCTTTGACTTTCGATGGGAAGCGCTTGTCCGCAAGAATCCGTGTCTGTTTTCAGCAGGAATGAGTGTCCGTTATGTTCAAGAAAATGCAAATTCCTATTTGTTAAAAGTTTTGTATTCTGATTTGCTATCTACAAATTACACAGAGGACGCGGAGTAGTCAAAGGCCCGCCTGCGAGCCGTCACCAAAGGTTTTGGCCGCCGGTGACCGAGGCATGGGCCCGTGCTTTGGCGGGCAGGGAACCACGGAGGAAATATGGAATAAAAGGGTTTTATGAGTCGCTGCGCTCGGGGGAGGATGTTTGAGTGTTCGAAACCTCTCTCTCCTTCAGATCCGAAAATGCTCACCCGAAAAATCGCATCAATAACACTCAAAAGGGAGGGCTCAAAGAAGATGTTACACCGACCCCCATCTTGCGCCATGCCTATCAGGATGGGGCCGGGAGGGATTCATAATGACCCACAAGGAAAAAAGTAAAAGCGAAAATTGGATTATAAGATTTTTTAATATGTCAAAGTAGAATTATATTTGTTGGAAAATTACTTTCTTATGACAAAATATCAATGTACTGTATGCGGATACGTGTATGATCCGGAACTTGGAGATCCCGATTCAGGAATCGAACCTGGCACCCCTTTTGAAGATATACCTGATGATTGGCAATGCCCTGTGTGTGGGGTTGTGAAGTCGGAATTCAGGGAAGTTGATTAGGCAGGAGGCAGTAGGCAGGAGGCAGGAGGCGGTAATCAGTAATCAGTAATCAGTAGGTAAGTAAGCGGTATGTTGCGCAGGCGGTGAATGGTATCACTAACCCCGACAGGGCTAAACTAGAATAGCCATGGGTGGAACCCATGGTAGATGAATCCCCTGGTACATTCAACAACTGACCCTAATTGGGGTCAAAGTATAGGCCCCCTGTCAGGAATGAAAAATCCATGAATAACATTTTCACTATATTTGTTTCATTCATTAGCATCTCTATTTATCCTATGAAAAATTTTATACTCCTTCTTATTGCATTATTTTTAAGCATTAACTTAGTTGCCCAGGAAGACACCATGCTTTGCATGGGCCATTACTGGACAGAGGATGAAGCGAACTTAATGATGAAAAAGTTTTCTACGGATTGGGATGATCTGGAATCCTGGGAAAGAAGAGCAGAGAGAATCAAGAAAGGTATTATTGACGGAATGCAACTGGAAAAAATGCCGGATATTTCAGGAAATTTCAATCCTATAGTAACCAATACCAGGATAATGGATGGTTATATTGTTGAAAACATTGCCATTGAAAGTTTCCCTGGTTTTTATATTACCGGCAATCTCTACCGGCCCGCTGAAAAAAGAAAAAAGCATGCCGCCATGCTCAGTCCTCATGGTCATCTTAAAGACAAACGTTTTACCCATTATGTACAATTAAGAAGCGCTGTTTTGGCCAGAATGGGAGCAATTGTCTTTGCCTATGATATGGTTGGATACGGTGAATTCACGCAAGTAGACCATTATATTCCTGTTGCACTGTTACTCCAGACCTGGAACAGCAGGAGGGTGCTCGAATACCTGTTATCGAGGACTGATGTAGATCCGAAGCGCATTGGCATGACCGGTGGCTCGGGTGGTGCCACACAAACTTTTATGCTTGCCGCTATTGACGACAGGATTAAAGCATCCGCCCCGGTGGTGCAGGTATCCGCCCACTTTTTTGGAGGATGTGTTTGTGAAAGCGGAATGCCGGTGCATAAAGGCAGGGATCACCAGACAAACAATGTTGAGATAGCCGCACTCTGTGCACCAAGACCTATGCTATTAATATCCAACGGGGCTGACTGGACGAGAAATACCCCCCGGATAGAATACCCATATATCCAGAAGGTATATGCCCTTTACGATGCTGAACACAAAGTTGAAAATGTCCACCTTCCCACTGAAAAACATGATTACGGATGTTCCAAACGAACTGCAGCCTATAATTTCTTTGCTCATCATCTCAAATTGAACTACAGGAACATTCCTTATGATGAAGGATACAGGGAAGACTTTGTTACTGTTCTATCCACAGAAGAACTAAAAGTGTTTAATTCGGCTAATCCGAGGCCGGCCGTTGCACTGCAAGGAGATGAAGCAGTAATGGAATACCTGGGAATTACTGTAGAATAACGCCTAAAGAATTTGTTGCAGATATGCAAAAACCAAAAACCTATTGCCGGGCAGTGGCTGATATGAAACCGGATAATATCCATCGAATATATCATGATACTGCCTATGGTTTTCCTCTTGAATCGGATGATGAGCTTTTCGGAAGGTTAATATTGGAGATCAACCAGGCCGGACTTTCCTGGACCACTATACTGAATAAGGCGGATAATTTCAGAAAAGCATATGCAGGATTTAATATTCAAAAAGTGGCATCCTTTAAGGATAAGGACAGAGTGAAACTTTTGAACAACCCTGGCATTATCCGTAACCGGTTAAAGGTGGATGCCGCTATATTTAATGCAAAAATAATCCTCGGATTACAGAAAGAATATGGTTCATTCAAAAACTGGCTGGATGAACATCATCCAAAAACGAAAGAGGAATGGGTGAAACTGTTTAAAAAGACTTTCAGATTTACAGGAGGGGAAATAACCGATGAGTTTTTGATGAGCACAGGCTACCTGGAAGGGGCGCATGAGAAGGGTTGTTTGATGTATGATAAGGTGCTTAGAATGCGCCCTGAATGGAGCCGGTTAAACAAGTGATAATCCCATCTTGAAGATTGAACTTTGTGATCGTACATACCTGAATGGTGACGGATTTCAGCTACTGATTGCCAACCCCAAACCAGGAGAAGTGTAGCAATGAACGGTATGTCCCGAAGAGAACTTCTTCTGGGTTCAGCCCATCAGTTCTGTTGGATCCATCGCTTCTTATATCATTTTATAAGTCTTATGAAT
Source organism: uncultured Bacteroidaceae bacterium (assembly GCA_964426915.1). Classification (GTDB taxonomy): domain Bacteria; phylum Bacteroidota; class Bacteroidia; order Bacteroidales; genus CAYRTD01. The sequence continues at coordinate 39,431 of CAYRTD010000015.1, read as the reverse complement.
TATTTGTAGAGTAATATTGAGACGTTTCAACAGACAAATATCTTATCATTACCCTATTTTTATCCTGGATAATATCCTTTGAAAGACTTAATGCATATGGCAGGTAAAAATATGACCTTCATGAATAAAGACCAATATTTGTACAGCCGCTAAAATTTTTTCAACTTTTCTGAACAGCATAAAAATTATAATAAACACAATATGAAAAAGTTTTTTTACCTAAGTATTTTTCTTTTTTTCATTTCTTCATGTAATGAAAAAGGAGAGGATATCAGTTTCGAAGAAAACTCTGTAAAAGGAAGTAGTGATTTTTTTCGTGTCGGTCAAACCTCTGAAGGTCAGTGGTGGTTCATAGATCCCGAGGGGAAGCCTTTTTTTTATAAAGGAGTATGTGCTATTAATCGTGCAGGAACTCAAGGAGGTAGAAGGGCTACTCCAGGGAAATATGCTGAGGCCGTTGACCGGAAATATAATTACATGGAGAATCCGGATACTTTTGTTTATTCTACAATAAATCGTTTAAGGGATTGGGGATTTAATGGATTAGGAGCCTGGACAACGGAAGAATTTTTTGATAAGGGAATGGCTTATACCGAAATTCTTGAGTTTTTTAAAGAAGGACCATTTATGGCTTTGGATGGCCAAAGGCATTCAATTCCTGATATTTTCAGTGATGAATGGAAAGTGGCTATTGATAAAAAAGCAAGGGCTTTATGTTCTCCCTTACGCAATTCGAAGCAGCTTCTGGGGTATTTTACGGATAATGAAATTGGTTTTGGAGCTACCAGTGATTTTGGACTTGATCCGGGCTTTAAAAACGCCGGCAGATTCGGATTTTCACTTTTACGACAACTTCTTTCTGCAGAAGAGAACCAACCGGCTACTATAGCCGCATGGAATTTTTTAATGGAAAGGCATCAGAATTTAACCCGGCTTGGCGAAGCATGGAACCTTCCTGAAATAAGTCATGAGCACTTGCGAAAAATGAACCAGGAATTAATACCCATTGAGAGTGAACAATACCAGGAAGATTCAGAGGATTTCTCTGCTTTTTTTGCCTCTACCTATTTCCAGCTCGTTAATGAGGCAATTAAAAGATACGACCCCAATCATCTTATTCTGGGGTGCCGGTTTGGTGGACCTCCTGATGAGTTTATTCTCCAGGCCATGAAACCCTGGGTGGATGTAATATCACAAAATAATTACCGGGCCGTGATGTATGAAAGGATTGATTATTTATACCGGTCGGTTGGACTGCCTGTTCTTATCGGCGAATTTAGCTGGAATACAGATATTATAAAAAAAGTTCCGCTTCATAATGAACCCGAAAACGGGCTAACCCTGAAGCAGAGAATGTACAAGCGGGGTGAAAGGATACTGGAACAGGCCATAACCCATCCTGCTATGGTCGGTTACACCTGGTACAGATGGGTTCAACCTCCATCAACTGATGAAAAATTTACAGATGGCCTTGTGGATTATGATGATGAAACAGATATGCATGTTGAAGTGTTAAAAGAAATCAATCCCAGGATTGATTCAATCCGAATGAACCATAAAGAGGTAAATATCTCCGAAGGCACCCATTATGGAAATCTTCTTTTTGAAGATGTCAGAGGTAATGATATTCCTGTATTGGAAATGAAAGTTGAAAATGGTGTTTTGAAGGATACACTTTATGGCTGGCAAAGTACGGGAAAACTGGTAAATTCAGAAACAGATTCTTCTTCCATGGAGTTCACGGTCCAGGTAGAATACCATACATGGCAGTTCAGGGATAGAGTTATTATGGGGGGAAGCGGAGAATACCATATATTACTGCAAAAAGAGGATGGTCGATGGGAAGGAGAATATATTGGTACCTACCGTGACAATCCGGTAACAGGAAAAGCATTGGCCTATTTTTATTAAAAAAATATAGTTATGAAAAAGAGATACAATATCCTGATATTTATAGTTTTACTGATAATGTTAGCAGGCGGAGATTATCTTATGGCACAGGAAAAACCGGCAAGTAAAGAACGGGTCGACTGGTTTACTGATGCCCGGTTTGGCATGTTCATTCATTTTGGTTTATATAGTATTCCTGCAGGAGTATGGGATGGAGAGATTTCTGGAAGAAATATGTATGCTGAATGGATCCAGAAGCAGGGAAACTGGCCCTATGGAATTCCTGATGATGAATACCAGGCACTTGCCAACGAATTTACTCCTGAAAAGTTTAATGCGGAAGAATGGGTGCTTGAAGCTAAAAATGCCGGCATGAAGTATATGGTAATCACTTCAAAACACCATGATGGCTTTGCTTTATGGCCATCTGAAGTCTCGGAATTTGATGTGATGGATGCTACCCCGTTCAAAAGGGATATTCTGGGTGAACTGAATGAAGCATGCAAAAGGCATGGCATTAAACTTGGATTTTATTATTCTCACTGGCAGGACTGGGAACATCCGGGTGGCGCAAAGCCAAGAGTGGAGGAGTTCAAAAGTGTGCCTCCCCCGGAGCAGGTAAGTGATGAGATGTTTGAAAAATACTGGCAGGAGAAGTGTCTGCCTCAGGTCAAAGAACTTATTGAGAATTATCAACCGGCACTCCTTTGGTTTGATACCTGGGGGAAACCGGAAATAATTACGGATGAACGCCTTAATGAACTAATAGAAACGGTTCGTGATCTTGATCCCAATTGTTTGATAAACAGCCGGATATTAATGAAGCATCCGGAAATTGCCTCTAAAGTTGATTTTTTGTCCATGGGGGATAATTCCTTTCCCACCGAAACTATTGAAAAACCATGGGAAACATCCGGTACAATGAATCATTCCTGGGGATATCATAAGCTTGATCATCATTGGGAACCTGCAGAAGGATTGCTAATGAAACTTGTTGGGAATGCATCACGAAACGGAAATTTTCAACTGAATGTTGGCCCAAAAGGGGACGGATCTTTTCCTGTAGCCAGCACTAAACGCCTCCGTGAAATAGGCGCCTGGATGTATGCCAACGGTGATGCCGTTTACGAAACAGATCCAAACCCATATCACAATGTGGATTGGGGTTTTATAACCTCGAAAGAGACAGCTGATGGGAAGAAACTTTTTTTGCATGTTACACATTGGCCTGAAAATGGTGAAATAGTTGTTTCTGGCCCTAGATATCTTCCCGAAAAAGTCTATGTCCTGGAAACCGGTCAGGCTCTGGATTTTTATCCCTTTCACGGCCTGGCTGTGAAGCTTCCCCAGGAAATGGCCGATAATGGAATTATAGTTATTGTTGCTGAAATGAAGGAAGATTTTGACGTGGAGGAATGAATTTTAGGCTCCGTCTTTTTCCGGAATTCTCCTTAATACTTCCAGTAACAGCTCCCAGTATTTTAGGGTGGAACCGATATGTATTTTTTCATCCGGGCTGTGTGCACGCTTAATCGTTGGTCCAAAACTGATCATATCCAATTGGGGATACTTGTCCAGGAAAAGTCCGCATTCAAGTCCTGCGTGGATAGCCCTGATCAAAGGGTCCTTATTAAACAAACGGGTGTAGCTTTCTGCTGTTATTTTCACGATTTCAGAACCAGGATTCGGAGTCCAGCCAGGATAACCATCCGTATGCCTTACCTTTGCCCCGTTCGATTCAAAGATGATCTTTACTCTGTCTGCGATATCCTTTTTCGCGCTTTCAACTGAGCTTCGCTGGCTTGTAGTTATAACAATCCTGTTATTCTCTTTGAATTTTACCGAGGCCAGATTGGTGGATGTTTCTACCATATCTTCCACATCATCGCTCCATTTAATTACTCCATGGGGACAGGCATAAAGAGAAGAAAGTAATTTGGATTGTGATTTCCGGGTCATTACAACTTCCGGAGCCTCACAGTTTTCCAGCTTCAAATTAACATTAGGTTCGGTGGTTAAAAGCTCTTTTTTTATCATGTTCCTGAATTCTGAAAAATAATTCTCAAGCTTTTTCAGGTTTTTGGCCGGTATGGCAGTAATTGCATGAGCTTCCCTGGGAATGGCATTCCTGAGATTTCCACCGTCGAATTCAGATAGTCTCAGTCCATAATCTCTACTTGCATTCCAGAGGAAACGGTTCAGTATCTTATTGGAGTTTCCTCCGGGACTTTTATGTATTTCATCCCCTGAATGTCCTCCCTTAAGTCCCAGTACAGAGATTTTTAAAGGAATATGTCCGGAGGGAAAGATCCGGGTTTTAAATTTGAAATCTGCCAAAGTATCTATTCCTCCCGCGCAACCAATAAACAACTCTCCTTCATCTTCCGAATCAAGATTGAGAAGAATACTTCCTTTGAAGAAGCCGGGTTCGAGGGCCATTGCTCCCGTGAGTCCGGTTTCTTCATCCACTGTGAACAGGCATTCCAGGGGACCGTGTTCAATTGAACCAGATGCGAGTATAGCCATTTGACTGGCAATACCTATACCATCGTCGGCGCCTAAGGTTGTTCCGGCTGCAGTGATCCATTCTCCTTCTTTTAAGGGGATCACAGGATCTTTATCAAAATCATGGATCACATCAGCATTCTTCTCACAAACCATATCCAGGTGACTCTGAAGCACTACGGTTTTTCTGTTTTCAAAGTTTGGGGAAGCAGGTTTTGATATTAGCAGATTTCCTGCTTTGTCTGTTTTGCTTGTTAGATTATGCTCTTCTGCAAATTTTATTAAAAATTCCCTGATCTTTTCTTCTTTTCTTGAAGGTCGGGGGATAGTCAGAATCTGGTCAAAATATTTCCAGAGAATAAGAGGTTCCAGCGATGTTATCTGTGACATAAAAAAGATTTAGTTACTCAGGAATAGTACAATTAATGTTTATCCCTGAAAACACGAAAATACTAAGCATTTTTAATTTTCAAATTCTATTTCTGTTTAATTATGAACAATTATGAATGTTATACAAAACATTGGCTATATAACATGAAAATCGTCCGGATCGTATTGAGATATTTGCATTATTTTTAGATCCGGATATGCCGGACCGGGTGATAACGAGCTTCGCAACCGCACGCTGTCGCTGAAGCTTCATGCGAACGCGGTCACGCTTGTTCACGGTACTCCGGGAAATACCGCTTAAATATATTACTGAATGAGTAACCGGACATTTTAAACTGAAACTAAATAACTAACTGATTATGAAAAAGAGGACCATTATCTCCATGCCTGGCGATGGAATAGGCAGGGTTGTATTAGAAGAGACCATAAGGGTACTTGATTCCGCAGGTTTTAATGCCGATTATATTGAAGCGGACATCGGATGGGAATTCTGGAAAAAGGAAGGAAATCCCTTGCCACAACGCACCATCGACCTTCTCCAAAAGCATAAAACCGGTCTCTTCGGAGCCATTACTTCTAAACCCAAAGATGCTGCGGAAGAGGAGCTGGATATTGGTCTGAGGGATAAAGGTTATGTGTATTCAAGCCCGATTGTTGGTCTTCGTCAGCATTTTAATCTTGACATTTGTATTCGTCCGTGCAGGACTTACAAAGGAAATCCGCTGAATTTCATCAGGAGAGGGGCTAATGATACGATCGAAGAACCGGTTATTGATGTGGTTATTTTCAGGCAAAATACTGAAGGCCTTTATGGTGGAGTAGAATGGTCGGATCCTCCTGCTCAGGTTTATGAAGCTCTTATGTCTCATCCCAAATTCGTGAAGAATTTCGGAGAGGTAAAAAAATCTGATATCTCGGTTTCCACAAGAATATTTACAAAAAAGGCTACTGAGAGAATCCTCAGAGCTGCATTCGAATATGCGGTGAAATACGGTTATAAATCTGTTACTGTATGTGAAAAACCCAATGTTATAAGGGAAACCTCAGGAATGATGTACAAAATGGCCATGGATATCCAGAAAAATGATTTTCCGGGCATAGAATTATGGAATACAAATATTGATGCCCAGATGATGTGGCTAACCAAAAATCCGGAAGATTATGGGGTAATCGTGGCCGGTAATATGTTCGGTGATATCGTATCGGATGGTTTTGCCGGTTTAATTGGCGGACTAGGATTTGCATGCAGCGCCAATACAGGGGATGAAGTGGCGGTTTTCGAACCCACTCATGGTTCGGCCCCTAAGTATGCAGATTATAAAGTGTCTATTGTAAATCCGATAGCTATGATCGAATCTGCATGTCTGATGCTGGATCATCTGGAGGAATACGAAATAGCTAAAAAGATCAGAAATGCTATTGCTGATGTGATTGCCGAAGCCAAAGTCAGAACCTACGATATGATGAAATTACCCGGAAGAGAGAATGTTCTGGAATATGGCGCAGCATCAACACAGGAAATGGCAGATGCCATTATTGAAAAGCTTTAACAATTGTTTTATTGTCCAAAATCCGGGAGACAGACAGTAATAAATAAATTAACATGAAAAAAGAAATAAAAGAATTATGGCCGGAACTGGAATGGATCCTCGATGAGGATTTGAGGGAAAAAGTAGCCCTTACATGGGAACTTGCCCTTGAACGATCGGTTCTTAGCATTGAGAACCTGAAAACTATTCCTTTTACCTTATTGGTGCCCGATTTGAAAGTGAGTTTTATGGCACATAAAAGATCTGTCGTTCATATCTCCCGTGAAGCCGGAATTAAGATGAAAGAGTTTTTTGGTAAAGATTTACCGGTTGATATGGATGTTCTTATAGCAGGAGCCATTCTTGCAGATGTTGGTAAATTGCTCGAATATGAGCTCAAAGACGGTAAAGCTGTTCAGGGAATGTATGGAAAATACCTGAGGCATCCTTTTTCCGGAGTCAGTATTGCAGAAGAATGTGATGTCCCACCTGAAGTTTGTCACATTATTGCAGCCCATGCCGGAGAGGGGGATAAAATTGCAAGGACAACAGAGGCTTATATCGTTCATCATGCTGATTTTATGACCTTCCTGCCCTTTAAAGAAAGACTAAAAAATCAATAGTAATTTCGGTAAACAAGAGAACTTTCCTGATGTAGGTCTCTAATGTTTATAAATTAGGTTATCCTCCGAAAAACTATTAATTTGGAGCCTTCAATAATGGGATATGTTTAGTTTCGACCTCATTCTTGTTTTCATCATCATCCTCTTCATCCTTATCTCACTGTATTGGGGGGTCCTGGGTCCGGCCTTCACATTTGTGATCGCCATCAGCATCTTTGGTTTTGCCGGCATACTTACACCTTCTGAAATACTCAGTGGATTTGCCAATGAACAGATCGCTGTAGTTATAATGTTACTTCTTATCGGGGATATTATCAGGCAAACTGCCGTTATTGAGGTCATATTCGACAGGATATTCAGAAATGCCAGGTCGTATACCGGCTTCCTTAACCGGATGGTGATCATCATGAGTACATTTTCGGCATTTCTGAATAATACCCCTCTGGTGGCGGTAATGATGCCTTATGTTAACAGCTGGTGCAAAAGAAACAATATTGCTCCTTCCAAATTTCTGATGCCGCTTTCATTCGCCGCTATCCTGGGGGGATGTGCAACATTGATAGGGACTTCGACCAATTTGATAGTAAACGGGCTGGTGGAAGATCAGGTTATATTTCCTTCACTGGAACCTTTGAAAATATTTGAGTTTACTATAGTAGGCTTTCCTATGATGGTTATCGGTTTTTTTTATTTGTGGTTATTCGGAGATAAGTTATTACCGGATAGAAGTAAAGAGGAGCATAGCCATGAATTGCTTACACGGGAATATTTAGTAGAAGCAAAAGTGCGGTCGGGTTCTCATCTTGCGGGAAAATCTGTTAAAGAAGCCAGTTTTACTTCTGCAAAATCATTTACACTTGTTGAGATTATCAGAGATGAGATAAAGATCCTGAGCTTTACGGAAAATTTTATAATTGCTGAAAATGACATTCTGGTTTTTTCCGGCGATACCACTGCCATCGCAGAAATGATTGAATCCAAATCCGGTCTTCAGATACCGGAAGTAGGCATGATGTCGAAAAGAAAAAGAACCGAGATCGTGGAGATTGTTATCAGTCAGAACTCATCCCTGATAGGAAAAACTATTAAAACAGTTAACTTCAGAAGTAAATATGATGCCGCAGTAATCGCTGTCCACAGGAACGGAGTGATGCTTCAGGAAAAACTCAGCTCCGTTATGCTTAGAGCAGGCGATGTGATTCTTTTATTTGCAGGAGAGGATTTCCTTGTGCGATCGGAAAACACCATGGATTTTTATTTTATTTCACGGGTGAAAGGATTTGTTAAACTGGAATGGTATAAAACAGCTGTGCTACTGGGTGGACTCTTTCTTTCCATAATTCTTTCTGCATTTGGGGTGATCCGGCTTTTCATGGGGCTGCTTGTTGTGATCATCGCTTCCCTGGCGCTTAAGATCACCAATCCGAAAGACTTGTCGAAGAGCATTGATTATAATCTGGCTATCATTATTGTAATGTCACTCGCTCTGGGTTCTGCCATGATCAAATCGGGTGCAGCTGATTTACTTGCAGAATCCATTCTGTCACTTTTTTTGCCCTTTGGGACTATAGGGATACTCTTCGGCATTTTTTTCATTACCAGTATTCTTGCTGCGTTTATAACCAGCAAGGCTGCAGCAGCTATCATATTTCCCATATCTCTTACCATGGCTGCAAATCTGAATTTGCCTCCCATGCCTTTTGTTTTGGTTGTGGCTTTTGCCTCAGCGGCAAATTTCATGACACCAATTGGTTTTCAGACGAATCTTATGGTGTTTGGGCCGGGTGGGTACAAATTCAATGACTTTATGAGAGTTGGAGGTCCTCTGACTGTTATTTATATGATAGTTACGGTAGCAATTCTCTGGTTGTGGTATCTGTAAATGAATAAATTAATTTAACTGATCATGAGAAAATTATCATTCCTATTTAGTCTTATATTTTTTACCGGAGTCTTTTTTTCCTGCACCAGGCCTCCTTCTCCCCTTGATTACGCGATTGTGATTCACGGCGGGGCCGGCAATATCAGCCCGGAAAATCTTCCTGAAGAGAAACAGGAAGAATACAGAAAATTACTTAATGAAGCTTTGGAACGGGGACTACTAATACTTGAAAACGATGGGAATTCTATAAATGCAGTGGAAAATGTAATAAGGATGATGGAGGATTCACCCTTATTCAATGCAGGCAAAGGGGCGGTATTTACCCATGAAGGAAGAAACGAGCTTGATGCTTCGATTATGCTGGGGTCTGATTTGAGCGCAGGCGCTGTTGCAGGGGTAACTTCCGTGAAAAACCCCATCAGTGCTGCACGAAAAGTTATGGAGGAGTCGGAACATGTGATCCTTGCCTGTGAGGGGGCAGAAAAGTTTGCAAAGGAAAAGGGACTTGAAATTGTTTCACCTGATTATTTCTTTACTCATAGCAGATTTGAATCCCTGCTAAGATCCCTTGAAAAAGAAGGAGTTGATACGGATAGTTTAAAATTTAGAAAGATGGGGACCGTTGGATGTGTTGCACTCGACAAAAATGGTGATATATGTGCGGGAACATCCACAGGCGGAAGAACAAATAAGAAATATGGAAGAGTAGGGGATTCACCTGTGATCGGGGCGGGCACTTATGCGAAAAACTCCACCTGTGGTGTTTCTGCAACCGGTCATGGCGAGTACTTCATTCGATATGCAGCATGCCATGAAATTTCTGCTCTGATGGAACATAAGGGCTTATCCGTGGAAAATGCCGCTGTGGAAGTAATTCAGAATCAGTTGAAACCTGCCGGTGGGGAAGGTGGGGTAGTGTGTCTCGATGCCTCCGGAAATTATGCTATGGAGTATAATACCAGCGGAATGTTCCGTGCTTATGGTAATTCCGCTGGTAAAAGGATTGTGGGGATTTTCAGGAATGATACTGAATAAGCGGTTGCCTATTCAAGAGTGATTTTTACACTACCGTCCTTTACTTCAATATCTATTTTTGAAGAAGGATTGTCACCATATTTTCCATCAACATAGGTATCGGCATTCTCGGTTCTTTTATTCAAATTTCCCATTCCCGTCACGGAGATATCACCCCGGTTTGCATATCCATTAATGGTAAAAGCTGCGTTATCACTCAAACTAATTTTATATCCACCCCGGGAATTATCAATTTTTAGGGTTTCAAATTCAGAACTTATCTCATCTACTTTTACAGAAGTGTAAGCGCTTTTAATTTCAAGCTGGCTCCGCAGTTCATCAATCTTAAGATTTCCATATTTCATATCCCCCAGAAAATTATTTAGTTCTCCCAGGCTATAGTTATCATATTTTGAATCAAGAACAAGGGAACTGCATTCATCGATAGTCAGCCCTGAATATTTTGACAGTACCATTAGAGCCTGAGCTTCATCTATGGCAATTTTGGAGTATGCCATATCCAGTTTGAGCCATCCGGCTTCTTCAATACTGCCCGAAGAGTAAGCAAGGTTAATATGGTTCAGGGGTTTTTCTTTACCACGGGATAACTCTTGTATCCTGATGGTTCCGTACTTAACGGATATATCAGCATGTCCTGATAGTTCTTCAACGTAAACCGCTCCGTATTTGCTCGATAATTCCAGATCGACATTGGCAGGAGCATGTATTTCAAAATCTATCCTGAAGTTTGTTTTTTTTCCGGTATTTAATTTAGATGGGAGTATGGATTCAACTGTAATCCGGTTTTCACTTTTGCTGATTTCAGCATCGAGTTTAGATAAAAGCTCCCGGGCAGTCTCTTCCTTGTTGCTCTCAACCCAGATATTTGCCTTTACCTCAACGGAATTCTCCTCCCACTCCAGAATCTTTACTTCTCCGAACTTACTGTCAATATCGATAATTGTTGACGGATCTGCAGTGAAATTTTTCTGATAATTCTTTTCAACTTTCTGAGCAATAACTCCTTCTATTCCCGATATCAGGATAGCGAGTATGAAAAGGTTGATAAATAATAGCTTTTTCATGTCTTAAATATTTTTTTTTAAATTCTCTTCTTTTGCTGTAAATGGCCCAGTATATGCTCCAGTATTTGTGTTTTTGATCTGTGATATTCAATAACTGCGTTTATAACTCTTTGATCATTAGGGAATTTTAAAAGATCATTCATCAATTGAGGATAATTTTCCTCGTATTTTTCAATATCGTTTTGAATTCTTCTCTTTTCCTTATTATCCTCAAGAGGCATTTCCATAATCTGATTTTCCATTTGCCAGTTGAGAGAGTTATAATAATATATAGTTTCCTGAATTTCAGGAGAAAAAACCGTTATCCTCGTTTCGGTTGTTTCGATATCGGTATAGATCCAGGCAGCCGCAGTAATGAAGGTTGCGGTCATCACTGCTGCAGCTATTCTGAGAAAGAGATAATTCTTTTTTACCTGCTTCGGGAGTTTTCCTTTAAATCTTTCAAAATGGCCCTCTGCCGGTTCGGCGTAATCGAATTCCTCCCTTCTGCTTTTTATAATTTTGTCAATAGCTTTCATTTTATTTCTTTTTTAGGTTTATGGCCAGTTTCTTTTTAGCCCTTGCATACTGTGATCTTGAAGTCGAAGGGCTGATTTCGAGAATTTCAGATATTTCATCGTGATCATAGCCCTCCAACAGGTAGAGTGTGAGTACAATGCGATAGCCGTCGGGCAGCTTTCTAATTTCCTCTGTGATTTCTTCCGGGCTGAAATCCTCATTCACCTGGATTTCACCGGTATCAGCCAGTTCATCTTCAAGTCCATCGATATCCCGGGTTACCAGTTTTTTCTTTTTTAAGCTATCCAAAGAACGATTTACGACTATTTTTTTAAGCCATGCTCCAAAACTCACTTCTCCGCGGTAATGCTCCAGGTTTTCGAAGGCCTTTAAAAAAGATTCCTGCATGATATCCTCTGCTTCATCACTCAAGCCAACAATTCTGAGACTAGTATTATACATGGCTTTGTAATAAAGCCGGTATACCTCAAATTGCGCCTTTCTGTCACCTTTCCGGCATTCTTCAATCAATTTTCTATGGATATCCTGGTATTTTTTTTGCTTTGCCTTCATCTAAATGACGAATAATAAATATTTGTGCTGCATCTGAGGGAAGATTTTTTTAAAATTAGCAAAAAGGCTTAGATTTCAAGTGATCTGTTTATCAAAAAACTTCTGCATTTATTTGTTTTCCTGTAGTTTTTTGATAATTTACATCGAATTTATCCTTTTAACCTAATAAATCTATTACTATGAAAAAAATTGGATTTTTACTGACCCTTTTTGCCTTTATTGGAATGATTTCTTTCTCATCCTGTAAGCAGGGTGCTGAAGAAAACGAATCTACAGAAGAAGCTTTACCTGCAGAAGAGCAGATGGAACCTGCGGAAGACGAAATGGAACCTTACGAGGATATAGATTCCCTGGATGGAGAAAGTACGATCGAGTAATCACAGAACTTACTGATTTGGAAATTCTACCCGCAACTTTTTTAAGTTGCGGGTTTTTTATGGTCATTTAGTTTCTGACAAAAATAAGTTTTTAACAGGGATTTTATGTTTTTTCTTGTGAATCTATTTGAAAATGAATTTTTTTTTTAATTTTACACAATCGTTTAACATCATTGTCAAACATACATGTTAAAAATGGAAAATAATTATTCTTCTGAAACCGAAAACCGTATTATCGAAGCTGCTACGAAAGTTTTTATAGAAAAGGGCAGGAAAGGTACTTCTATGCAGGAGATTGCTACTAAGGCCGGGATAAACCGAACCTTACTGAATTATTATTTCAGAAGTAAGGAGAAACTTTTTGATTTTATTTTTGAAAGGGTGTTCTTACGGTTTATACCGGAAATTGCTCAATTAATGACATCGGAAGAGCCTGTTAAAGTCAAATTTGAGAGATTTATCGATCGCTATACATCCATTCTGCTTTCAAGTCCGCTTACCCCGATCTTCATTCTTCATGAACTGGCTCAAAATCCGGAGAAACTTGTTGAAACAATTAAATCAAAAGGGATAGACCCGGACCTGACCATCCGTCAGATCGAACAAGAGATGGAAAAGGGGAACATTATAAAGGAAGATCCCCGTCAACTTCTGGTGAGTTTACTATCCATCATAATCTTTCCTTTTGCCGCAAAACCTTTAATTAAATCTTTCATCATCGGTGAAGATGAAGATGAATTTATCCGCTTCATTGAACAGAGAAGGGAATTCCTTAAAAAAACATTTTTAAATTCAATAGTAACTGAGTCATGAGAACCTTAGTAATATTTCTTATGTTAATTCATATTTCAGGAAAACCTGTTCAATCTCAGATAAGCTTGAAAATGTGTGTCGATTCAGCCACTCATAATCATCCCCGGGCTAAGGATAAGGAGCTTATATCTTCCATCACAAAAAATAAACTGGTAAATTATAATACTTCCTGGTATCCTTCTCTCGATCTCAAAGGTCAGGCTACCTACCAGTCGGATGTCATTGAGTTTGATATGGAGGGGCCTGTACCGGGATTGGTCTTCCCTTCTGTGCCAAAGGATCAGTATAAGGTATATATAGATCTAAAGCAAACCATTTATGACGGGGGGAAAATTAAACAGTTAAAAGCTGTTGAAGAGCTTTCCTCCGGCATGAAGTTATCGGAAACAGAAAAAGAGATCGAAGATATAAAAGAGGGCCTCATTAACTTATATTTTAACATTCTTAAGCTTCAGGAGCAGGTTGAGATAATGAATATTACCCTATCCCAACTTGAAGAACACAAAAAAGTAGCCCGTTCAGCCATTGAAAACGGTATTGCCTTAAAATCCGATCTTGATCTTGTAGAAATCGAAATTCTTGATATTCAACAGGAAATTGAAAATGCCCGGCAAAGAAAAGAGGCATCTCTGGAAATACTGAGATCCTATACAGGTATGAACTTTTCAACCGAAACTAAACTTGAAAATACACAATTTGAACCCAGACACGTACCAGTGGAAAGAAAAGAACTAGGGATTATCGACCAGAATAAAGATATAATTAAAAAATCGGCAGATCTGGTTGATGCTTCCAGAATGCCTGTAGCCTTTGCTTTTGGGCAGGCTGGTTATGGGAAGCCCGGATTGAATATGCTTAACGATGAATTCGACAGTTATTATCTTGTTGGACTGGGTTTGCAGTGGAATATCTGTGACTGGGGAAAGACCAGAAGAGAAAAAAATAATCTCACACATCAGATCAGTATGCTAAACAATAGAAAGCAAGAGTTAACAGAAAATATTTCCCGGGCCCGGATCAATCAGATGGCACAGATTGATGAACATGTGGAAAATATTTCAAATTATTCACGAATTCTGGATTTAAGGGAAAAAATTACACAAACGTACCGGGAACAGCTTAATAACGGAACAATCAGGACCATCGATTACCTTGATGTTCTGAACCGCGAGAAAATAGTACGGATCAGGTTGAAATCGGAAGAAATCCTTCTTCAACAATCTATAGCTGATTACATGCTGATTTCAGGAAATTTACTATTTGAATAATCATAATTCTAAAACAAATGAAATACATTTTAGGATCCATAATATTAGGACTGTTGTTAGTCCTCAATTCCTGTAAAAATGAAGAGGAACAATCCTTTGCTTTTGGGAATTTTGAATCGGAGGATATTCTGATCCCCTCAGAGACTTCGGCTGTTATAATTCAGATGAATGTAAATGAAGGTGATGAAATAAAGGCAGGAGTCCTGATCGCTTTAACAGATACATTGCAATTTCATTTACAGAAAAAGCAATTACTTGCTACCAGAAAAGCAGTTATGGCAAGGATTGAACAAATAAATGCGCAGATCCATGTTCAGAATGTAAATATTTCCAATCTCGAACGGGAGCTTAAGCGATCTGCAAACCTGTTCCTTGAAGATGCGGCAACCAAAAAACAAATGGATGATCTTGAAGGAAAACTTGAACTTGCCATGGCCCAGCTTAAAAGTCTTGAATCGCAGAAGCTTTCCGTATATGCAGAAAATGATGCAAAAAATGCACAGCTTAGCCAGATTGAAGATCAGATAAACAGGGCATTCATTGACGCGCCTGTCGACGGACGGGTTCTTGAAACCTTTGTGGAAAAGGGCGAAATGGCGGTAACCGGAAGACCGGTTATCAATCTGGCCGATTTGAAAGAGTTGATTTTACGTGTTTTTATTGACGGAAACCAGTTAAGTTCCGTAGGATTGGGCGATAAGGTTAAAGTACTGTACGATGGTCCTGATGGCTTGAACTCAATCGAAGGGACAGTTTCCTGGATCTCACCTGAAGCTGAATTTACTCCCAAAATTATACAAACACGGGAAAACCGTGTAAATCTCGTTTATGCAGTTAAAGTCAGGGTGCCTAATGACGGAAGTATGAAAATCGGGATGCCCGGGGAAATACAGCTTTTAAACGAAAAGTAATGACTGCAATTCATATAAACTCGGTACATAAGGGATTCAAAGAAATAAAAGCTTTGGAAGATATTTCATTCTCTGTTGAAAAATCTGAAATATTCGGCTTGATTGGTCCTGACGGAGCTGGAAAAACAACCATGTTCCGGATAATTGCCAGTCTGCTGCTTCCGGATAAGGGTGAAGTGAGGGTTTATGGTTATGATATTGATAAAGATTTCAGGGAAATAAGGAAAATTATCGGCTATATGGCCGGAAGGTTTTCTCTTTATCATGATCTGACTGTTGAGGAAAATCTAAGGTTTTATTCAACCGTTTTTGGTGCCCGGGTGGAAGAAAACTATGATCTGATAAAGGATATTTATAATCAGATTGAACCTTTCAGGAAAAGGAAAGCAGGTGCTCTTTCAGGAGGCATGAAGCAAAAGCTTGCCCTGTCGTGTGCCCTGATACACAGACCCCGTTTACTTATTCTGGATGAACCTACAACAGGGGTGGATGCAGTATCCCGGAAGGAATTCTGGGATCTTTTGCATACTATCAGGAAAAAAGAGATTACAGTGATCGTTTCAACCCCCTACATGGATGAAGCTTCAAAATGTGACCGGGTAGCACTTATCCAAAAAGGAGAAATTCTTTCTGTAAGTAAACCCGGTGATATTGCTTCCCGCTTTGAAAGTCCCCTATATTCAGTGCGTTCGAATACGGAAAATTATAAATTGCTCAGTATATTGAGAGAGAAATATTGGTGCAGGTCTGCATGGTTGTTTGGGCACAGTGTTCATGTCAGTATTCAGGAAGGTACTGAGGAGGAATTTGAGTCCGACATGAGATCTTTACCGAATGTAGATGAATATGAGAAGATTAAACCTGGTATTGAGGATACGTTCATTGAGTTGATGAATAAATAGTGGCTGTCCATAATGGAAAAAACAGACGAAAAAATAATAATTGTAAAGAATCTGGTCAAGAAATTCGGCTCTTTTACCGCAAATGATAATCTCAATTTTCAGGTTAACAGGGGAGAGATCTTTGGTTTTCTTGGAGCGAACGGAGCCGGAAAAACTACCGCTATCAAGATCTTATGCGGGCTGAGTTATCCAACTTCAGGAGAGATATACATCGACGGCCTGAATGTATACAGAGACAGGAACAGGATAAAAAAACGGATAGGGTATATGAGCCAGAAATTTTCCCTTTATCAGGATCTGACGGTGGGTGAAAATATCCGGTTTTATGCCGGTATTTATGGAATGAAAAAACGGGAAATAAAAGAGAGAACCGAACAATTGCTTAACAGACTTGGGTTTCTGGAACATAGGAAACGACTGATAAAAGACATTCCGCTTGGTTGGAAACAAAAACTGGCCTTTTCAGTTGCAGTGTTTCACGATCCTTCCATAGTTTTTCTTGATGAGCCTACAGGTGGTGTTGATCCGGTTACCAGGAGACAATTCTGGGAGTTGATACATGAATCGGCCGGCAAGGGTATTACAGTTTTTGTAACAACTCATTATATGGATGAAGCTGAATATTGCGACAGAGTTTCTATTATGACGGAGGGAAGGATCGCCGCATTGGATACCCCGGCAGAGCTGAAAAAGAAATATGAAGCCAAAGATATGAATACGGTATTTTTAAAACTGGCAAGAAATACCAATAATTAATAATAATCCAACAAACGAGAAAGAAAATATGAAGAAAGCTCTGATCTTTGATATGGATGGTGTGGTGGTAAATAACGACCGTTATCATTATCTGGCCTGGCAGGAATTTGCTGAAAAGCATAGTAAGAAGGTAAACTTTGAAGAGGTGAAAAGCTGGTTTGGAAGCACTAATGAATCCATTCTCATCAATTTTTTTGACAGGGAATTGTCGCCCGATGAAATTAAAAAATTTGCCGCTGAAAAAGAGAAAATTTACAGGGATATCTACTCGCAGCATATAACGCCCCTTGAAGGCTTAAAAGAGCTTCTTGAAGCTGCATCCGGAGATGGATTTGAAATTGGACTGGCCACATCTGCACCTCCCGAGAATGTAGAATTCGTACTGGAAAAGACAAAGCTTAAGAAATATTTCACGGAAATTACAGATGACACCCAAATATCAAAAGGAAAGCCCGATCCGGAAATATTTATACTTACCGGCCGTAAGCTGGGCATAGATCCTTCCAGATCAATTGTTTTTGAGGATTCTTTTCATGGCATTGAAGCAGGAAAAAATGCCGGAATGAAGGTAATTGCTGTGGCATCTACGCATCAGCCGGATAAACTTCAACATGCCGACAGGGTAATAATAAATTTCAGGGAAATAGATATTCAGGAACTGGATAGTTTAATGGATTGTTAAAAATGAGACGATTCCGCGGATTTGTCATAAAAGAGTTTTACCATATTTTCCGGGATTTCCGGACACTGATAATTCTGTTCGGGATTCCCGTTGCCCAGATCCTGATCTTTGGTTATGTGGTTTCAAATGAGATCAAAAATGTTCAGATAGGAATACTCGATCATTCTCAAGATCATATAACTTATGCGATTACCGATAAAATTATATCCTCAGGGTATTTTGAAATTGTAAAAGAACTTAAGTCAGACAAGCATATTGAAGAAGCGTTCAGATCAGGAGAGATAAAAGAGGTGATTATTTTTGAAAGTAACTTTGCCAAAAAACTCGAGAAATATGGTGAAGCAGATGTGAGAATAATTGCCGATGCTTCGGATGCTAATACCGGGAATCTCATAGTGAATTATACCCGGGGAATCATAATGAGTTATATGAACGATCTGAATGTTAAAACTAATCTGCCATACTCAATCAATGTATTGGAGAGAATGTATTTTAATCAGAAACTGGAAGGTGCCTACATGTTTGTTCCCGGTACTATGGCATTGATCCTGATTCTGATTTCCGCACTAATGACCTCGATTTCCATTACACGCGAAAAGGAATTCGGGACTATGGAAGCATTGCTTGCTTCTCCGCTTAAGCCTGTACATATAATCCTTGGGAAAGTCACACCTTATATTCTGCTTGCTTTTGCCAATGCTATCATTATCATATTGCTGGGATATTATATTTTTGATCTTCCGGTTAACGGCAGCATAGCCCTGCTTTTGTTTTCAACTATTTTATATGTCACCCTCTCACTATCTCTGGGAATTTTTATTTCAACATTAGCTACTAATCAACAAATGGCTATGTTCATATCCATGCTCGGTCTGATGCTGCCCACCTTGTTACTGAGTGGATTCATTTTTCCTATTGAGAATATGCCGGCAGTTCTTCAATGGTTATCTACAATAATGCCGGCCCGATGGTTTATTGCAAGCCTCAAACATGTTATGATAAAAGGCACGGGAATATTATTCATATGGAAGGAATTACTGATTTTAACAGCTATGACGTTATTATTTCTGATACTGAGTATTAAAAGGTTTAAAGAGAGATTGGAATAGGACCTATGAAAATCATCATTAATATCATAAGAAAAGAGTTTATCCAGATTTTCCGGAATAAAGTGATGCTCCCTTTTATTTTTATCGCACCTTTTGTTCAGATGATCCTTTTGGTTTATGCGGCTAATCTTGAAATGAAGGAGATTAAATTCTATGTTATTGATAATGATCTTTCATCTGTTTCACGCCGCATGATTTCGGAATTTACTGCCTCACCTTTCTATAATTTTAAGGGTACCGGTTTTAGTATTACTGAAGCTGAAGACATGTTGAAAGCAGAGAAGGCCGATCTGGTCATTCATATCCCTGCCGGTTTTTCTGAAGAATTACGGATTGAGGATAATGCCTCCGTTCAACTTTTGATAAATGCGGTAAATGCCACGAAGGCGAATTTAATAAAAGGATATACAACATCAATAATCAATTCCTTCAACAACAATATACGTTACGAATGGTCTGGTGGCCCGGCTCCCTCAGTTATCTTAAAGCAGATAAATATATTGAGCAGCTACTGGTATAATCCTGGACTGGATTACAAAATTTTCATGTTGCCCGGTATCATTGTAATTCTTATTACAATTATAGGTATGTTCCTCACGGCTCTTAATCTGGTAAGGGAGAAAGAACTAGGTACTTCAGAGCAGATCAATGTGACTCCGATAAAAAAACACCACTTTATTTTTGGAAAACTTTTTCCGTTCTGGATAATAGCTCTGCTGGAACTAGGCCTGGGATTAATTTTTGGCAAATTGCTTTTTGATCTTCCGATGCTTGGGAATTTATGGCTGCTTTTCGCATTTGCAGGGGTTTACCTGCTGGTAGCTCTGGGGATTGGCCTTTTCCTCTCAACACTATCATCGAATCAGCAACAGGTTATGTTCCTCACCTTTTTCTTTATGCTTACATTTATTCTGATGTCAGGTATATTTACTCCCGTGGAGAGTATGCCCAACTGGGCCCAGCAGTTAAATATAATCAATCCCTATGCCTATTTTATGAAGGTAATCCGCATGATTCTTCTAAAAGGATCAGGATTTAATGCCATAAGTAATGAGTTCTATTCACTGGCGGCTTATGCAGTAATAATTCTTAGCCTGTCGGTTTGGAGATACCGAAAAGTGAGTTAATAATCATTGATCTATAAGCTGATCAAGTTCATTCCTGAAACTACCGGAATTCCAGTTTGCGGCTCCCTTTTTTTCAGTAAGAATGCGACCTTCTTTATCGATAAGGAAAGTAGTGGGTATTGATCTTACCTGAAATGAAGGTGAAAAAGCCGATCGCTGAAAATATACCGGAAGATCGTAATTATATTCCTTAAGATAATCACGTACAACTTTCTCTTCTTCGGAAGTTACCAGTAGTATGGTGATCTTATCCCCGTAATCATTATATAATTTCTGAAGAGAAGGCATCTCAGCACGGCAGGGTGGACACCATGTTGCCCAGAAATTCAGAAGAATAACATCATTGTCAAAATTCCTGAGTGCATAGGTATTTCCATTCAGATCCTCCAGTGTCAAAGACTTGTCTGCACGGGTTATCCGGGGAAGATTCTCCGAACTTTCCACTTTAGGCTTAAGCATTGTCAACCGGATCAGAGTGGCTGAAAGTGGTTTTCTCGTTGCAGGTATTATCAGCAAAATAATAAAGATATAAAATATTATATCCCCGGCGATTTTCCAAGGGGATTTCCGGGTGAAATAATTTTTAATCCATGCTCTGATTTTTTCCATAATTTTATTGACTAATTTTTTTCAGTTCTACCGAATCATCTTTCTTAACAGCCTTGAGAACAAAATTAAAGCGGTTTAAGTTCAGACAAAGATGGAAATCGGAAGAAGGGGAGAAGGATTGCTTCTCTTTTTCGAAAAATCTCTTTCCGCTTGTTTCCCTGATGATTTTTACAAATTCTTCAAAATCCGTTTTCCTGCCTGTAAGTTCATTTTTAATATATTCTGCACACAGACTATCTTCTTCCACTGGGTATAATCCGGCATAACCCATACATACAAGCGAAACTTCTCCGGGATTAGATTCTTTAATGTAGTTGACAATTGCAGAAGCATTTACAA
This sequence comes from uncultured Bacteroidaceae bacterium, assembly GCA_964426915.1. GTDB lineage: Bacteria > Bacteroidota > Bacteroidia > Bacteroidales > CAYRTD01. Next base: position 18,549 of record CAYRTD010000015.1, on the reverse strand, counting down.
AGGCGCCTGTGAGGATTTCATCTGCATGCATAGCTTTTACAAGACCCTGTGTTCCGGCGCTTGTAGTATGAACAAGTGTTTTTCCTTTAAGATCGGCCTGCAGGATATGAGTAGGAGAGTTGCCAAAGTCAAAACCCGGAACTTTATTTTCATTTCTTTCACCGACAAGTATATAATCCGGATTTTCATTTTTCAGTTTTTGCGCAGTTTCCAGATCCCTGACAGGAAGTATTTTTTCCACACCCGCCCCAAAAGCATAGGCTGCCAGGGAAAATGCCCTGAAAACATCGATAACAACAGTCAGTCCTTTTGCCTTTTCAGCACCCTCTACAAGATGTAGTATTTTAATCTTCATGTAAACAATTTTCGCGCAATATTACGAAAAAAATAATGGCTAATAAATATAAGGGTAACAAAAATGGGCCAGACAGCGTAAGATTGTTTTTTCAGTTGATTTGCTATATTTGCATTAAACAGAGTCAAATGAGGAAGATAATCCCAAGAAGCATTAAATTCATAAAGGAAGAGATCTGGACTACAAGTCTTAGTGAGAAATCTCCCTGGTATTCTTTTCTTATCCGGCAGCTCAGGATTATTATCCTTGCTATCCGCGGATTTATGGAAGACCGGGTTGGTCTAAGAGCATCAGCACTTACCTTTTATACACTTTTATCAATAGTTCCCATAGTGGCAATGGGTTTCGGTGTGGCCAAAGGTTTTGGTTACGACGACAAACTGGAAGATTTTATCATGGATAACTTCCAGGGCCAGGAAGAGGTGATGAACTGGGTAATAGAGCTTTCCGACCAGGTCCTTGAAGGCGTTCAGGGTGGGGTCCTTGCCGGGATTGGTCTGCTGGTTCTGATATGGTCGGTAATGCGCGTATTGACCAATATAGAAGGTTCATTTAATGTGATATGGCAAATCAGAAAATCCCGTACATTTTTCCGAAAGATGGCTGATTATCTCTCAATAATGCTTATAGGACCATTACTTATAATGGTTTCGAGCAGTCTGATGATATTTATTTCAAGCGGTGTAGAATCAGCCCGGGAAGGAGCAATTTTTTTTGAAGTCATAACACCGGCCATCCAAAAACTTCTGGGCTTTCTTCCTTATGTGCTTATCTGGCTGGCCTTTACCCTGCTTTATATTATCATGCCCAATACCAGGGTTAAGTTTAAATACGCTTTTATTGCAGGGATACTTGCCGGAACACTTTTCCAATTTGTACAGTGGGGCTATGTGCATTTTCAGGTGGGGGTCACAAAATACAGTGCCATTTACGGTACTTTTGCAGCCCTTCCGCTGTTTCTGGTCTGGCTGCAAATTAGCTGGCTGATTGTCTTACTGGGTGCCGAGATTTCTTTTGCTTATCAGAACGTGGGTAAATATGCCATTGAAGCAGAATCCATGAACATAAGCAATCATAATAAGCGTATTCTTGCGATGTTTATGGTTCATTATATCGTAAAGAATTTTGAAGAAGGGAATCCTCCCCCGACAAGCACCAATGTTGGTAATCAACTTGGCATACCCATCCGGCTGGTGAGAGATGTTTTATACGATCTTACTGCAGCCAGAATTCTGGTTGAAACAGTTAAGGAAGATCCCAAAGAAAAAGGTTTCCAGCCAGCACTCGATATTGATAAGATCACCATCAAATTCCTGATTGAAAGGCTCGATGATATCGGAGGCGATAAAATTAGTGTAAATGAAACCGATCTTTACCGGAAAATAGAAAATATTTATGATGATATATTTAAAAGACTCAATGACTCATCATTAAACAAGAAAATTAAAGAGATCTGAGTTATTAAATAATTTATTTTCGAGATTTTATTTGATAAATTAAAAGCTTTTAGCTAATATTGCGAATTAATTGATAGAAATGGTATCATTTAACGTGCACATTGTAAGAATTTATTCCTATCATCATCATTACGTATGATGGTATCAGGATTGGTGCATTAAATGAAAAAATTATATTTTTTTTAATAAGGTTTGCACTTACTGCAAACCTTTTTTTTTAAGCTTATGGATGTATTAAAAATTGCGATTCAGAAATCAGGAAGATTGAGTGAAAAGTCTCTCTCTCTGATTCAGGAAGCAGGAATTAACATTACAAACGGTCAGAGAAAACTTGTGTCAAGGTCATCCAATTTCCCTTTGGAGGTTCTTTATCTGAGAGATGATGACATACCCCAGTATGTTACCGATAAAGTTGCCGACATTGGGATTGTAGGTGAAAATGTTGTGCTGGAAAAAGGATCGGAGGTGAATATTATTAAACGACTTGGATTTTCGAAGTGCCGTCTTTCACTTGCTTTACCTAAAAACGTTGAATATATTGATGTAAGCTATTTTAACGGTAAAAAAATTGCCACCTCCTACCCTAAGATTCTGGCGGATTTTCTTGGCAAACACAATGTCGATGCCGAGATACATGAAATAAGTGGTTCAGTCGAAATTGCTCCGGGGATCGGTCTCGCTGAAGGTATTTTTGATATCGTAAGTTCCGGAAGCACTCTAATTAGTAATGGTTTGCGGGAAGTTGAAGTAGCTTTAAATTCTGAAGCCGTCCTCATCGCTGATCCCTTACTCGACGATTTTAAGAAGGACATACTGGATAATTTGATTTTTCGTATTAATTCCGTTCAGGCCGCTGGAAACAATAAATATATTCTTCTCAATGCACCCAATAAAAACCTTAAAGAGATCATAAATGTGATTCCCGGGATGAAATCACCAACAGTAATGCCCCTTGCAGAGGAAGGCTGGAGTTCGGTTCATTCTGTCTTAAGTGAGAAAGTGTTCTGGCAAGTAATTGATAAACTAAAAGAACTTGGCGCTCAGGGGATTCTGGTGATTCCTATTGAAAAAATGATAGTATAAATATTTTTAATAACCCTAATACTAAAGTTGATGAACATAATTAAGTTTCCGGAAAAAGAGGAGTGGAAATCCATTTTAGAACGTCCTTCCTTTAATTTGGAGGAGTTAATGAACTCAGTCACAGAAATTATAGAAGAAGTGAGGAAAAATGGAGACAAGGCATTACGATCGCTGACCGAGAAATTTGACCATACGGTATTAGATGAAATAGCTGTTTCTTCAATTGAGATGGCAGCATCCAAATATGAAGTGGATGAAAACTTAAAATCCGCTCTGGATATTGCCCGCTCGAATATCGAACAGTTTCACAGCAGACAAATGCCGGAAAAAATTTCCTGTGATACTACCCCGGGGGTGAAGGTCTGGCAGCAATCCAAACCAATAGAAAAAGTAGGATTATATATTCCCGGTGGCACAGCTCCTTTACTATCAACGGTTTTGATGCTGGGAATACCTGCTAAGATCGCTGGTTGTTCTGAAATTATTCTTTGCACCCCTCCCTCCAGGGAAGGAAAAGTGAATCCTGCAATTCTTTATACGGCTTCTTTGCTTGGAATAGAAAAGATTTATAAAGTTGGTGGTGCTCAGGCAATAGCTGCTATGGCTTATGGAACAGAGACTATTCCTTTGGTGTATAAAATTTTCGGACCCGGTAATCAGTATGTTACCGCCGCAAAAATGAAGGTCAGCCTGGATAAAACTGCAATTGATATGCCTGCCGGACCCTCAGAGCTGGCTATAATTGCCGATGAAACCAGTAATCCGGCATATGTGGCTTCTGACCTGCTTTCCCAGGCAGAACACGGGGAAGACAGTCAGGTGTTACTGATAACAAAAGAAGAAGGGATCATCAGTAAAATTCAGTTCGAAATAGATAAGCAGATTAAAGACCTCCCCAGAAGAGAAATGGCGCGAAAATCATTGGGAAATTCAAAGTTTATCCTTTTGAAAAATGATAGTGAAATTATTAACCTTGTCAATGAATATGCTCCCGAACACTTAATAATTGTTACAAAAAATTATTCTGAACTAGCCGAGAGGGTAAATAATGCAGGATCGGTATTCCTGGGAAAATACACACCTGAAAGTGCCGGTGATTACGCTTCAGGTACGAATCATACCTTGCCTACAAATGGAGCCGCGAAAACATACAGCGGAATTAATCTGAACAGTTTTATGAAAAAGATCAGCTTCCAGGAAATTACCAAATACGGATTATTCAATATTGGACCCTCCGTTGAAAGAATGGCCCGGGCTGAAGATATGGAGGCACACAGAAGAGCAATATCAATAAGGATGAATTCGGCCAATAATTACAGATCATGATGTTTAATCTGGAAAATATTATCAGGGAAAATATAAAAAACCTGGTGCCATATTCCTCCGCAAGGAATGAATTTTCCGGGAAGGCCTCTGTTTATCTTGATGCAAATGAAAATCCTTTTAATTTTCCATATAACCGGTATCCCGATCCTCAGCAAAAAAATCTTAAAGAGAAAGTTGCCTCTTTATATAAAGTAAAATCCGATAGAATTTTCCTTGGTAACGGAAGCGATGAAGCAATCGACTTGCTATTCAGAATATTTTGCACCCCTGGTCAGGATAACATTGTCTCAATTGTTCCAAGTTATGGTATGTATGAAGTATGTGCTGCAATAAATGATGTTCAGGTCCGCAAAGTAATGCTCAATAAAGACTATTCATTTACTGCTTCATCTATCACCGAAGCAGGAGATAAGTCCTCTAAGATTGTTTTCCTTTGTTCTCCGAATAATCCGACAGGAAATCTGCTCAGAAAAGAGGAGATCATTAAACTCCTTAATAATTTCAGAGGCATTGTAGCAGTCGACGAAGCATATATTGATTTTTCAGGTAGCGAAGGAATGCTTCCCTATCTTGATGATTATCCAAATCTGGTTATTCTCAGGACTTTCTCAAAAGCATGGGGATTAGCCGGGATCAGGTTGGGGATGGCCTTTGCATCGAAAGAAATAGTAAAGCTGTTTTCGGCTGTGAAATATCCTTATAACCTGAATATACTTACTCAGAAGTTTGCTCTGGAGAAGATAGGGGATCAAAAACAAAAAGAGATATGGGTGAAAAAAATAGTAGAGCAAAGAAAAATACTGGAAAAAGAATTATCAGGAATTGAGATTGTCGAAACCGTATTTCCTTCCGATGCCAATTTCCTGTTGGTGCGAATGGAATTTGCGAGAGAGTTATATAACTATCTTAAGGAAAAGGAAATTATTGTAAGGGATCGGTCAGGTGTGGTTTTGTGTGAAGATTCCTTAAGAATAACCGTTGGAACAGAAGCTGAGAACAGAGCTCTTATGAAAGAAATCCACCATTTTTCATCAGCTATTTAAAATAATCGTCAATGGAGAAATTGCTTTTTATAGACAGAGACGGCACCCTCATTATTGAGCCACCTGAGGATTATCAGGTTGACAGTCTCGAAAAACTCGAATTTTATCCGCATGTATTCAGGTTTTTGTATAATATCAGGCATTATACCGATTACAAACTTGTAATTGTAAGTAATCAGGATGGCATGGGGACAGACTTGTTTCCTTTTGAAGATTTTCACCTTCCCCATGAGAAATTTCTCTCTGTATTCCGTTCACAGGGAATAGAATTCGACGATATCCTTATTGATACTTCTTTACCGGAGGAAAATGCATCAACCCGCAAACCCCGCACAGGCTTGCTTGAAAAATACCTGGAGGGTGATTACGACCTTGAGAATTCATTTGTGATAGGAGACAGGATCACAGATGTTGAACTGGCAAAAAACCTTGGAGCGAAGGCATTTTTTCTCCAGTCTGAAAGTGATCCTTCGGAAATAATAAAGAACAATCTGTCAGATACCTGTGCATTGGTTTGCAAATCCTGGGAGGAGATCTGGAAGTATTTATCCGGCACGAACCGGGGAGCCGAAATTCGCAGAGAAACCCGTGAAACTTCTGTTGAAATTGAGTTAAATCTTGATGGTACCGGAAGCGCTGAAATTTCTACCGGACTGGGTTTTTTCGATCACATGCTGGAACAGTTGCCCAGGCATTCCGGAATAGATCTGAAGATCACCACCCGTGGCGATTTGAATGTTGATGAGCATCATACTGTTGAAGATACAGCACTTGCGCTGGGTGAAGCATTTAAAACTGCCCTTGGGAGCAAAGCTGGAATAATGCGTTATGGCTTTCTCTTACCAATGGATGATAGCCTGGCACAGGTAGCCATTGATTTTGGAGGCCGGAGTTGGCTGGTATGGGAAGTGGTTTTCAGGAGAGAGAAAATCGGAGATGTACCCACGGAACTTTTCCATCATTTTTTTAAGTCATTTTCCGACACTGCTTTATGCAACCTGAATATCAAAGTTGAAGGGGAGAATGAGCATCACAAGATCGAAGCGATATTCAAGGCTTTTGCAAAGGCTATTAAAATGGCAGTAAGAAAAGATCCTTTTGATCATAGCTTACCATCTACGAAGGGGGTATTGTAAAGACGAAAATCAGGTCGCCGCATAAATCCACCGGGAAGCTTGGGGCAACAGAACCGAAAAAATAAAAAAAGAAGAGAGGTATAATGGTATGAAATTATACCTTTGACAAAATGGCAAACAAATGTCAGAATTGAAATTATGAATGTTGTTATAATAAAATACAATGCCGGAAATATTTTTTCCGTTCAATATGCATTGAAACGGTTAGGTATAGAAGGGGTTGTGAGCGATGAACATGATCTTATAAGGTCTGCGGACAGAGTGATCTTTCCGGGTGTGGGTGAAGCAGGCACAACGATGAAATACCTCAGGGAAAAGAAACTGGATGTTTTGCTAAAGGAACTGGAGCAGCCGGTTTTGGGGATTTGTCTGGGATTGCAGCTTATGTGCCGGCATTCCGAAGAACGGGATACGAAATGTATTGATATTTTTGAGGTGGATGTGAAAAAATTCCCTCCCGCTAATAAAGTTCCGCATATGGGATGGAATTCTCTTTCAGAAATGACGGGCAGGCTATTCAGAAATATTCCGGATAATCCATGGGTATATTTTGTTCACAGCTATTATGCAGAGACAGGCCCGGAAACCATAGCCGGCTGTGATTATATTCTTCCTTTTTCTGCTGCTCTTGAATATAAAAATTATTTTGCGACACAGTTTCATCCCGAAAAAAGCGGGGAAACCGGTCAGTTAATTTTAAAAAACTTTTTGGATATATAATGGAAATAATACCTGCTATTGATATAATTGACGGGAAATGTGTAAGGCTCAGCCAGGGCGATTACAAACGCAAGAACGTCTACAGGGAAAACCCGGTCGAATTTGCTAAAATGTTTGAGGACTGGGGCCTGAAACGACTCCATCTTGTTGATCTTGATGGCGCAAAGGCAAGGCATATTGTCAATTACAAAACCCTTGAAGAGGTAGCCAGTAAAACCTCATTGATTATCGACTTTGGCGGTGGATTAAAATCTGATGAGGATCTTAGCATCGCCTTTAATTCCGGGGCCTCCATGGTAACCGGCGGAAGCATTGCCGTAAATGATCCCGAAAAATTTGTTTTATGGCTTGAGACTTATGGTGCCGACCGGATTATACTGGGTGCTGACCACCGAAAAAACAAGATTTCGACAACTGGATGGACAGAAACTAGTAATATTGATCTTATAAGCTTCATTTCCGGTTATATGCAGAAGGGCGTAAAGAAGGTCATATGCACGGATATCTCTCTGGATGGTATGCTGAAAGGACCTTCCACAGTCGTGTATAAAAAAATTATGGAACAGTTAGGGGAAATTCATCTTATCGCCAGTGGTGGTGTGGGAAGGAAAGGACATATACTGGATCTTGAAAGTGCAGGAGTTAAGTCGGTTATAATAGGAAAAGCTATATACGAAGGCAGGATTTCAGCAGAAGATATAAAGGAATTTACAGAGAAATAATTATGTTAGCCAAAAGAATAATTCCATGTCTGGATATAAGAGATGGTAAAACAGTTAAAGGAATAAATTTCCTTGGGATAAAGGAAGTAGGGGACCCGGTTGAACTTGGAGCTAAATATGCCGGAGAAGGCGCCGATGAGCTTGTTTTTCTGGATATTACAGCAACTCATGAGAAAAGAAAACTATTTGCCGATCTGGTTAAAAGGATTGCCCTACATCTGAATATCCCCTTCACAGTAGGAGGTGGAATAAATGAGATGGCTGATGCCGGAGTGCTTTTGAGTGCCGGAGCTGATAAAATTTCCATTAACTCATCTGCTGTAAGAAATCCTGACCTTATCAGTACTATGGCAAATTCCTTCGGAAGCCAGTTTGTAGTAACAGCCATAGATGCAAAACTTGAAACCAGTGGCGATTGGATGGTTTACGTAAACGGTGGCCGTCTCAAAACAGAGCGCGAACTTTTTACCTGGGCCCGGGAAGCTGAGGAAAGGGGAACGGGAGAAATATTATTCACATCCATGAATCATGACGGCACAAAAAATGGTTATGCCAACGAGGCCCTTGAAAAGCTGACTAATTCACTAAGCATACCTGTAATTGCTTCCGGTGGTGCCGGGAAGAAGAAACACTTTACTGATGTCTTTACAAAAGGAAATGCAGATGCTGCACTTGCAGCCAGTATTTTTCATTACAATGAAATACCAATTCCCGAATTAAAAGCCTATCTTCGGCAAAACAATATTGTTGTCAGATAATTATTAATAAGATAAATATAATATCTTGCATAACAGGATCATGGTAACAGTTTTCATGACAGCACCGACCTCCGGAAACGCAGATTTGATTTTCCAGTTTAATAAATACTCAAGAATTCGACAAAAATTTTCTAACAAATGAAACCGGACTTTAGTAAGCTTGACGGCCTGATACCTGCGGTTGTCCAGGATTCCCATACACAGAAAGTGTTAATGGTGGGTTTTATGAATGAAGAGGCATATAAATTAACCAAAAAAGAGGAAAAGGTATGCTTTTACAGTCGCAGCAGAAAAAAACTGTGGACAAAAGGGGAGGAGAGCGGTAATTTTTTATATGTCAAAAAGATTATACACGACTGTGACAACGATACCCTTCTGATTAAAGCCAAGCCTGCCGGGCCGGTTTGTCATACAGGAAGTGATACCTGTTTTGATGAAAAAAATCAACGTGGAATTTCTTTTTTGGTGAAGCTTGAGAAAATCATTAAAAAGCGCAAAAAAGAAATGCCTCAGGGCTCCTATACAACCAAGCTTTTCAACCAGGGAGTGAATAAAATAGCTAAAAAACTCGGTGAAGAGGCCGTGGAACTTGTTATTGAAGCAAAAGATAATGACGATAATCTTTTTCTAAATGAGGCTGCCGATCTTCTTTATCATCTTCAGGTACTGTTGGTAAGCAGGGACCTTAGCCTTGATGATGTGGCGAAGGTATTGGAGAAGAGGCACAAATGAGGGGAGTTATGCAGTTGTGCAGTTGTGCAGTTGTGCAGTTTGTTTTAAGGTGGTTTTATATTTTTGTTGAGAAGATTTTCTTTTTAAAGTTCTATAAGATTTATATTCCATGAGCTTTTTATTTGTGCCTGGTGGTTCATGGGGAATTAGGATAGGGTCTGCTGAAAAGCACAAAATAGTCTTATAATGAATAAGATACAAAATTATATCATTTGTAAAATGCAAGGGTTTTTCACTTATAATTGCTATTATCGTTGCATTTTCTAAAAAAGCTATAGTTTGTTAGCCTGTAGTACATCATCTACTGCGTTGGCTGCAGCTCGCAGTGTTAGTATACAGCTTCGCTTTGCCGCCTTGTAGCTTATGCACTACAGACTTTTTCAGCAAACCCTAGGATAAAACATTTTTTATAAAAGATTTACGAGCGAAGCGAATCCCGACGGATGTAACCCAACTGCACAACTGCATAACTGCAAAACTAATATTTATTCCCCCCTACCAAATAACCGCCCTCTTCTCTTCCTCAATAAACATCTCCGACTCAGAATCAACACCAAATGCCAGATAAAATTCTTTCATATTTGGAAGAGGACCGTTTACCCTGAATCTTCCAAGTGAATGAACATCTTCTTTGGTCCTTCTGAGGATCTCTTTTTCCGTGATATTTTGCGCCCATACATGGGCATAGGCAAGGAAAAATCTTTGTTCAGGTGTGAAACCGTTTATTGCAGGTTCCGGTGGATTCTTTTTAAAGGCCTCCATTAGTGCTGTATAGGCAATATTTAAACCACCAAGATCTGCAATGTTTTCTCCCAGGGTAAGTTCTCCGTTTGCCATTGTGCTATCCAGAACAGCGTAAGAATTAAACTGATCAACCAGAACTTTTGCTCTTTCATTGAATTTTTCAGCATCCTGCTCTGTCCACCAATCGGTCAGATTACCATCTTTATCGTATTTTCTTCCCTGATCATCAAAACCATGAGTCATTTCATGTCCGATCACAACCCCGATTGCACCGTAATTAACGGCATCATCTGCGTCTAAATAAAAGAAAGGCGGCTGAAGGATCCCTGCGGGGAAAACAATTTCATTCCTTGAAGGATTGTAATAAGCATTGACGGTCTGGGGTGTCATTCCCCATTCGTCAGGATCAACGGGTTTTCCGATCTTCGACAGCCTGTAATCGAGATTGAATTTTGCGGATTTCATTACATTCTCAAAATACGAATTGTCCTTTACCTCAAGACCTGAATAATCCCTCCATTTATCGGGGTAGCCGATTTTTACATTCATTGTAGCCAGTTTTTCGTGTGCGGCTATTTTTGTTTCATCACTCATCCAGTCCAGCTGGTCAATTCTCATTCCAAGTGCTACTTTCAGATTTGCCACCAGTTCCAGCATTCTTTCCTTTGCCTCCGGGGGGAAGTGTTTTTGTACAAACATCTGGCCAATGGCTTCCCCAAGGGCATAATCTTCCACCTGCAGGACTCTTTTCCAGCGAGGTTGCAAGGTCTTTCTTCCGGAGAGATATTCGCCGTAAAAACGAAAGTTTTCATTTACAAAATCGGAGCTGAGATAGGCGGCTGAATTATTCAAGACATGCCATTTGAAATAGATTTTCCAGTCCTCAACCGGGATTTCCGAGAGCATTTTTTCGGTTTCTTTGAAAAAGTCAGGCTGGGCAACATTAAGCTCATCCAGATCTCCTAATCCCATTGACCTGAAATAGCCTATCCAGTTCATTTCAGGAGCTGATTCGTGAAAGTCACGGATCAGCATTTTATTATAAGTGAGATGGGGATTCCTGCGTTCCAGACGGGACATTGAAGCATCGGCCAGCCGGTCTTCAATCGAGAAAATACGTTCCGCTTTTCTTTTCGCCGTTTCTCTTTCTTCACCTGACAGGACCAGCATATTAGCAATGTATTCCCTGTACCTGTTCCTGATCTCTTCCGATTTCTCATCACCGGCTGTATAATAGTCTACATCTGTTAATCCCAAACCTCCCTGATAAATATTAGCGATAACCATATCGCTGTTCTTTTTATCGGGAGCACCATAGAGATAGAAAAGTACAGAAACATTGTTCTTATGAAGATGAGTAATTATATTGGCTAAGTCTTCAGGCTTTTGCACCATATCAATTAAACTCATTATTTCATTTAAAGGCTGTATTCCGAGTGCATTTATCTTTGCCGTATCCATCCCTTCACTATAGAACAATCCGACTTTATGAGAAATGCTTTCTTCTTCAGGATTTGCTGCTGCAGCTTCTTCTATAATTGTACGCACCATTTTCTGGTTATCCTCAGCCAGTTTATCAAAAGATCCGTATCGGCTGAATTCATCGGGCAGAGGATTATTCATCATCCAGCCACCATTAGCATACTGATAAAAATCATGACCGGGTTCAGCGCTTGTATCCAGATTTTTCTTATTAATTGCCATATCGTTATTTGAACATGAAAATAGTATTCCTGATAATGCTATCAGAAGTACAAACAAATTATTATTCATCTTGTTTTTTATAATATTAGAATTCGAGAATTGTCTTTTTAATGATTTCAATTGCTTCCTTCAGTTGTTCTTCATTAATAATGAGTGGAGGAGCAAAGCGAATAATATGCTCATGAGTGGGTTTGGCAAGCAATCCGTTTTCTTTTAATGAAACACAGACATCCCATGCGGTTTTCCCGTCTTTTGGTTTGATAACGACTGCATTAAGTAAGCCCTTACCTCTTACCAGTTCAATCATCGGGGAATCGATCTTTTCCATTTCCCTGCGAAAGATCACGCCAAGTTTTTCAGCATTATCCGCGAGTTTTTCTTCTTTAACAACTTCGAGAGCGGCGATGGCAACTTTTGCTGCAACGGGATTCCCTCCGAAGGTTGATCCGTGTTCTCCGGGCTTTATGGTGAGCATAATATCATCGTCTGCTAGTACCGCTGAAACCGGATATACCCCACCAGAAAGGGCTTTTCCAAGAATCAGAATATCGGGTCTGACGCCTTCATGGTCGGAGGCCAGGAGTTTACCTGTCCGTGCAATACCGGTCTGTACTTCATCAGCAATAAATAAAACATTTTTCTCTTTGCACATGTCATAAGCTTTTTTCAGGTAGCCGTCTTCGGGCACATAAACACCTGCTTCACCTTGTATGGGTTCTACCAGAAAGCCTGCAATTTCAGGATCTTCCAGGGCTTTTTCCAGAGCCGGAATGTCGTTGTACGGGATCTTAATAAACCCGGGAGTATAGGGACCGAAGCCTTTATAGGAATCCGGATCTGTCGACATGGAAATGATTGTAATGGTACGGCCGTGGAAATTGCCTTCGCACACAATGATCTTAGCTTTATTCTCAGGAATTCCCTTTTTATCATATGCCCACCGACGGCATAATTTCAGTGCTGTTTCATCTCCTTCAGCACCGGTATTCATGGGAAGGACTTTATCATATCCAAAGTATTTTGTGATATACTCTTCATATTCGCCTAGCACACTATTATAAAAGGCTCTTGAGGTAAGAGTGAGTTTTTTGGCTTGCTCTATCATTGCCTCTACGATTTTTGGATTTGAATGCCCCTGGTTTACAGCTGAATAGGCTGACAAAAAGTCAAAATACCTCTTTCCTTCCACATCCCAAACATAAATACCTTCACCCTTATCAAGCACAACCGGCAGGGGGTGATAATTATGAGCGCCATACTTATCTTCTCTTGAAATATAATCCTGAGTTTTCATATTTTTTTTTTTTT